>JBCCVW010000055.1:0-23409 GCA_039194665.1 Actinomycetota bacterium
CCGGGATTGCGGGTGGTCTTGTACTTACCCAGTCGTTCGACCAGACCGCGCTGGTATGGACGCACGATCTTGACGGCGCCGACGAGCACGAGGATGCCGATCAGCGCGATGACGATCAGAACGATCGCAATGGGGTTCATGAGTTCCCTTCAGGTGGACGATTTTCGGGCGGGGCCATGGGCGGTCCCGCCGGTGGCGCGCCTGGTCCGTCGGCGCTGCCCAACGGTGTCACGGTGACGCGCGTGCCTGACACTCCCGTCACGGTGACTTTGGTGCCTTTGGCGAAGTGTTGGCCGGGTTCGGCGACGACACCCCACGTTTCACCGTCGATCGAGGCCCGGCCGCGACGGTCGGTGTCGTCTGGGTCGACGTCGTGGGTGATGATGGCGGTGAGCCCGACGAGACGTTCCGCGCCCACGCCGGGTTCCAGTTCGTTTTCGCCGGCAAATCGTTTGGCGTAGCGATAGAGCAATACCCAGAGCGCGGCCCCGCCAACGATGAACACCGCCCACTGGATCTCGACGGCCACGTCGTAGAAGCCGAGCAGCGATGCGGCGAACGCCGACACGGCGAACGGGAGCAGGACGAACGACCCGGCGAGCAGCGTGAGCTCGGCGATCGCGAAGATGATGGCGATCCCCAGCCACACCCATGGCCAGACATCGAGGTCGATCCCGAGATCTAGCACGCCTTCCAATATACGGCTGTGACGGATGGGGTCAGACCCCAACTGTCACAGTTCAGTCAGCGCGGCGGATGCGCAGCGGGCGATCGACGGCGGTGAGGCACTCGCCGGTCTCGAGGTCGAAGCGCCAACCGTGCAACGTGCAGACGAACTCGTCGCCGTCGATCTCACCGAAGGCAGTGAGGTCGGCATTGCGGTGCGGGCAGCGCCGCTGGACGATGTAGTCGCCGACGCGGATGTCGTCCTCGGCCTCGGCGGCGAGATCGTCGGCCGAGGTGAACTTTCGGACGACCTCGTCTTCAGCGCGCCGGATGCGCTCCACCGACAGCGATTTCAAGAAGTTGTAGACGTATTCGTTGAACTCGCCGGCGCGCCAGGCCGTGAATCGTGCCGACAGCAACAACGAGTTGCTCCAGTCGACGGCGCGCTGTGCAGCGACGGCCTCCACCAGCGGTCGAGCGATGTCGAAGCGGAACTCGTACGGGTCGTCGTCGAGCTCGCGCACTTCGCCTTTGGGGAAGTCGATGATCACGTCGAGTCGATCGGCACTTCGCCTGTCGTCGATGCAGCGGATCAACACATTGGCGTCGACCTGCATCCGCAGCTGCGGGCACAGGTCGAGCAGCGGCTCCCACCACGACTTCAGCGTCGCCAACAAATCGGTGTTGGCCTGGTTCCAGCTGGCCTTCTCGCGTTCCAGCCATGGCGTCCAGTCGGCCTGGTAGCGCTCGAGGTAGGAACGTTTGTCGGTGAAGATCCGAGCGACCTCGGCTGCGGGAAGTGGGTGCGCCACATCGATCCCCTGTGGTTCGACCTCGATCACCGTGCCAGGGATGTTCATCACCCCGTGGCGGCCGATGTTGTGGAGTTGCGCCAGGAACTCAGTTTGGTCGGGGAAGATCGACAGCTCTGTGCCGTCGATCATGTTCAATCCGAACAGGTCGGGATCAAGGAAACACGGAGGACCGGCGCTTGGCACGACGAAGCGTGCGTCGACGTTCTCGACGTACCGGAGGGCGCGGGCGAACTGCGCTTCGACCTTGTCGTGGCACCGTTGACGCATCTCGTCTTCGGGCAGCTCGTACACCATCGGATACCAGATCGCGCCCGAGAACTGCAGCCAGTGAATGTCGACCGGCCCATGCTTGCGGAGCTCTTCGAGATCGTGGGTGCGGCAGTCGTTCTGGTTGACCAGAATCGTCGTGCCGTCGTTCACCACGAGCGCCGAGTCGCCACCGGGTCCGTCGGTGATCGACGTCTCGATGTGGATGGCGACGTCGAGTTCGGGCGCGATCGTGAGCGGCTCGGCGTGCTCGGTACGAACGAAGTTGGTAAATCCCAGCCGCTGCAGGGTGCGGCGTTGCTCGCGGGTGGGGTAGCCGGGCAGGAGAATCGGAATATCGCGTCGGAAGTGCTCACGCAGAAACGGCTCATCGTGGTGATCGCCGTGCAGGTGACTGATGTACAAGAAGTCGGCGTTCTCGATGCGCTCACGCACATCGTCGGACAGCTGGTCGTTGCGCGGGAATGGAAACCACGAGGCGAAGAACGCCGGGTGGAACCACGGGTCGCAGACGATCGATGCGGCCTCGGTTTCGATGAGTATCCCGGCGTGTCCGATCGAGGTGGCGCGCATCAGCGATCAGGCTAGAGACTGTGCTGTGCCGCTCACGTTCGTTGGCAGTGTTCGCACGCCGGTGCGCCAAAAATCGCCAGCAAACGCTGTGGCGTCAGGCGACCGGCGGGTCGGTGAACTGCTGGCCGGCGCGCGACACGTGCTCGGTCCACGCGCTTCCGTCCCAGTAGCGCAGTTCGTAGCGGCCTGACGGGTCGGCGTACCACCCAGCGGGCACCGTGGACTCTTCCTGCGGTGCGGTGGCCGCGGCGGGCTCCGCTGTTGCGGGCTCGGCGGCGGCTGGCTCTTCGGTGGCGACCGGTTCCGCGGCGGCCGGCTCAGCTGCCGGCTCCGGGGCGACGTCGACCACCGGCTCGGCCTCGGGTACCACGGGCTCGGCGGCTGCGGCGACGGCCGCCCCAGCGGCGGCATCGGTGGCCGTGTCGGCGGCGTCTGCGGGCGCCTGCGCCCAGCCGCTCGGCTCGTCGACCGGCTCCGGGGTGCTGTCGTCGGTGGCGATCTCGGTGGCGTCGTCGGCGGGCGCTTCGGCTGCTGGCTCGTCGGCTACGGCAGGCGCGCTGTCGACGAGCGCGGCGGCAGGCGCGGCTGCGGCCGCACTGTCGCCGCGCTGCAGGTAGGCGACGATGTTGGTCCCGGCCGACACGATCGAGAGGACCTCCCAGCCCTCCGCAGCCTTCTCCGACAACAAGGGGGTGAGCGCGTCAGCGTCGTAGGCCGACGCCGTGACCGAAGAGAACTCCTGCATGGCGACGAATGCTAGACGACGACCTCGGCCCTGGCTGGCTCATCCGAGTTCACTCTGCGCGGTCGGCTGCGTCGTCTCGCGGCGGCTCATCTCCATGGGCATCAGCGACATCACCGCCGCGTTCGTCGGGGCCGTCGTCGCTTGGATCGGCGGGTTCGTCGGCCTCGACTGTCGTCGGCCCCGCGGGTGCGTGGCGATCGAGCGCAGCGTCGAGATCGATGTCGTCGGCGCCGCCGTCGTGCACGAGCAGCCCGTCGCGCAAGACCACGAGGCGATGCGCTCGGCCGATCGCCTCGGCATCGTGGGTGGCGACCACGATCGTTGCGCCCTCGGCGTGGGCGGCGTCGAGCCGGTCGAGCAGGGCGTGGCGACCCCGCCGATCGAGCCCCACAAAGGGTTCGTCGACGAACAACACGTCGAAGGGACGACACAACGCGATCGCGATCGCCGCCCGTTGCTGCAGGCCCCGGCTGAAGGTGACCGGGAGGTCGTCGATGCGGTCGTCGAGACCGAGCTCGTCGAGCAGGTCGACGCCATGCTGTTCCCAGTCGTCGGTGGCGTGCAGCCGCGACACGTACTCGACGTGCTCCCACACCGAGAGGTCGTCGTAGAACACGGGGCGATCGGCAATGTACGACACCATCGAACGGGCCTCGATCGACGACGGCTCGTGGCCGCCGATGGTGGCCTCACCCGAGGTCGGATCGAGCAACCCGGTCAACACGCGCAGGAGCGTGGTCTTGCCCGATCCGTTGTGCCCGACGAGCGTCACTCGCTCGCCGGCGCCCACCGCCAGGTCGAGTGGTCCGAGGGCGGGGGCGTCGTGGTATCGCTTGGTGAGGTCCGCGACCAGCAACTCGCTCATGTGGCCGCTCGACCCCCGGCGAAGAAGCGCCGCACGGCGAGGCCCCACGCGTCGCGGCGGCGCACCCACACGACTGCGCCTGCCGCGTACAGCGCGCACCCCACTGCAACTCGACCGGCCGTGGCCGAGCCGGGGTCGGCACGCATCACCAGAACCGGCACTGCCGCCGCCGCACTGAGGGCCACCGGCAAGAGCGTACGCATCGCCGTGGAGAACCCGGCGAACTCCGGAGGCATCAACAACTCGCTGTCGCCGCGCGGCGCCGCAGTCAGCGTGGTCGAGCGGATGGCGGCCGGTCGCGCCGCATCGGTCACCGTCGCCACGAGAGGGCCGACGGCACCGGCGACCGCCGTGGGCACCGCAAGAGAGAACGCGCCGAACGCGAGTCCCGGTGCGGCGATCGTCACCGCGATGGCGCCGACGATCGAGGCGACCGCGAGCATCCCTGCCGGCGCGACGAGATGGTGGCCGTAGAGCCAGCTGGGTTCGACGCCGAGCCGATCGGTGAGGTCGGGGTGATCGATCTCCTGCGCCAGCGGTTCCAGTCCCTCCATGCCGATCACGAATGTCGCGGCCACGGTGATCAGCACGGCGATCGGTGCGCTCTCGTAGGCGATCGCGGCGGCGATGCCACCCGCGGCAGCAAGTCCGGCGATACGCGCCAGTCGGGCCAGCGGGAACCGGCGGATCGAACGCGCGCCGCGTTGCCACACCGCAACAGCGGGTGACGTCGCTCGCGGTCGGCGCCCCACGCCGCCCCACGGGCGCTGGCGCATCGTCTCGGCCCGCAGCTGGCGACGGAGGAGCACCACGGTGCGCAGGTCTTGTGTGGTCGCTGCGAAGCGCAACTGGCTCACGAGGTCGGCGCGGCGAACGAGGGCCTCAATACTCAGCGCCCCGCAACGGGCGATCGCCGCTACGACGAACGCACCGATCACCATGAGGCCGAGGGCGTCGACGGCGTCCGCATCGACACCCCACAGCGCGATCGCACCAATCGAGTCGAAGGGACCGGCCACTCGTTGATCGGCGCCGACCCACGACAGGTACGCCGCACCGATCTGCCATACGAGCAGAGCACCGGCCATGGCGGTCGCGGCGGGCCGGCTGAGCGACCACCCGTGAACGAGTACTGCGACCGCGATGAACGCGGCGCCGGTCGCGGCCCCGGCAAGTGCGGCAGCGCCCGCCCATGCGGCCCGTGAGCCCGGCTGTTCGATGGCGACGAACTGACCGACCGCCCCGCCGATCAGCGCGCCCGCAAACGCAGCTGCGCGGACGCGCTGCAGCGTTGGCGCTCGTAACACCGAGCTCCTGGCGACTGGCGCCAGTAACAGGTGCCGCACATCGGCTGCCTCGATCGCAACTGGTCCACCATCGGCGCCGCTGCGCACGCCCGCGGCGACGGCCACGGCCGTGATCACCCCGAGGATCGCGGGCCCCCGATCGACGAGCACGTCTGGGGCGAGCTCGTCGGCGAGCTGGCCGCGGATCGCGTCGGACACGAACACGGTGGCGATCAACCCGACCAACGCGAACAGATACGCCCGATAGGCGACGTCGAACCACTCGGTATCGCCGAGCCGGCGACGCATCCGCGTGGTCCGCAACTCGCGAACTACGGCGGCACCGGTGTCGGCCGACGGCGCAGCGAGGGCCTCGGTCGTCATGGCGCGCCGACGGTAGCGGTCCGGCGCGCTATCGGCGAGCGTGTGCGGCCAGCCATACTTGGAGGCGGTGACCACCGAGACCTGGCAGTTGTTCTTCGGGTTGCTCACGCTGGTGGCGATGGGCGGCGTCGTGTTGCTGGTCGCACTACGCATCGCGGCCGGTCTTGGCAACGTCGCTGCTGCCGACATCGGTCGATCGATCTCTTCGGCGGGGGTGTGGTTGGCGTTTCTCGTCGCCGCCACCGCCACGCTCGGCAGCTTGTATTTCTCAGAAGTAGCCGGGTTCGTGCCGTGCCGGCTGTGCTGGTTCCAGCGCATCGCGATGTATCCGCTGGCGGCGATCCTGTTGGTCGGCGGCATTCGCCGCGATCCGGGGGTGCGGTGGTATGTGACCCCGATCGCCGTGATCGGGGCCGGCATCGCCGCCTACCACACCCTGATCGAGTGGCGTCCCGCGCTCGACACCGGTTCGTGCGACTTGTCGGGGCCGTCGTGCACGGCGGTGTGGTTCCGCGAGTTCGGGTTCATCAGTTTGGCCACGATGGCGCTGGTCGGGTTCATCACGATCCTCGCGCTGTTATGGATCCGCTTCCCGGTCCCGGGCAGCGAGGAGGCCGTAACCGTCAGTGACGAGGTCGACGAGGTCGACGAGATCGACGAGTTGGAGACCGTGTGACATCGACGACCGATCCCGACGTGGAACCGACGAACGCCGGACGCCGACCGGTGTGGATGATCGTTGCCGCCGCCGTGGTGGTCATCGGCGCGATCGCGGTGATCGCCGTCGGCGCCCCCGGCGACGACAACGGAGGGGAGAGCACCACCGCCGACGCGGGCGCCCGCGATGGGGAGGCAACCGGCGCCGCAGCGACCGACGAGTTGGTTGTCGTCGGCGAGACGCGCCCCGTGGTGATCGCCGGAGATCCGTTGCCGCCACTGGAGGACGGTGCGACCGACCCAGCGATCGGCGCAGCTGCGCCGGTGCTCACCGGCGAGCACTTCGACGGCACACCGATCACCATCGGGGGACCCTCCGACGGACCGACCATGGTGGTGTATCTCGCTCACTGGTGCCCGCACTGCAACGACGAGATTCCAGAGCTGATCGCCCTCGCCGAGCGCGGCGACATCCCAGTGGATCTCGAGGTGGTCGCGGTCAGCACGGGCGTACGCGAGGGCGAGGCGAACTACCCGCCAAGTGAGTGGTTGGTCGACCGGGCGTGGCCGTGGGATGTGATGGCCGATGATCCCGATGCGACGGCGTTTCTCGTCAGCGGTGGTTCGTCGTTCCCGTACGTGATGATCCTCGACGCCGATGGCAACGTCGTCGCCCGGGCCAGCGGTTCACGCGGCGCCGACGAGATCAAGAGCTGGATCGACGATTCGCTGGCCTGACCCGCTCGACCGCCGCGGCGAGTATCTCGCGCAACGGTCGGCCGAGCGTCCGCGCCGCTGCAGTCGCGTCGTCGAACTCCGCCTTGTCGCGGTCGGCCGAGCGCTTGACACGGATCTGCTGATCATCGACATCGGCGATCACCACGGTCCGGTTGGCGGCCCACCGGGTCACCGGCGTTGCCCGCACGCCCAGCGTCCCCGTCTCGGCCATCACCAGCGCGCGTAGCTCGGGTTCCTGGGCCGCTTCGCACAACACGCTGAGTTGCTGCGCCGGCCGACCCTTCTTCATCGTGATCGCCGTGGTCCACGCGTCGGCGGCGCCAGCGGCCAGCACCCGCTCGACGGTGTACGCGAGCACCTCGCCGGTGACGTCATCGAGGTTGGTGTCGAGCACCACGAGCTGCTCGACGGTCGCCCCGTCGGCGGAACTGCCTCCGTGCTCTGTCGTCGGGTTGCCGATCGCCGTGCCGTCGAACGCCGTGTGCTCGATGAGGGTGTCGCCGATGACGATCTGGGTCACGTTGGCCCGATCCGGCGGATCGGCGGTGCCGGCCCCATACCCGGTGGCGATCGGCGTCATCGCTGGGATGGAACCGACCGACGTGGCGAGCGCGGCGACGATCGCAGCACCGGTCGGCGTTGCTGTTTCCAGCTCGGTGTCGACGCCGCGTACCGGGATGCCCGCCTCGGTGAGCAGGGCCATCGTCGCTGGCGCCGGGCCTGGAATCGTTCCGTGTGCGCTGCGGACGGTGCCCGTCCCCAACCCGACCGGCGCAGCCGCGACCTCCTCGACGCTGAGCGCATCGAGCGCCGCACATACGCCGACGATGTCGGCGATCGAGTCCAGTGCGCCGACCTCGTGCAACATCACGTCGGCGGGGTCCACGTCGTGCAGCGCGCCTTCCACTTCCGCAAGGCGGCCGACGATTGCCGTGGCCCGCTCGGCGACGGTCGGCGGCAACTCGGCGCGCGCGATCAGGTCGATCACTTCAGCGGCCGCCCGGTGGGTAGCGGTGTCGCTGGTGTGCACATCGACGTGTGTCGCTGTGATCCCCGCCCGTTGCGTCCGCTCGATGCGCAGCTCGATGCCGTCGACACCCAGCGCGGCGATCGAGGCGCGCACCGCATCGACGTCGGCGCCTGCGTCGATCAACGCCGCCAGCACCATGTCACCAGCGATCCCGGCGGCCGGGTTGATCCACGCTGTCCGGGTTGTTGTCGAACCGTTCATGGCAGCATCCGCGCGAGTGCGCTCGCCGCGCCGAACCCGTTGTCGATGCCGACGACGGTGATGCCGGAGGCGCACGAGGCGTGCATCGCTAGCAAGGCAGTGACGCCGTCGAGTCCGGCGCCGTACCCAACGCTGGATGGCACCGCCACGACCGGCGATGCGGTGAGCCCACCGATCACGCTGGCCAGCGCGCCTTCCATTCCAGCGACCACGATGATCGCGTCGGCGCCGGCGATCGGGTCGAGGTGGGCCAGCAGCCGATGCAGCCCAGCCACACCGACGTCGACGATAAGCGTCGGATCGAAGCCATACGCGCGGAGTGTCAGCTCAGCCTCTGCGGCGACCGGCCGGTCGCTCGTTCCGGCCGTGATCACCGCGACTTGCGCGGGGCGAGAGGTCCGCGCCGGCCGCCACAGCAGTGAGCCCGCTGCCTCCTCCGCCGGTCCGTGAGCCTCAAGACAGGCGGTCCGTTGCGCCTCGTCGGTACGCGTCAGCAACACGGGGCCGGTGCCGTTCGTCAGCAGCTCGGCGACGATGGCCACACACTGCGCCGGCGTCTTACCCGGACCATAAACCGCCTCGGGTACGCCGTTGCGTAGATGGCGATGATGATCGACCAACGCGTCGCCGACGTCGGCGAACGGCAGGCGGCGTAGCGCCGCAACCGCGTCGTCCGGAGCAACCGTGCCGGCGCGCACGTCGTCGAGCAACGCGCGCAGTTTCGACTCGTCCACGCAATCATCGTGGCAGCTCCCTACCGCTTGCTCGTAGCCTGACTCGCCATGACCAGCCCAGGACGCGTCGGGTTCTTCGGACCCTTCGGGACCTTCACCCAGCAGGCACTGCTGACCCAGAACGATCTCGTCGAGCACGAGCACGTGCCGTTTCGCACGGTCCCCGATGTGCTCGACGCTGTCGCCGCCGGTCAAGTCGACGTGGGCTTGGTGCCCATCGAGAACTCGATCGAGGGCATGGTCAACTTCACCCAAGACGCGCTGGCGTTCGACTACGACCTCCTGATCACGCGCGAGATCGTGATCGACATCGAGCACTGCCTACTCGCCGCGCCCGGCGTGCAGCTCGCCGACGTGAAGCAGGTGTACTCGATCCCGATCGCCGCCGCGCAGTGCCGGTTGTGGCTGCGCGAGCACCTGCGCGAGGCCGAAGTGATCGCCGCCCACTCCACCGCGGACGCCGCACGGCTGGTGAGCGAAGAGGCGTCGTCGACCACGGCCGCTCTTGCGCCGCGTGTGGCGGCCGAGCACTACGGCCTCGACGTGATCGCCTCCGACATCGCCGACCAGCAGGGCAACCAGACGCGCTTCGTGGTGGTGGCCCGCACGGGCGTGCCGCAGCCGACGGGTCACGACCGCACAGCGCTCGTGATCTACCAGCGCGCCGACGAGCCGGGCAGCCTCGTGTCGATCCTCCAGGAGTTCACCGCACGGCGGATCAACCTCACCAACCTGATCAGCCGACCGACACCGGTCGGTGGTCTCGGCGACTACTGCTTCATCGTCTACGCCGAGTCGCACGTCGGCGACGAACTGCTCGCCGACACGCTGCGCGCGCTGCACGCCAAGCAGGGCGGGGTGAAGTTCCTCGGCTCGTACCCGGCGGCGGGCGACACGGCCGACTCGAGTCGCGCCCACGCCGATACGCGCTGGCGCGAAGCCGACGACTGGGTGCACGACCTCCAGTCCAAGATCGGCGACGCCTGAACCAGTAGTCGGGCCGAGCCCGACCGCGACCGCTGCACCGTGGCCTACGCTCGGCGCCATGTCGAGTGGTGATGCCAGCACGCAACCGATCTCCGTGGTGACCGGAGCGAACTCTGGAATCGGTCGAGCCACGGCGATCTATCTCGCCGAGCGCGGCCATCGGGTGATCGGCACCGTGCGCTCGATCGACAAGGCGACGAAGCTCAACGCGATGGCCGCCGAGCGTGGTGTCAACGTCGAACTCGCCGAGCTCGACGTTGCGGTCGACGAGTCGGTCGCCACCGGCTTCGCCGACATTCTCGACCGCGTCGGCCACGTCGATCACCTGGTGAACAACGCCGGGATCGGCGGCAACGGCGTGGTCGAGGAGACCTCGAGCGAGGCATATCACGACGTGTACAACGTGAACGTGGTTGGCGCTGTTCGTTGCGCCAAGGCGGTGTTACCGCAGATGCGCGAGCGCGGGAGCGGCACGATCGTCAACATCACCTCGGTCGCGGGGCGGATCGGCTCGATCGCCCAGGCGCCCTATGTCGCCTCGAAGTGGGCGCTCGAAGGAGTGAGTGAAGAGTTGGCCGCCGAACTGGCGCCGTTCGGGATTCGCGTGGCGATAATCGAGCCGGGTGTCACCAAGTCGGCGATCATCGCCAAGAACACCGAGCAGCCGAATGCGACCGGTGCCTATGGAGCGCACTATCGACAGATGTTCCAGCTGTACTTCGCCGGCCGGCTGAACGCTACTGATCCGTTCGAAGTCGGCGAGGTCGTGCACGAGGCGATCGTCACCGACTCGCCACGACTCCGGTATCACGTCAGCTGGGCTGGCGCGGAGTTGGCACCGATGCACGATCGGATCGACGACCAGGACTGGATCGGGTTGGGCGAAGCGATCGACGACGACGAGGGCTACGCCCAGCGTTTCGAGGACATCTTCGGTCTCGACATCCGGATTCCTGAAGGATCCGTCTGAGCCGACCCGAGGCACTGCAGTGACGGTCGACGTGCGGGTGCTCACGGTGTGTACGCACAACCGGACGCGCTCGGTGATGATGGCTGCGCTCATCGAGCGCGACCTGCGGGCGCGTGGCATGACGCCGGTACTACGTTCGGCTGGCTTCGGGCCGGAGGGGATCCCGGCGATTGCCGATGCCGTCGACGCAATGGCGCAGCGCGGTCTCGACGTGTCGGGTCATCGGAGCCAACAAGTGCACACCGATCTCCTCGACGAAGCGGATCTGATCGTGACCGCCGAGCGCGATCACGTGGTGAAGATCGCGGCGATGTCGCCGGCGGCGTTCTCGCGCACGATGACGCTTCCCGAAGCGCTCGACCGTGCGGCGACGGGGGTCGGCGTCGACGCCGCAGACATACGCGGCTGGGCCGCCGCGCTCACCGATGGTCGCCGAGCGAGCGAGTACCTGCGAGCGGCGGTGCCGGAGGTGTTCGATCCGACCGGCTCGGCACGACGCGCGTTCGAGGCTGCGGTGGTCGACATCGAAGCCCAGTGCGCACAACTGGTCGCCTCGTTGCCGCAATAGGCGCTACTGCTTGGCGGACATCCTGTGTCGGGCACACCCGAGGTAAGGACCGGTGCGCGCTCAGTGACTGTCCGACTCGGCGATCATCTTCGCGGCGACTCGTTCGGCGATCATCACGCAGCCGAGGTAGGTGTTGCCGGAAGGAATGGTGGGCATCACCGATCCGTCGGTAACGCGTAGGCCGTCGACGCAGTGGACCCGGCAGTCGGCGTCGAGAACCGTGCCCATCGGGCACGTACCAACCATGTGCGCATACGACAACAGGTGTCGTTCCAACGCCTGCTGGACCGCGTCGTCGGCGGTGAGATCGAGCGGCTCGACCTGTTCGGCGCCGAGTTCGGCGAACGCGGCGGTGCCCTGCCAGGCGACAAGCTTGTCGAAGGCATGACGGAACCGGTCGGGTGCGTCGTCGGGCAGCGATGGCAGGGTGACGAGCGGTCCCGCCTCGCGCGAGCCGCTCAGCCGCACCGTGCCATCCCCGCCTGAACGCAGCAGGAACACCGACAGCAGGAACTGCGCTTGCCCGTCGATTGGCGTCGCCGTGATCGGGAACGCGTGGTAGTCGATGTCGTGCCCGTTCGATGCGCCCACGAGGAGTGCCTGCGCCGGTCCGCCGGTGGCCGTTTCGGGTCCGTCGTACACATAGGGAATGGCGGGACCGAGGTGGTCGCTCATCGTCGAGCCGACGGGAAGGTTGGCGATTACGTCGATGCCGTGCTCTTCGAGATGGTCAGCAGGACCGATGCCCGAGAGCATCAGCAGCTGCGGCGTCCACAACGTGCCGCACGACACGACCACCTCGTCGGCGGCGACGTGTTCACCTGAGCTGAGCACCACCCCGGTCGCCCGCCCGTCCTCCATCGCGATGGCGGCTGCGTCGGCGCCAGTGCGGATCGTCAGGTTCTCCCGGGCGCGCACGCTCGGCGGGAGATAGGCGAGGCTCGTCGACACACGGCGGGCGTTGTCGTCGATCGTGGCCGGGAAGACACCGATGCCCGGGAGTTGGCTCGCATCGTTGATGTCGGCGACGGTCGATTCGCCGAGTGCGGTCATCCCGTCGATGTAGGCACGCTGTGCGCGTGAGTGCTCCTCGCGCCGCCAGCGGCGCACGGGAAGCGGGCCGGTGTCACCGTGGAGCGGCGATTCCCCGAAGTCGAGATCACGCTCGGCGGCGATGAACGTGTCGACCACGTCGTCCCATGCCCACCCATTGAGACCCATCGCCGCCCAGCCGTCGTAGTCGACCGGCAGTCCGCGCAACGTTGCGAGCCCGTTCGCGGCCGATGTGCCGCCGAGGACGCGACCTTGGAATACGGCGACGTCCGCCGGTGGGCCCTGCATCAGCGAGAAGGCGGCGGGTGCGTGCCCGCTCCACGCCTCAGGTGTGCGGCTGGGGTCGAGGAGCACCTCGTCGTACGTCGAGTCGTCGCCGCCGGCCTCGAGCAGGGTCACGTGGAAGTCGGGCGATTCGCTGAGTCGTGCGGCGAGCACACATCCGGCGGTGCCGCCACCAACGATCGCGACGTGCTGCGGGGTGGTCGTGGACATGAGGTGCCTCCTGCGAGTCGAGATGTCGGGCGGATGTCCGCCGGTCGAGAACATCGGTCTTGACAATTCTAGGTTGCTCAACCTATGATTAGGTTACTCAACCTAAGTCGTGGGATCAAGCGCCGATCTCGAAGTAAGGACGAGCAACTCGCCGATGACATCAACCGCCGAGAGAATTCTCGACACTGCTCGCACGCTGTTCAATCAGCGCGGCTACGCGGCGACCACGCAAGCCGCCATCGCATCGGCGGCCGGTCTCACGCAGGGCAATCTGACGTACCACTTTCCGGCCAAACGTGATCTGGCCATTGCCCTCCGCGACGAAGCGCGTAGGGAGTTCCGGGCTCGAGACGACTCGTACGTGCGAGGCGATGTGTGTGCCGACTACGTGCGGCATGTTGCGTTCTCGATGGATCTGGTTTGGCGATACCGGTTCCTCCTACGCGACCGTGCGCAGTTGGCCGGTCCGGGCATCGAACCAGGTGCCTCGCCTGAGATGGTGGCCGACCTCGCCCGCCTCGACGGACTGATCCACCGGTTCGCCGACGACGGTCTGTTGCGGCGCGGCCTCGGTGTCGATCTCGACGTTCTGGCGCGCTCGCTCTGGATCGTCAGCCGGTACTGGCTCGACCATCTCGACGAGTTCGATCACGTCGAGGTGATCACGTGGGGCCACTACGAACGCGGAATCGAGCAGCATCGCGCCATCCTCGACCCGTGCCTCACCGCCGCTGGCCGACGGCGGCTGGACGAGGCATTCGACGAGCTCTCACATGAGCGGCGGGCTTCGTGACGGCCGGCCCACACGTTGTGCTCGACTCAGGCGTCGTCGCGACGCCCACGTACCGGCGCTCGCATTCACCGGACTCGTGCACGCTCTCGCGTCAGCGCCGCTGGCGCCACCGCTGAAAGGACACACCATGGACATTGGATTGCTGATGTTTCCGCATCCCACCAACACCGCCGACCTCGCCCAACGCATCGAAGGCATCGGGTTTCGCAGCATCGTGTTTGCCGACACCCAGAATCTGGCACCCGAGACGTGGAGCCAACTGATGTTGGCGGCGACGGCAACCAACACGATCGAGCTCGGGCCCGGGGTGACCAACCCGGTCAGCCGCGACCCGGCGGTGACCGCCTCAGCGGCACTCGGCGTACAGATCGCCAGCGGTGGTCGCCTGGTGATCGGCATCGGTCGCGGCGACTCGTCGATGGCCAAGATCGGCCGACGGCCGGCCTCCCCCGCCAGCTTCGAGCTGTACCTACGCCGTCTGCGGGCCTACCTCGACGGCGACACCGTGGATCGTGACGGCCGACCGAGCCGCATCGAGTGGCTCGACGACGTCGATGTCCCGCACGTGCCGATCGAGGTGTCGGCGACCGGACCGAAGGTGATCGAGCTCTCGGCCCGAGTCGCCGATCGGATCTGCTTCGCCGTGGGCGCCGACACCGATCGGCTCGAGTGGTGCGTCGATCAGGCCCGGCATGGCGCCGAGGCCGCCGGGCGTGATCCCGATGCCCTGCGGTTGGGTGCGTACATCAACTGCGTGGTCAACGACGATGCGGCCGTGGCGCGCGAGGCGGTCCGTGGCGGCGTCGCCAGCTTCGTGCACTTCTCCGGGTTCCCAGGAATGAAGATCGACGAACTTCCGGCCGGCGTGCAACAAGCGGCGCGAACGATGCGTACCGACTACGACATGACGCACCACGGGTCGGGCGCCGGCACGCATGCGCAGTCTCTCGACGCCGAGTTCATCCACCGGTTCGGCATTGCCGGGCCGCTCGACGAGGCGCGCGACCGCCTCACTGCGATCCGCGACCTCGGCATCGACTTCGTGCGGATCATTCCTGGCTCACGCGACGCCTCGAGCGACGTCACCATGCCGTCGATCGCGGCGTTGAGCACGCTCGTCGAACCGCTTGCCGCCTCGGCGGCAGTCGGGTGAGTTGACCGGTGACGGAAGGAACATCATGACCAACGAATTGATTCTCGACTCGCTGCGCCGCCGGATGCGGGCCATGCACTCGCTGTATGAAGACGCCACGGCGACGATGAACGTCGATCAGGTCAACCATGTCGAGCGCGATGCTGTTCTGCCGATCGCTTTCTCGCTCTTTCACTTCGTGAACATGGAAGACACGACGTTCCCTGTCGTGTCGGGTGGTCAGCCGGCGGTATGGAACGACGAGTGGGCGGCCCGTCTGCGGCTGACGATCGATGATCACGGCAAAGAGCGAACTCCTGAGGAGATGGTGGGCCAACGCATCGGTGACTACCCCGCGTTCATCGAGTACATGAACGCAGTGTGGGCCAACTCGGAGGGGTTTCTCGCCAAGCTCGATCCCGCAATGCTCACCACCCTCATCGTCCCGCGCCCATTTCCCGACGTGGTGGCCAACACCTACTCGGCGCGGGTCGCCGGTGCGGCGGGTATCACGCTGCTCGACGCGCTCGAGTGCTGGTGGTATCAGCACGGGTTGCGCCATATGGGCGAGATCGAACACGCCCGCGCGTTGGTCGGCCTCGAAGGCATGACCAGCTGACCTGCCCGAGGCGGAACGAGTTCTCGGCGCCGTGAGTTGCGCCAACCGCAACCACGGCCGCCGAGAAGCGACACGGGTGACAGCGTGTTCATTGCGGCTTCGTTCGCAGTGGGACCCCAGCGGTGGCGGCCTATGGTTCGTGGCGTGGCCGACCGCACGATGAGTACCACCACGCGTGTGGTCGTTTACACCGTGGCCGGGTGTGTCGTGTGGCTCCTGGTGTTGTGGATTGCGTGGGCGAGCCAACCGCTGAGCGACTCGGTCATCGTGGGCGTCGACAGCGACGGTCAGCCGGTGTACGACGACGTGGAGTGTGCGACGCTGTTCGACAGCGACCCGCTGCCGAGCGCGACTGCGCTGGACATTGCCGACAACGACGGTCTGCTGGCGCAGGAGCCATGCGAATCCGTTCACCGGCAGGCACAATTGCTCGCAGCTGCAAACGTTGCGCTCGTGATCGTGGTCATTGCGGGTGCGCTGGTTGTCGGTGCGTCCCGTCGGCCAACGTCACCCGACGCGTCGACCCCGTCGACCGACTCCGTTACATCGCCCTGATCCCGCATCCATCACGCTGGCGGCCGGCGACACCTCGCGGGAGACTGTGTCGTGGACGATCCCCTGATTGCGCTGTACCACGCACCCCGCGACCGGGCGGTTCATGGCGTGTTGCGCGAGCGAGTCGACACCGAGCTCCAGCGTCGGGCGATACAGCGCCGACCGGGTCGGGCGGTGATGATCGGCGGCACCGCAGACGGGATCGCTGAAACGCTCACCGAAGTGTGGATCGACGGTGATAGTCGCAGCCGTGTCGACCACCTCGACACCGGCTACGGCAGATCGGTCCGTATCGCACACGGTGACGACGTGATCGCGTACACGCCAGGCCAGGGAGCGATCGCATCGACCAACGCCGTCGCCCATCGCTACGACGTGTCGCCGCAGTTGTGGTGCCGACCTCGCCCGCTTCTGGGAATGCTCGACATCGACACCTCATCGGACGACGTGGTTCTCGGTCGTCCCTGCTGGAGGCTTGACGCACGCAGCGATGGTCCCCGGACCCTGATGGCGCCCCTGCAGCTGTTCCTGACCGGTGAGCGCTTCACCGTGTGGGTCGACAAGGAGAGCGGGGTGGTGCTCCGCTGTGTCCAGCGCATCGCCGCCGGTGACGTGTCGACCATGGAGTGGACCACGTTCGAGGCAGTCGATCGGATCGCCGATGAGGTGTTCGTCGACGCGTTCCCGCCCGACGTGAAGGTCAGATCGCAGGCTGAAGCGATGGCAGAGTTGGCCCGCCGCCGCGGCGCGGACCTCACCGGCGTTGACACGACCGATGCGGATGAAATTGCGCGGGCGATGCACGCCGTGCGGCATGGCGGCCCGCTGGATCACCACGTTGCGGTTGGTCCCCCGCCATCTGACCGCGGCGCGGCCGAGACCGCGATCCGGGTCGCGTACGCCAACCTCAGCCACGCTGACGGCGACTCACTTCCCAACGTGCAAGAGGGAGGAGGGCTGGCGCCGACGGCCGAGCTCGCAGCACAGCGGGCGTCGCAGCGCGACGCCGACATTGCGGTTGGACAGATCAGATTCCTCAGCGACGCTCGTGCGGCGGTGGTGTTCACGGTGTCGTCGAGCGACGGGCACCCGCTGTTGACCGACACCGTCGGCGAAGCGGTACTGCACAACGGGCGATGGCGCGTCGCCCGCAGCACGTTTGCCAACCTCATGCGCCTCGCCGGCGTCGAGCTGCCGCACCAGCCCGAGACGTAGCGGGACGACGAACAACCCCTGCCGATCGATCGAGCGGCACTGCATACGGTTGGCGGGTGCCGACCGATCGCCCCCTCGTCGAAGCGTTGCTCGACGCGCCGCTGGGCGTCACGTTGCTCGGGTGGCTGGAGGCGCAACAGCGGACGGATCTGAACTGGGCGCACGACGACATGCCGCCGTCTCCCGACGCAGTCGATCGGGCGGTCGGCGCCGCTACTGACATGTCGTTCGGAGCGCTGCTCGACGCTGCCGTGTATCTCTCGTGCGTGTACGTCGGCCCGTGGATCTCCGACGCCCCCGACACAGTGGCGATCGGCTACGGCGGCGCCGATGCCCGTCGTCCAATTGCCGAGGCGGTCGTTGCCCGGTTCGGTGCCGAACTGTGTGCGCCATTCGATTCCAACGCTCAGGAATGGTGGTTCGACACCGTTGCTGTGTCGAGATGGGTCGAGCATCTCGCCCCGCTGTTTCGTCGATACGAGGACGTCTACAGCTCGGGTCAGTTCACGGTTGCAGGGTTGTGGTCGGTGTCGAACCCGCCCGCCGAGGTACATGAGAACCTGCTCGGATCGTGGGAGCTCGAGATCGGCCCGATCGCTCGCTGCACGCTGCCGGTCCCCTCCGGGGCGCGTGTCGCGGAGATCCATCGGCCGGAGGACTGGGCGCAACTCGTGATGGAGCACCCGCGAGTTGGCGGTCCGTACCCCGAGTGGGAGCTTCCTGGGATCAACCAACGGCGAGCGCGGCTGACGAGTTTGTTGTCGGTGCCCGGCCAGCGGGCGGCGCGGGTCACGATGCGCAATCAACTCGTGCCTGACTGGCGCTCGGTCGCCGATGCCTACGACGGTGTGCATCTGTCGTGGGCGGGCTTCCTCACCTCAGAAGGTTGCGTCACCGAGCTCCCCGACGGCGACGTCACCATCCTTCGCTACTGGGGCAGCGACCGCACGCTCTGGCTGAACGATGTGTTTGGCGATCCCGTCGTGTTGCCGCCGCCGAACGCCGAGTCAGCGGCGCCCGTCTCCGACGAACTCGCCGACCAGGCGTCGACCGTGTTCGCGCAGCTGATGGGCCGGTAGGTCGGCGCCACGCCAATGCGTCCCGGAGAGCGGTGGGCGAGAGCGCTCGCTACGCGATGTTCAGGAGCCACGACACCCCGAACCGGTCGACCACCCAGCCGAACCGCCGTCCGAACCCGTACTCGCCGAGCGGCATATTGACCTGACCACCGTCGGAGAGGGCGTCGAAGAGTCGTTCGATCTCGGCGTCGTCGTCACACTCGACGAACGGAGCGATACCCGGCGTCATGTCCCACTGGTGCTGGATCGGCGAGTCGATACAGATGAACCGTCGGCCGCAGACCTGAAAGTCGCCAATCTTCACCTGACCCGCTGGCCCATCCCCGTCACCCTCGTAGAGGTCGAGCCGAGTCAGTGCGAAGTCGTCGAAGATCTCGGCGTACCGCTCGATCGCCGCTTTGGCCACACCGTTTTGAAAAAGCAGGTGGATGTCAATCGATCTCGCCATGGCTACTCCTTGGCCGCTGACTCCGACGTGGGTTCCATCAGCTCGATTCTGTTGCCGAAGGGATCGTCGACGTACACCCGCTGGTACCCCTCCAGCGGCTCGTCGTCGCGCACCGCGCAACCGGCCTCAGTGGCCCGGCGCGCAAGAGCGGGCACGTCGTTCACGATGAACGCAGGGTGGGCCTTCGTGGCAGCGCGGAATTCAGGATCCACGCCGAGGTGCACTTTGAGTGCGCCGCGCTCGAACCAACAACCGCCCCGGCGGGCCAGGTGCTCGGGCTTTGGCACACATGGGATCCCCAGTACGCCTTCATAGAACGCCACAGCATCATCCTCCCGACCGGCCGGCATCGCCAACTGGACATGGTCGACTCGCACCACTTCCACGCGACCAGTCTGTCCGATCCGACTGGCACGTCGTCGAACCTGGAGGACGTCAGTCGCCGTCAGCGAGCAGCTCGCTGACAAACTGGTCGGGATTGGCGAGGAAGTCCGCCGTGATCTGCACGGTGTCGATCTCCTCCCAGTTGACGCGCTCGATCCCTGTGCTGTCGAACCGGTAGATCGACGCACCCGGGTAGGCCATCAACAGCGGCGAGTGGGTGGCAATGACGAACTGGCACCCCTCGCCGAGGAGGTCGTGTATCCGAACCAACAACTGCAACTGTCCGTGAACCGACAGCGCGGCCTCTGGTTCGTCGAGCAGGAAGAGGCTGCGTGGGCGGAATCGATGTACCACGAGATCGATGAACGACTCCCCATGCGAACGCTGGTGTGGCGAGCCGCCATACAACGCCAACGACTTGCCCCCGTACTCCTCGATCGCCGTTGCCACGTTGAAGTAACTCTCAGCACGTAGGAAGAACGCATCGCGGGGCTGGCGCGACGAACGCAGCACGCGCAGGTGCTCATGCAGCGACGACACGCTGTCGTCGTGCGTCCGGAACTGCATGCCCCGTGCGCCGCCCTCCGCGTTCATTCCCTGGTGCACAGCGATGGCCTCGAGCAGCGTCGACTTGCCTGAGCCGTTGTCGCCGACGAAGACCGTGACACCGCGGTTGAACTGCAGAGCGCCATCGTTCGACGCCATCGATGCGATGGCGGCGACGTCGAACGGGTGCCCGGCGCTGTGCCCAGGCGCGTGCTCGTCGAGCTCGACTGATCGCAGGAACGTCACCACTCCATTCTGGCCAGCGACGAGTGGTACACGCCGCCGGCGAATCCAGTGGAACGCACGACGAGTCTCGTGCGTCTAACGCGCATGGAGACCGGCCTGATCCGCCTCGGAGCCATCACCGTCGGCGCGTTCGTGCTTGCGTCTTGCGGGAGCGACGACGGGACGACCGGCTCGTCCGGATCACTCCCGACGCTGTCGCCGCAGGAGACGACCGCGCCAACTGATCCGGCGGACGTCGCCACGACGCCCCCGACGGTTGACACGATGCCGCCGACGGTCGACGCGGCCGCGCCGGCTGACTCGGACGGATCCATGGGCATGGGATCGTTGCCGTTCGGGCTTGAGCTGTGCGGCGATTTCCAAGTGGTGTCCGCGGACCCAGCGTTCTATCGAGACTCGCCCGTGTACGTCGGCAACGAGCAGCCGATCGACGAGATTCGCGCGTGGGCGACGCGACAGCCCGGCTACGTGGACCTGTGGATCGATCGCGACAACCTCGGTTGGGTCGTGGTCGGCTTCGATGGTGACGTCGCGCAACGGCAGGCGGACCTGGCGACCGCGTTCCCAGGCGTGGGAGTCGCCGCGGCACAGGCTCCCTATACCCAAGACGAGCTCGATGCGCTTCTGGCCGAGGTGTTCGACGTGATGCGCGCCAACAACATCGAGATCAACGGGGGTGCCAACACCGCTACCGGTCTGGCCTCGGCATACGTGGGCGTGCTCGACGAGGAAACGTTGGAGCTGTTCGAACCGTTCGCGGGCCGCCCCGTGTGCTTCGAGGGGGTCGACCCTGCCGATGCGGTGATCGATGGCCCACAAGCGACCGAAGGCGATGGCTGGCGCCTCCTGGCTGTCGAACGCACGGGTCCGAGCTACCGCACCGGCGTTGCGACGACCGACGCGCAGTACGAGCAGCTGTGGGCGACGAGCGGAGTGACCGCAGATCGACCCGTTGTCGACTTCGAGACCGAGATCGCCGTGTGGTTTGGCGCGGTGTATGGGTCGAACTGCGAAATCCGAATGGACGACGTGATCGTCGACCTCGACCGCAGCATCGTGCACGGCGAGTTTGTCGTGCCCGGGAATCCGCAGATGTGCAACAGCGATGCCAATCCCGAGACATACCTTGTGGCGCTCGATCGAGGCACCCTTCCGTCGGGTCCGTTCGCGGTGCAGCTCGGTCGCGACGAGCCGCCTCGCGGCGTGCCTGAGGAACGCACCAACGTGTCCGCCGACCTCTCAGCGCCCGGCAGTATTGCGACCGACGCAGAGATCGGCCCCGATCCTGCCCTGTTGGAGACCGCCGCGCAGGGCTACACGATCGGTCCCGGAGGGATCGTCGAGCCGAGTCGCAGCGCGCTGTACCGGCTGGACCTCAGCTGTGACCTCACCACGATCTGTCCGATCAACGGAGTCGTGTGGGCGTCCTCGTCACCGACGATGGCGGGGGACGCCTGGGCAGCGATCGCTGGCGACGATGGCATCGCGCTCGTCGATGTCCTCTTGGAAGCCGATCCGCCGACAGTGACGCTCAGCGCCAACGGGCAGAGCAAGACCTACGAACCGGTCGCCGCCAGCGTCGCCGAGCCGCCGTGCACCTGAGTCGATCGTCGCGGTGGTGCGTCGTCGCCGGGACGAGTCCGCAGATGATTCTGTATTGATTCGGTCGGGTCGGACGTGGAGATAGGTGATGATCGCGCGTACCAGCACTGAGCCACCCGTCGATGACGGGGATCGGGCCGTTGGCCAGCGTGCGTCGTCGTTCACCGACCTGTATGAGCGTGAGCTCGCACTCCAACTGCGACGAGCGACCCTGCTGATCGGCAACCCGCACACCGCTCGCGATCTCGTGCACGACGTGTTCGCCGATCTTTACGAGCGTTGGGATCGTCTCGACCAACCCGGCTCGTACCTCAACGTGGCGGTCATCAACCGCTGCCGAGACCACGCACGCAAACGACGGCGTCGCAGCCAGCAGCAGCTCGTGATCACGTCGACGGACGAGGCGGAGATGGACGAGTTGTGGGACGTGCTGCAACAGCTGCCGTTCAACCACCGCGCCGTCTTGGTGCTGCGCTTCTACCACCAGATGACCGACCGCGAGATCGCCGAGTGCCTGGGCTGTCGAGTCGGTTCCGTTGGTCCGTGGCTGCACCGAGGACTGTCTCAGCTGAGAAAGGAGCTGACGTGACCGATCTCGAACAACGACTCGTGGCGACATTGGAACGCAAGGCTGATGAGGTCGACACCAGCCCGGATGTCGAGTTCCTCGCCCGTCGCGCGACCCAGCCGACCTCAGTGCCGCGTCGACGCCGCAATCGACCATCGGTGGCGTCGATCGCCGCGTCGCTGTTGGTTGCGTCAGCAGCACTGGGTTTCGTCGTCGTTCGATCGCATCAATCCGACGACGGCGCGGTCGTCACCGACTCGAACATCGTGACGGAGCCTGCACCGCCAGAACTGACCCAACCCTGGCGAGTGGCAACCGAACCGGTGCCCGATGTCACCGAACCACTTGCGCCGGAGACGATTCCGCCGTCGACCCTGCCGCCGACGACGCAATCGCCCGACGACGGCCCGCCGTCGACTACACACCTCACCGCAACGATCGACGTCACCGACACCATCACCGAACTGGTGGGCCCGGACCCGTTCGTGCAGTGGGTGATTCCGTGGCAGAGCGGCTTCTTGATGCGTGCCGACGCGACGTCGGATCTACCGCTGCCCGACGACCGCATCGGCGACCTCGTCGACTCGGTGCCGCCAGAGTGGCAAGCGAGCATCACCGACAGCCCGAACCCGACCGATCAAGAGGTTCTCGATGGCCTCAAAGCCAATGGCCTCTGGAACCCTGCGGTACGAATTCTGTTGGGTGACCTCGCCGGGCCGGTAGACACCTCGGGCGAATTGGTGTACTCGCCGGATGGGATCGCGTGGGCGCCAGCTGCGGGGACGCTTCCGGCCGGTGACTCGACGTACAACCGTGGCGTCGCGGTACACGGCGACCGGTTGGCGATGTACACCGTGATCGACGATCAGCCGCACGTGGCCACGACGACCGATCTCGTCTCCTGGCGCTACGACCCGGTTGTTGTGCCGCAGCTCCTCGACGATCTGCCTCCGACGATCATGGAACACAGCTTCCCGGGTCAGCTCGTGGCGAACGCAGCGGGTTGGGCAGTTCCGTACAGCTACGTGTATGTGCTCAACTCTGCAGTGGTTGCCACGAGCTTGACCGGCGCAGGAAAGTCGCCGGCCTGGTGAGGAGCCCGCATCCGCGCATACTCGCCGGGCGGCACGTGACCGTGGAACACCAGTGACTCGGTCCCCCGACTCACCGCGGTGTACAGCGTGCGCA
>JBCCVW010000056.1:0-22895 GCA_039194665.1 Actinomycetota bacterium
CGAAGAACGTGTGCGCAAAGGGCGACTCCGGCAGCATCTCGGTCTCGACGCCGCGCCGCGCCCCCACGTAGTGGATCTCAGCCGCGGAGTAGCCCCGAGCGACGAGGGCCTCGGCAACCGCGAGCGCGGGAAGCACGTGACCAGCCGTTCCGCCACCTGCGACAACAGCGAACGTTCGGGCGGCGGGCGGTGGGCTCACGTGCGAGAAATGCGGCGCGTCACGCTCAGTAACAGCCCGACCGCCACCATGCTGACGAACAGGGAGGTGCCACCGGCCGAGAAGAACGGCAGGGTCAAGCCGGTCACCGGCAAGACGCCGGTGACGCCGCCGAGGTTGATGATCGTCTGTACGCCGAACCACGCAGCGATTCCCCCGGCGAGGAACATGCCGAACGGGTCGCTGGCGGCGAGCGCTGTCTGGATACCGAACCAGATCAGCATGATGAACCCGCCGATCACCGCAGCGGTGCCGATCATACCGAGCTCGTCAGCGATGACGGCGAAGATGAAGTCACTGTGCGCATACGGGAGATAGCCGAGCTTGCCTCTGCTGCCACCGATGCCCGATCCGCCGAGTCCGCCGGCAGCCATGCTCAAGAAGCCCTGATACGTCTGGTAGGCGAGGTGATCACGCTCTTCAGCGACGTTCAAGAAGGCCGTGAAGCGGTCGAGGCGACGCGGGCTCGAGGCGACGAACAGCAACGCCACCGTGACGGCGGCTGCAGTCATTCCAGCGAGCGGCATCAGCGGCACGCCGGCGACCCACGCAACCGACAGCACGATCGCGCCGAGCACCACCGCTGAGCCGAGGTCGCCTTGCGCCAGGCTGAGTCCAGCGGCGGCGGCAGCGACAACGGCCAGCACACCAAGCGTCCGCCGATCGCCGAGACGATCTCGACGATTCGTCAGGATCGCCGCCGCCAACACCACCACGGCAAGCTTCAGGAATTCGGACGGCTGGACGCTCAGCGGTCCGACGCGCACCCACGACCGTGCGCCGTTCACGGTGGCGCCGAGTGCGGGGGTGAACGGAACGATCATGGCGAACGCGGCGAGTACGGCCAACGGAATCGCCAGCCGTCGCCACCAGTGATACGGCACGCGTGCGGCGATCACCATGCCGACAACGCCGAGTCCCGCCCACATCGCCTGCCGGCTGAACACCCGGTACGGCGAGTTCCCGAGGTTGGCTTCGGTGGCCGCTGACGCGGACAGCACCATCACCAGTCCCAAGGTGACGAACACCGAGACGACTGCGATGATCCCGTACCAGATCGCTGGAGGCGGTCCGAGCGGTGCCTGCACCTCAGCCGCCGACTGTCTGGCGTTCTTGGTCGCACGCCGGCGAATCGCTGGGAGCCGGCGGCTTGGGGCTGGACGCGGGCCACCGTGCAGCCGTTCCAGCGTGGCCAAACGACGGTCGCGCACGGTGCGCGGGCTGGGGTCAGCAGTCATGGTCATCGCGGTGCTCCGTTCATCGTGGTGTCACGATCAGGCGGGTCTTGTGCCGGGGTGTCGTGTGCGGTGGTGTCGCGGTTCCGGGTGTCGTGCGCATCACCAGCTGGTGACTCGTTGTGCATGTCGAGCACAAGCCGACGGAAGTGATCGCCGCGCGCTTCAAATCCGCGGTAGGCGTCGAAGCTTGCGCACCCCGGCGAGAGCAATACGGTGCTGCCAGCGGTGGCCAGCCGCGCAGCACGATCGACGGCCTCACCGAGATCGCCAGCGCGCTCGCAGACCTCGACATCGGCGAACGCATCGAGCACACGCTCGGCGGTGTCACCGATGGCGATCACGGCGTCGACATGCGCTGGCGCAGCGGCCATCGCGCCGAGATCGACGCCTTTGTCGTACCCACCAGCGATCAACACGATGTGCTCGAACGCGTGAATCGCCGCGGCCGCAGCATGCGGGGTGGTGGCCTTGGAATCGTTGTACCACGCGACGCCCTCCCACGTGCCCAATAGCTCGAGGCGATGCGGTGGACCGACGAAGCGGCTCGCCGCGTCCGCCACGGCCGCAGCGTCGACCAGCCCGGGTTCGAGAACGAGCGCGGCAGCCGCGAGCGTGTTGGAGAGATCGTGGGGTCGATTGCGAGCGACGCGTGCACAGGCGACCAACGGCCCACTCGGGCCCGTCAGCACGCCACCGGGCTCGTCGGTGCGATCGCAGAAGTAGTCGGCTTCGTCGCTCGTGACCGAGAACGTGCGGCGACGCGCCACCGCGTGGGCCAGTTCGGCCATCACAACGGGATCGTCAGCGAAGCCGATCGCCACATCGTCAGAACGCTGCGCCGCCCAGAGACGAGCCTTCGCCGATCGATAGGTGTCGAACGAGCGATGCCAGTCGAGGTGATCCGGCGCGAGATTCAGCCATGCGCCGGCGTCGGCCCGGAACTGCGATGTCCAGGCGAGGCGGAAGCTCGTGCACTCGACCACGAACGCGTCGACGTCGAGCTCGAGCGCAGCGACGAGTGGGGTCTCGGTGTTGCCGGCATCGACGGTGCGGACCCCACCGGCGCGCAGCATCTCAACGGCGAGCAGCGTGGTAGTCGTCTTACCGTCCGTGCCAGTCACGGCGAGCATCGGACGCGCACCGCCGGCGCGCTCGGCCTCCCACCGATAGGCCAACTCGATCTCCGATACCACCTCGGCGTCGCTCTTCGCTGTGGCGGCAAATACCCGGTGATGCTCTGGCACACCCGGTGCAGGCACGACGAGGTCGCACTCGTTGATCAGCGTGGTCAACGCTGCGTCGTCGGGGGCCTCGATGAGTTCGATGTTCAGTCGGTCGGCTGCGGCGCTCCGCTCGACGTCGACTCGGTCGTCGACTGCGATCACGTCGACGCCGCGATCGAGCAATGCGCGAGCCGTCGCTTCTCCGGCGATCGCGAGCCCGTACACCAGCGCTCGGGTCATGAGCCACCCGCCGCGATGTTGGTGAAGTCGGCGATGAAGATGCCGAGTGCCAGGGCCACACAGATCGCCGAGATCAGCCAGAAGCGGATGATCACGGTGGTCTCGGGCCAGCCGACGAGCTCGAAGTGATGATGGATTGGCGACATGCGGAACAGCCGCCGAGTACGACCCGACGCCTTGAATACGCCCATCTGGATCGCTACGGAACCCGCCTCCATCACATTGATCGCACAGATCAGGATCAGCAGCAGATCGACGTTGAGGGTCAGTGCGCAGAAGCCCAGGGCAGTTCCGAGGGCTAAGGCGCCGACGTCACCCATGAAGATCCGCGCCGGGGCGGCGTTCCACCACAGGAACCCCAAGCAGCCCCCGGCAAACGCCGCAGCGAGCACACCCATGTCGAGCGGGTTGACCACGTCGGGGTAGAAGTCGGGATTGCGAAACGTCCAGTAGGCGATGGCGGTGAACGCGCCGAACCCCATCAGCGCCGAGCCGGCCGCCAGACCGTCGAGGCCGTCGGTGACGTTCACAGCGTTGGTCGTCGCCCACACGATGGCCCCTGCCCAGACGATCCACAGGAAGGTCGGAATCTCGATGCCGACCTCGGCGCGGGTGATCGAGATGGTCTCGGAGATGCCGGTTGCCGACGACAGCCACCATGCGAAGCCGAGACTGGCGAGCATGGTGATGTAGTTCTTCTGCTTCCAGAAGATGCCCCGGTTGTGGCGCTTGCGGACCTTGATGTAGTCGTCGAGGAAGCCCATCCCCGCCATGAACAAGACTGCCAGCCAGACGATCATCGTTTGGTCGGAGAACGCCAGACCCCGTCGTAGGTGGGCCACGAGCCATCCAGCCAGGGCGGCGACCACGATGGCCAGACCGCCCATCGTCGGCGTGCCCTGCTTGGTCATATGGTGCTCGGGGCCGTGGTCTTCTTTGCCGAGGATCGGCTGACCCTGCCCGCGGGTACTGAAGAACACGATCAGCCAGCGCGTGCCGAACAATGCGACGAGCGCGGCGGTGCCGCCGGCGAGCATGATCGCAATCACGTCGGGCTGACTCCTGCATCGACGGCGGCGCGGGCGACCGCTCGGTCGTCAAAGGCGATACGTCGATCGCCGAGATCTTGCGTGGTTTCATGGCCTTTGCCGGCGATCACCACGACGTCGCCGCGGGCGGCGACGGCGACCGCGTGTTCGATTGCGGCGCGCCGGTCGACGAACGTGTCGACTGGGCCGTCGGCCACGGCGGTACCAGCGACGATCGCGTCGATGATCGTCACCGGGTCTTCGCGGCGAGGGTTGTCGGAGGTGACGACCACGCGATCCGCCAACGCTGCCGCAATCTCACCCATCTCGGGTCGCTTGTCGTGGTCGCGTTCTCCCCCCGCGCCGATCACTGCGAGGACGGCACGGGCGTCGCCGGCTGCTTGGCGCGCTGCGGCGAGCAACTCGGCCAGACCATCGGGTGTATGTGCATAGTCGACCACCACGGTGACGCCTCGGGGATTGTCGTCCTCGCGGGCGATCACGTCGAAACGACCGGGCACTGGCGGTGCAGTCGCCAGGCCGGCGATCACAGTGTCGGGGTCGATGCCCAACTCGGTGGCCGCCACCAAGGCGGCGAGGCTGTTGGCGACGTTGAAGCGCCCACCGAGCGGCACTTCGACGAGCCGGCCGCGCCACCGGTACCGGTGATGATCAATACCCACGTGCACGTCGTCGAGCCTCGACGGCGCGTACGTCACGACGCGCTCGCAGCTGGACGTGTCGGCGATCAGCTGGCCCGCTGGGTCGTCGACGTTGATCACGGCGAGCGGCGAGAAGGACGCATCGAAGAGGCGGGCCTTGGCCCGCATGTACTCCTCCTGCGTGCCATGGAGATCGAGGTGATCTCGGCCGAGGTTGGTGAACACCACCGCGTCGAAGCTCGTGCCATCGGCGCGATGCAAGGCGAGTGCGTGCGATGACACCTCGAGCACTGCGGCATCGTTCCCGCGCTCGACGAACCCGGCGAGGGCCTGCTGCAGCTCAGGCGCCTCGGGGGTGGTGCGCGTACCGTGCAGCGTGCCGATCAACCCAGGATCGAATCCGGCGGAGCGGAGTACCGCGGCGAGCAGCTGGGTCGTGGTGGTCTTGCCGTTCGTTCCAGTGACGCCGATCGTGTGCAGCGCGCGGCTCGGGTGGCCGTAGACCGCCGCGGCCAACGGCCCGAGCCGACGCCGGGCGTCGTCGACGACGAGTTGTCCGATCGCTGCAGCTTCGACGCCGCGGCCGAGTTCAGCGACACCGAGCGGTCGTTCGGTCAGCAGGGCGATCGCTCCCGCAGCGACCGCTGCGCCTGCGAAGTCGTGGCCGTCGAAGTCTCGTCCGCGCAGACAGGCGTACAGCGCGCCGGGCTCGACAACCCTCGAGTCGTGGCTGACCGACTGAATAGGAGCGTCGTTGCGTCCAAATATCTCACCGGGGATTTCGGCGCCGAGCGACGCGAGTGTGGGATGCGCTGGCGCCGCGGTGGTCATCGTCACGCTGGCGCACATCCGTCGCCGCCAGGTGGCGGTTGGATGCCGAGTTCGTTGATCAGCGTGGGCGCGAGTTCCGCGAACACCGGGGCGGCGGCGGTGCCGCCGAATCGATCTTGTGTGCCTGCTGGCGGCTCGTCGACCGACACCAATACGGTCACCTGCGGATCGTCGGCCGGGAAGAACCCGACGAAGCTGGCGTAGTAGATGCGGTTGCCGTCGTCGTCGAAGTAGGTCCCGTTGTCGGCCGCCTTGAAGGCTGTACCCGTCTTGCCGGCAATCGGTACGCCCTCCACCTGGGCCCGCTTGGCGGTACCCCGACACACGACCTCCTGCATCATCGCGGTGGTCTGGTTGGCGGCGTCTGCCGATACGGCGCGGCGTGAGTCACTGGCGGGCTGGTCGGTCATCGTGCCGTCGGGTTCCACTGTTGAACGGACAAGTCGGGGCTCGACGTATACGCCGTCGTTGGCGATGGTGTTGACCGCTGCGACCAACTGCAGGGAGGTGCTGGCCACACCCTGACCGTAGGCGACGGTAACGCGCTCGCTCCCCCACAGGTCGTCGGCTTCTTTCAAGATGCCGGGTGATTCGCCGGGGAAGTCCAGCGCGGTGCGTTCGCCGAGGCCGAATGCGGCCATGTAGTCGCGATGCACCCAACGCCCCAGCGTCTCCTGCACGAAGATCGTGCCGATGTTGTGCGACGACACGAGGATCTGCTCGATGTTCATCCACTGTGTCGGGTGCTGGAACGAGTTGTGCAGCATGTCGTCGTAGTACTTCTTGCGCCAGGGCACCTCGAATCCGTTGTCAGGCGTGACGGTGCCCTCGCTGAGCGCGCTGGCGATCGTGATCACTTTGGCTACCGATCCCGGCTCGTACGAGTCGACGAGCGCGAAGTTGCCGTTGGTCACCTCGTAGTCGCCGGTGTCGTCATCCTGTCGCACCGAGGCCATCGAGAAGATCTCTCCGGTCGACGGATCCATGGCAATCGCGGTTGCGCCGCGGGCGCCGATGCGCCGAACCTGTTCGAGGAGTACCTGCTCCGTCGAGTATTGGATCGAGCGGTCGAGCGTGAGCACCAGGTCGTGGCCGGGTACCGGTGCCTCGACGATCGACTCCGAGCCGGGAATCGATCGGTCGCCCGGCGCCACCTCGCGGCTCATGGAACCGCCGGTGCCGGTCAGCACGTCGTCGAACTGCAGCTCCAGTCCTGAGATACCGACACCATCGATGTTGGTCCGTCCGATCACACTGCGTCCGGTGTCGCCGCCGGGCATTTCGCGACGACCCTCACGATCGACGTTCACCCCCGACAGTCCGAGCGATGCGATCTGGTCGCCGATTCCAGCATCGGCTTGGCGCGCCACATACACGAAGCCGCGTTCTTTGAGGGCGACCTCGTTGAGCAGGTCGGCGACCTGCTCGTCGTCGAGGCCGAGGAGATCGTCGAGCAACTGAACGGTGGCGGGACCGTTCTCGATCAGCTTTGGATTGATGGAGATCGTCGCCGAGGGCACGGAGAGCGCGAGCTCGTTTCCGTGTCGGTCGAACACCGTGCCGCGCTGGGCTGGAAGTTCGAACGTCCTGGTCCACTGCTGGCTGCCGGCCGAACGAAGCGTGTCAGCTTCCGACGTCTGCAGCTGTGCAACGCGGGCGACGATGATGCCAAGCAGGAGCGCCAACACGATCAACGCCGCCATCAAGCGAACCCGGGGCCGACCGGTGCGCGCCCGCGCCGACGGTGGCGGAGCCGTGACCTTCTTGCTGCGGCTCTGCGGTGCTGCGGGCGAACGCCGCTCCATCGGCGCGCGACTGGCGGCGCGGCGCGACCGGGTACGCCGACGGCCGGCACCGGACGGCTCGCCAGCCGACCCGTGGTCCCGTCGTCGACGCGGAGCTGTTGCTGCACGGCCCCCTCGAGCGGACGAAGCCGGGGCGGTCCGTCCGCGGGCGCGGCGAGTCTGTTCGCTGCGCCCACCGCGGCCACGCGGCGCGATGCCGCTGTCACCGTGCCGGCGGCGCGGCCGGTTGTGGTGTGTCGCTGTCACGAGTCCACCGCCGTCACCGACTTCACGTCGCGGAACTGATCGAGCGGTTCGTCGTGTTCGATGATGCGCACGGTGTCGTCGTCGAGCTGGCCAGCGGCGGCGAGTTGCCGCGCCAGCTGGTCGGGGGTCACTTCGACGAACGTTCCCGTGCCACCGCGGCGCATCCCCATCTCCTCGGCTGCGCCGGCCAAGCGCACCGGCGAACGCAACTCGGCTCGCTGGTAGCGCAGTTCATCGAACCGCTCCCGTTCAGCGGTGACGGCACGATCAAGTCGGTCGATCTCGAGCTGGCGCTCCGCGAGTTGTGTGTGGAACACCGCAGCGCCCAACAGGCCGGCAAACACCAGGAGCCAGATGATCGCGGCGACCACCGCCGGCCAGCGCCGGCGACGCGGCACGACCTGCAGGTTCGGTCGGGCGCGTGCCGTCTCAACGCGCTTGATCTGCGCACGGCGGGCCGCGACGGCGGTCGCCGCGCTCATTGGACCACCTCGGCCGTTCCGTCCTTGCGCCGCGGTTCGATCCGCTCGACCACGCGCAGTCGCGCTGCCGTCGATCGGCGATTACTGGCTTGCTCGGCGGCGCTGGCCCGCTTCGGAATGCGGCGTACGATGCGCACGGTCTGGATGGCCCCGCACACGCACGGCAGGTCCGGCGGGCAGTCGCAGGCGCCGGCCGCCGCAGCGAAGCGTTCCTTGACGATGCGGTCCTCGCCCGAGTGATACGACAGCACCGCGATCCGGCCACCCGGCCGGGTCGCTTCGACCGCCTGATCGAGCGCCTCGGGCAGTGCGTCGAGTTCTCCGTTGACCTCGATGCGGATCGCCTGAAAGGTGCGCTTGGCGGGGTGTCCACCCGTCCGCCGGGCAGCCGCCGGGATCGCTGTGGTCACGATGCTCGCCAACTCGGCAGTCGTCTCGATCGGTCGTTCGGCGCAGATCGCACGGGCGATGCGATTGGCAAAGCGTTCGTCGCCGTGGCGTCGGATCACGGCGGCCAGCCGATCCTGGTCGTAGCCATTGACGACATCGGCCGCCGACCACTCCTGCTCGGTATTCATCCGCATGTCGAGAGGACCATCCATTCGGTAGGCGAAGCCACGCTCGGCGTGGTCGAGTTGTGGCGAGGACACCCCGAGGTCGAACAGTGCGCCACTGACGTACTCGATGTCGTGGTCGGCCAACGCACCGTCGAATTCGTCGAATCGCCGGTGGCTGGTGCGGACCCGGGCGCCGAAGGCGTCAAGCCGATTGCGTGCCGCCTCGAGTGCGGCGGGATCGGCGTCGATGCCCAGTACGTCGAGGTCGGGCCGGGATTCGAGCAGCGCCGCGCTGTGTCCGCCGCCGCCCAAAGTGGCGTCGACCACCGTGCCGGAGGGCACACCTGAAAACACGTCGACGATCTCGTCGACCATCACCGGACGGTGCTCGAATCCGCGGCCCATCATCCGCCTCCTGCGATCTCGAGTTGGCCAGCAACGTCGTTGGCGCGATACGCCTCGGGCTCCCAGATCTCGATCTTGTCGAGGTCGCCGAGCACCACCACGGTGGCGTGGGGCTCGATCCCGGCGTGGTCGCGCAGTCGCTGATCGATTGTCACCCGTCCCTGCTTGTCGATGGTGGCGTGGACGGCCGACGCGGCGAACGCCCGCCGCCGGGCGCGCGATGCCTCACCGCGCTTGACTTGGGCGATCAGTTCTTCGGCTTCGGCTTGGAACGAGTCTTCGCTGCGCACGCTGACGCAGCCATCTTCACCGAGGAACAGGTAGCAGCGGTCGCCGAGGTCGGAGCGAAACGACGACGGAAGGGCCACCCGTCCTCGCTCGTCGAGCTGTCGCTCGTACGACCCGACAAACACGCGCGCGCTCCTCTTCCCTGCCGAATGGGGCGACAGGACCTGCCTGCTCCCGCGGCGGACCTGCCGTGCCGGGAGCGCGGGAGCCTCCCCCAGCGGTCCCCATCATGGCCCCACAATCCCCCATCGTCAACCATTTCCCCCCATTTGTCCCCCATCGAGCCCCGTCGGCTCCTCACTGGGGACAACTGGTGTCGGCGCGTTGCCCGAGCTGTTCAGACGAGCAACGGCGCCAGGGCATCGAGCACGTCGTCGAGCTCGGTTGCGGGCAACGTGGCGACGGGGGCGAGTGCGTCGATCGGCGGCCGGTGCTCTGGGGAGAGCAACCCGACGAGCCGGGACTGCTCGTTCCGCTGGTACCACGAGCACTGCACGCGGGCGTACTCGCGGGTGCGCCGTTGGCTCATGCCGACGAGTTTGTGTCCGTCGACGGTGAGCTCGCCGACCCCGAGCCCATCGAAGCACAACAACCGCGACCACGGTGTATCGACGACTTCATGCTGTACCTGGGCTGCGAGGCCGGGGTCGACCTGACGAAACGCGGCGGCGAGGCGCTCCCCCAGCCAACGCATCGGCCGATGGATGTCGTGAGACCAACCGGGCGCATCGGCCGGAATGATGGCGTCGAACCATGCTGTGGTCGCGGGATCGACGAGCACCGCCCCGCCACCGCTGTGCCGCTGGACGACGCTGACCCCCTGTTGCTGCGCTGCCTCGAAATCGATGAGTTCGTCGGGTTGGCTTGAACCGAGGACAACCGCCGAGGCCGTCGGCGCCATACGCCATAGTTCGGGGTGCGGCGGAGCTGACGGCAGCGCGGCGTGCAGCTCGCCAACCGTTCCGCGGCGACGGCGAACGACGAACGTTGGAGCGCTCAGGATGCGAGCGGCAGGTACGGCCGCCACGTGTCGGGGATACCGCTCACCGAGACGACGACCCACGCCGTGGCCCGCGGCGCTCGACATGGCCGGGCGAGCCGCATGCCTGCTTCACCCGGCGTGCGATCTCGCTTGGACAGATTGCATGGGCGACACGCCGCGGCGACGTTTTCCCATGTGTGGCCGCCACCGCGCGAGCGCGGCATGACGTGGTCGATCGAGTCGGCACGGTCCCCGCAGTACTGACAGCGATAGTCATCGCGGGCGAACACCGCGCGTCGCGAGAGCGCGGCGCGTCGGACGTAGGGCACCTTCACCATGTACCGCAGTCGGATCACCGATGGACGAGGGACGGCGAGGGTGGCGGAGCGGATGACGCCGCCATCGTCTTCGAGCACGTCGGCCTTGTCGGCGAGCACCAGGCAGGTCGCCCGCCGTGCCGATACGACGCTGAGCGGCTCGTAGCTGGCATTGAGAACGAGCGCGCTGTGCATCGGCCAGGACCCTATGACGTCACCGACGTCGCTGCTGCTCGAGTTCCCGGCACCACCGCAGGTAGTTGAGCACATCGTGTTCGTCGATGCGTGGCTCGTCGCCGTATTGGGTGACCAGCCGGAAACGCAGGTAGTCGGCCGGCGGCACCGGCAGATATGGCGCCCGTCGCCACCACCGCCGCGGCGTCAGTCGCGCCCATTGGCGCAGTGCGACCCCCCACACACCCGGATGCCGGACGACCACCACCCCCGCCCGAACAAACGCCCGCGTCATGACGTGAAGCGTTCGATCGGACCGGTTCCAAAGCCGGCGGCGCGACCGCCAGGGAGCCCGCCTGGCGCGAGGCCGTCCAGATTGGTCGCGCACCAACGTGCCGTAAGGCCGAGCTGATGCTCACGGCCGAGCAATACATCACGGGCGCCGCGGGGAACGCCAGCGACCAAGGCCGCCGTCGGCCCGTCCAGAATTGCGTTGCTCCGAGTCGACGTCAGGGCCGACCGATCATTGCGGCTTCGGTTCTTTGGGCAGTCCGAGGATCATTTCGCCGATGATGTTGCGTTGGATCTGCGAGGAGCCGGCGTAGATCGTGCCGGCGCGGGCGTTGAGGAACACGTTGTCCCACGAGCCAGAGGTGTTCGCGGCGCCGGGGTCGTCGGTCTGGAACGCCGTCGATGGCGGACGACCCTCGATGTACAGCGCGTCGGCGCCGAGAATGTCGACGGCCAACTCGGTGACCTTCTTGTGGTACTCGCTCCAGAACAGCTTGGAGATCGCCCCGTCGGGCCCCGGGTGGTGGCCGGCGAGGAACTGCGTAAGCGTGCGGTAGCCGAGGAACTTCATGACCTCGACTTGCGAGTAGCACCACGCGAGTCGTTGACGGATGATCGGATCGTCGTCGACGCCGCGTTCTCTGGCCATCGCCAGCAAACGGTCGAGTTCAGCCTTGAAGCGGATCGGCCCGGTGGCTGCGGCCTCCCCTCGCTCGAAGCCAAGGAGTGACATCGCCACAGCCCAGCCGTTGTTGACACCGCCCACGACGTTGTCCTTCGGACAGCGGGCATCGGTGTAGAACACCTCGTTGAACTCCGAGTCGCCGGAGATCATCTTGATCGGCCGAACCTCGATGCCGGGTTGATTCATCGGCACGAGCAGGAACGAGATGCCCTTGTGCTTCGGAGCGTCGGGATCGGTGCGGGCGAGGGTGAAGATGTGGTCGGCAAGATGCCCGGCCGATGTCCAGATCTTCTGGCCGTTGAGGATCCACTCGTCTCCGTCGAGTTCTGCTTTGAGGCCCACGTTGCCGAGGTCCGACCCGGCGTTGGGCTCGGAATAGCCCTGACACCAGCGGTCTTCGCCAGACAGGATGCGCGGCAGGTAGTGCTTCTTCTGCTCTTCGCTGCCCCACAGCAGGAGCGTGTTGCCCAGCATTTGGATGCCGAACACGTCGTTCGGGCCACCGGAGGGAACGCCCGCTTTGGCGAACTCTTCGGCGAGGATCACCTGCTCGGTCGCCGTCAGCCCGGCGCCGCCGTACTCCACTGGCCACCCGGGCGCCAGATAGTTCGCTTCGTACAACGTGCTGCGCCACTCCTCCATGAAGGCAATGGCATCCTCGGTGTCGAGCGCGCCAATTCCTTCCCAGTTCGAGGGCAACTTCTCGGCGAGGAACGCCTGGACCTTCTCGCGGTAGGCCTCGGCTTCAGCGGAATACGTCGGCTGCATGACCTCAGCGTAACCGTCGTGGTGCGCCCAGTGTTACTCAGCGGTAGCGACGACCGCTGACGCCGCGACGATTGACGGCACGCTCGACTCAAAGGGCGCGATCGCCACGTCGGCCACCGCCGAGCGCGTGGCGAGCTCACGTCGAGCTGCGTCGTAGAACGGGGCGCCGAGTGTCGCCGGTACCGCACCGCCGACGGCGATGTGGCCAACGTCGACCATCGCCACGAGGTTGCTGATGGCCCGACCGAACATGATGCCCGCACGCTCGACCGTGGCTGCGGTCGCCCGCTGCAGCGGACGGTTGATCTCGGCTTCGAGCTCAGTCGCGGACACATAGGGGTGCAGGCAACCGCGCGCTCCACATGAGCAGCGCAATCCGTCGGGATCGACGACGACGTGGCCGATCGCGCCGGCATTTCCGTGATGACCGCGCAGTCGCCGACCACCGACAACCGCTGCGCCGTCTACTCCCGCATCGAGCAGCCCCAACCAGATCCCGCGCCGCGCACCGGCGTCGGACATCGACGAGTCGTGCCGGAGCTGCGCATCGAGTGTTGCGCCCGCACGCGAGTCGAGCGCGACCGGGAGGCCGCAGAGCTCCTCGAGACGCGGACCCAACGCGAATCCATTCCACGCTCGAATGCCCGCCGGACTCGCCGCCGCCGATCGGTGGTCGATCGGTCCCGCGCAGCTCACACCGATCCGTTTCGCAGCAGCCACGTCCGCCGGCGTCGCTGCTACGACGCGCTCGACGAGGCCCGCCAAGGTGCGCCAGACGTCGCGCGCCGGAGTCGCCACTCGGTCACGGACGATCACCTGGCCGCCGTCGACGAGACCCGCAGACAACCGATTGGCGTCGACGACGACACCGATTGCCGGGGAACTCATGCGAAACGAAACGTACCGCCGATCAGCCCTTCGGCGAATCGCGGTCTACGCTCTCGATGGTGAGTACCGACCTCGCAGCCGACGGCGCGGCTGCCCCCACCCGACGCTTCGGCGATCTGTTCGATGCCATCACGGCCAACGTCGGGACCGTCGTGCGGGGCAAGCCCGATGCGGTCGAACTGGCGGTGATCTGCTTGCTGGCCGAGGGACACCTGCTCATCGAGGACGTGCCCGGTGTCGGCAAGACGAGCCTGGCCAAGGCGTTGGCGGCGTCGATCGACTGCACATGGAAGCGGGTGCAGTTCACCCCCGATCTCCTGCCCGCCGACCTGGTCGGCGTCAGCGTTTTCGAGCGGTCCTCGGAATCGTTCCGATTCGAGCCGGGTCCGTTGTTCGCCAACATCGTGCTCGCCGACGAGATCAACCGCGCCTCGCCAAAGACCCAGTCGGCACTCCTCGAGGCCATGGAGGAACGACAGATCACCGCCGACGGCGAGAGTCGAGCGTTGGCGCCCCCGTTCATGGTGATCGCGACGCAGAACCCGGTCGACCAGGAGGGCACCTACCGACTTCCCGAGAGCCAGCTGGACCGCTTTCTGTTCCGCATCTCGATTGGCTACCCAGGGCGTGACGCCGAGATTCAGATGCTCGACGACCTCGGGTCCGCAACCACGCTGAAGGACCTGAGCGTGGTCGTGAGCGAAGCGGAAATCACTTCGATGATCCGCGCCGTCGAGCAGGTGTTCGTCGCCGATGCGCTGAAGTCGTACCTCGTCGATCTCGCCGAGGCCAGCCGGCGCCATCCGGGAATCGAGTTGGGCTTGTCGCCGCGCGCCACGCTGCAGCTCGCCGCTGGTGCACGTGCCCATGCCGCAGCCCGCAGCCGAAACTACGCCACCCCGGACGACATCAAGGCCGTGGGCACTGCGGCACTGGCGCACCGCATCATGGTCCGCTCGGATCGCGGCGCTCACCTGTCGAACGCCGACGCCATTCGCGAGGTCTTCGACAGTGTCGCCGTCCCGGTTGCCCGCTAGCCCGATGGTCGCCTTCGCCCCATGCTCTCTGCCGATCGCTGAGCCCGAACGATGACGCAGCCGGAACGATGACTCGACAAGGCGTGGTCGGCGTGCTGGCTGGGGTGATCGCGGTGATCGTCGGCCGAGTGTTCGGCGTCATCGAGTTGTACGTGATCGGCGCAGCCTTCGTCGTCGCTGCGATGTTCGCGCTGGCCTACGTCCTCCTGCGACATCCCCGGTTGCGAGTGACTCGCTGGGTACATCCGAGCGTGCTCGTCGCCGGTGACACCGGACGCGTCGACGTGCACATCGCCCACGACGGCGCACTCCCGACGCCGCGGGTCGAATTGACCGATGCGGTGCATCGATCGAATGCGCCCGATCAACGAGCTCGGTTGGCGGTCGGGCCAATTCGTCGCCGCGCCGCGGCGTCAGCGGGCTACCAGTTGCCGACCACCACCCGCGGGGTGATCACGGTCGGTCCGTTGGTGATCGAGACTCGCGACCCGCTGGGTATGGCGCGGCGACGTTCGGTGGTCGCCGGGTACGACGACGTGATCGTGGCGCCCCGGTCGTTCGCCGTATCGATGCCCCGACTGGGCCACGGCGTCCTCGGCAACCACCTGATGCAGCGATCGCAGCGGCTCGGCCCCGGCGAGTTCCACAGCCTGCGCGAGTACGTGCAAGGTGACGAGCCGCGGTCGATTCATTGGAAGGCCAGCGCCCGTTCCGACAGCTTGATCGTGAAGCAACACACCACCGAGGGATTGCGCCGCGTGACGGTGATCCTCGACGCCGATCGCCGCGGCTATCGCGACTCGGCTGGGTTCGAGCGTGCTGTCACCGTCGCTGCCAGCCTGGTCAACAGCGCGGATCGGGCAGCACTGACGACGCGCTTCGTCACCGCTCCTGATGTCGATCTGCGAGGGCCCGAGGTTGCCGTGCAGACGCTGCGCCTCCTCGCCCGTCTCGAGATGGCGTCGTCACCGTTGCGCGCCCTCGATCGGGATCCCGGCGAAGGGCTCGGTCTGCTCGTGGTGATCTCGGGCTCGGACCGCGGGCCGGCGTGGCGCGCAGCGCAGGCGGCGATCGACCCGACGCTGACCGTGATCCCGGTGTTCACCGAAGAACCTCCGCACACTGCGCTCGGTGTCTCGGCACGGACCGACGACGAGTTCCTCAATCGATGGGAACGGCTCGCTGGCGGCGAGCGCCTCGACCTGCGGGCCTCACTCGCCGACGTGGAGTCGGCGACAACGGTAGGGGCCGCTACGTGACCTCGGCGACGAACACCCGGCCGAGCCTGTCGACCGACATCGGTGCGACGGCAGCACTGACGTTGTTTTCGCTCGCCGTTGCCGCTGGTTTCGCACGGGTGTTCGCGGGCTGGGAGTTCTTCGCCCCGCTGGCGTGGATCGTGGTGATCGGCCACGGCGCAGGGCTCGTCCTCCGTCGTCGCGAGGTACCCGCATGGCTGGCCGTTCCGCTCACCGCGCTGATCCTCGTGTGGGCCGCATCGCTGCTGTTCTACCGGGACACCACATCGTGGCTGTTGCCCACGTCGGAGACATGGGAGTTGTTCCGGTCCGAGCTCGACCTGGTGCGCGATCAATTCCGCGTGGCGGTCGCGCCGGTGATCTTCGGCGCCGGATGGGATGCGCTGGCCGCGGTGGGGATGATCCTTGCGGTGTTGCTCGCCGATGTGTTCGCCTTCCGTGCGTACGCCCGCGCGGAGGCGCTCGTGCCGGGCGGCGTGCTGTACGTGTTCGTCGCCGCACTGGGCGACGACCGCCTCCGAGTTGCCCTCACGGCGGCGCTGGTCGCCAGCGGCGTGTTGGCCACCATCGTGCTCCGCGCCTACCACGCGCCACTACGTCATCCCCTTCGCTTCGCTACCCCGATCGCAATCGTCGCAGCCACGGCGATCGCCTTCACCGCTGGCGTCGTCGGCCCGCGTCTTCCGGGCGCCGAGGCCGAGGCGTTGTACGACACGCGCACTGGCGGCGGCGGGGTGACGCAAGTGGTCAGTCCGCTCGTGGATATCCGCTCCCGACTGACGAACCGCGAGGACAACGAGATGTTCGTCGTCCGCACCGACGTCACGTCCTACTGGCGGTCGTCGGCGCTGCCGAAATTCGACGGCGAGATCTGGGGACTGCCCGAGCGCGATCTCGTCTCCACCGGCGACAATCTCGGTCAGTCACCACCTGGCTCCGTCGAGTTCCGCCACTCGGTGCAGATCTCCGATCTGCGGGGAAAGTTGGTACCCGCTGCGCCGAATCCGGCGTCTGCCAGCCCGAGAGATCGTCTGGCGTGGAATCCCGAGACGGCCACCATCGTGCTGAACGATGGCGACCTGCAGCGGGGCGACACGTTCGAGTTCGTGTCGGCCTCACCGCGCTTCGACCCGGCGGTGCTGCAAACCGCAACGTCGGTCGCACCGCCTGATCCGATCTACGTCGAGGTGCCCGATGATCTGCCCGACATCGTCGAGGAACAGGCCCGAGAAGCGACGGCTGGGGCGACATCGAGCTTCGACGCGGCGCTGCGGTTGCAGGATTGGTTCCACGCCGAGTTCGAGTACTCACTCGAGGTACAGCGCGGCCATAGCAGCAGCGCCATCGAGAGTTTCTTGCGCGAACGAGTCGGGTACTGCGAGCAATTCGCGGGGACCTACGCCGCGATGCTCCGGACGATCGGGATCCCGGCGCGCGTTGCGGTGGGCTTCACGCCCGGGCTGGAGCAGCCCGATGGGTCGTACTCGGTGCTCGGCAAGCACGCCCACGCGTGGCCCGAGGTGTGGTTCGACGGGCTCGGCTGGGTGCCGTTCGAACCCACGCCGGGGCGCGGCGCGCCTGGCGCCGAGAACTACACGGGGCGCGCAGCCGAGCAGAACACAGAACCACCGGCTCCCGCGGAGGGAACCGCCGGCGACTTCGTCGCACCGACCACGACGGCCCCGCTGAACCTGCCGAACGAAGACTTCACGGAGTCCGACCCGCAGCTGAACCTGCCGGACTTCGAACAGAACCAGGCTGCTGCGGTGCCGTTCGACGAGGGCGACGACGACGGCAGCGGCACCCCGGTGTGGCCGATCGTGGCCGTCATGCTGGTGTTCCTCATCGCTGCGCCCGCAGTGATTCGGAGGATCCGTCGTCGTGCCGAGGGGTCCGATCCATTGGCCCGGCTCGGGGTGTTGTGGAACCGTTCGGTCGACGCGGTCACCGACGTCGGTGTCACCGCCTCACCGACCGCCACACCCCTGGAGATGGCAGAAACCACGGCGACGGCGTTTCCGCTGGCCGCCCGACCGTTCCGCGCCCTGGCCGAGGTAGTGACCGCGGCCACGTACCAGCGCACGGGCACCGAGGGGATGGAGGTTGTGGGTGATTACGGCAACAGTCAGCTGCGGCAGTGCAGCACCTGGACCCATCAGGTGGAACGGGCGGTGAACGACGCCATCGGGTGGCGAGCTCGGATCCGCCGCTACTTCACTCGCTGGTAGCACCGGGTCGGCATCGCTCACCGGCAACGGCATCTGCGCCTCGACACGTCGCCTGCGGCGATCTGCTTGTACCGACGCCGTGGCGTCGCGTGGACGAACGCGAGCTCAGTCGTCGTCGGACGGCGTGGAGGTGCGACGCCCGCTCAGCCATGCCGAGATCGGTAGTTGCCCGAGCCGCTCGCGACCCAGCAGTCGCAGCTCGGCTTCGAGCATCACCGCCATGGTGAGCACGATCACGAAACCGACGAAGGCAACCAGGAAGTTGATCGCCAAACCGCCGATTGTGATGACCAGTCCGAGCAACAAACCGAGTACGAGCATCGCGGATCGGCGCCTCGACACGCGGTAGCCGCGGTGCGAGAACGCAGGGTCCTGCTCGAGCTCTTGCTCGATCTGCCGCAGAATGCGCTGTTCGTCTTCGGAAAGCGGCACGGCGCCATCATCGCATGGTTTCTGTCGATCCTCAACGCGGCCCACCGGAAACCCGGCGCGCAAGCCAGGAATTCACCCTTGGCGACGATCAGCCAACTGCAATGCTGCAGCGGTGAACAACGATCTCCAAGCCGCCCCGAGTGCGGCGCCGACGGACCAACCGTCGGTCGAATACGCCTCCTACGAGGCCGATCGTGACGCCGCCGACGTCACACGCATTTGGCGCGAGGTGCGCTGGATCGACGACGAGGACACCGAGCGAGCAGCCCTGCGGCGCTTTCTCGACGGCGGCCCCGTCGAGGTGGCCCGGGTCGACGGTGTGGCCGAGTGCGCCGTCGCCCGCACGATGGGTGCGTTCGACCTCGATCAGACGCGCGTGTCGCTGTGCGGCATCACCGGTGTGACCACTAGCCACATCGGGCGCAAGCTCGGATTGGCGTCGACGCTGACCTCGCGAGCGCTGCGCAACGGCGCCGGCGAGGGTGCGGCGATCGCTGCGCTGGGCATGTTCGAGCAAGGGTTCTACGACCGGTTCGGATTCGGCACCGGCGCGTACGCGTACGAGACGATGTTCGACCCGAGCTCGCTGCGCATCGACCACGTGGCCTACCGCCGTCCGGTCCGTCTCGGCGACGACGACCTCGATGACATGTTCCGAGCCACGATCAACCGCCGCCAGCACCATGGGGCAGTGCGATTGCACAGCGCCGAACAGTTCGCCGCCGAGTGGGCATTCATCCCGGATCGCGTGGCGCTCGGCTACCGCGACGTCGACGGCGCGGTGTCGCACTTCGTGATCGGCTCGCTCAAGGAGGAGTACGGCCCCTTCCGCGTCCGTTGGTTCATCGCCCAGAGCGACGACCAGGTGCTCGACCTGTTGCGCCTGCTGCGCGAGCTGGCCGACCAGTTCCATACGGTGAAAATGGCGGAGCCGCCGGGCGTCCAGCTGCAGGCGTTGCTCGACCAGCCAATCCGTCAGCGCAGCCGGACGAAGGACGCAGCCAACGCCACGTCCGCTGACGCGCTTGCGTGGTGGCAGGCACGAATCCTCGATCCAGCCGCGTGCGCAACAGGCGTCCGGTGGACCGGCCACCCGGTGGAGTTCGTGCTCGATCTCACCGATCCCGTCGCCCGCTTTCTCGACCCAGCCGAGGGGTGGTCGGGGGTCGCTGGTCGGTATCGCGTCTCCGTCGGCGACCCATCCACGGTTGTGCGCATCGACACCGAGGCGCCTGTCGATGGCCCGGTGATGCGCGCCAGCGTCGGTGCGTGGACTCGATTGTGGTTGGGGATCGTCTCGGCCAGCACCTTGGCCCTGGGGGCCGAGATCGATGCGCCAGCCGACCTCTGCGCAGCACTCGATCAGGCGGTCCGCCTCCCCCGCGCCGAACCCGGCATCTACTTCTGACCCCAACTGTCACAGACGCTCGTGGCGGTTCAGTCGGGTGGCTCTTGGTTCGGCCCCCATTGTTGGGCTCCAGGCCGGACGGCGCGCAGGTGCCCGTCGCGTACTGCGCTCGCGGGGCCGATCGCGTCAGTTCCGAAGCGCTCGCGGATTTCGTCGACGGTGGTCTCCCGAGCACCGGGCGGCGCAGCGTCGAGGTCGGCGAAGGTCAACTGTTGGTGCACCGGACCGAGGTTCGACCCGGCGACGCCGACCAACCGGATTCCCGGTGTCGGATCGATCGGTTCGAGCAGTGGGAGCAGTAGCTCGACGATCGTTTCGGCCTGGTCGATCGGCTCAGGTGCCGTCGTCTGACGGGTGATCGTGCGAAAGCCGTCTGTGAACCGCAGCTTCACGGCCACGGTACGCGCCCCGATCTCCTGACGACGGAGGCGACGGGCCACGGCGTCGGCCATACGGACGACTTCGGTGCGCAGCTCGTCATGCGTCGCCAGATCCTCTGCGTAGGTTTCTTCATGGCTGATCGACTTGATCGCCTGATCGGGCTCGACCGGCCGGTCGTCACGTCCGGCGGCGAGCTCGGTGAGATGACGTGCCTGGGTTGCGCCGAGCGACGCTGCCAGCGCCGTCGCACCGACCGCGCTGAGGTCGGCGACGCTGTGAATCCCGATGCGGTTGAGCTTGGCCAACGTCGCCGGCCCCACGCCCCAGAGCCGCTCGACGGGCAAGGGGTCGAGGTAGGCCCGCTCATGCCCAGCCACGATCTCGACGACGCCGGGCCCGGGCTCGATGCCGTCGCGACGAGCACGGGGCTTGGCGTCGACCGATGCGAGCTTGGCGAGAAACTTGTTGGGCGCCACACCGACGGAACAACCAAGCGCCAGCTCATCGCCGATCGCAGCGCGCAGCGAATGAGCGATCGTCGGCCCCTCCCCGAACAGTTCAATCGAGCCGCTGACGTCGAGAAATGCCTCGTCGAGCGAGAGCGGTTCGACGAGCGGGGTGTACCGCTCGAAGATGTCGCGCACCTGCCGTGACACCTCCGAGTAGTGGGCGTGGTCGCCCGGCAGAAACACCGCATGCGGGCAGCGGCGTTTGGCGATCGAGGAGGCCAACGCCGAGCGCACGCCAAATCGGCGTGCTTCGTACGAGGCGGCAGCGACGACGCCGCGCGGACCGTCACCGCCGACCACCACGGGTTTGCCGCTGAGCTCCGGACGTCGCCGCAGCTCAACCGACACGTAGAACGCGTCCATGTCGGCATGCAGAATCGTGCGTCGCTGACGTGACACATCGATCACGCTACGCGCCGGCTCACGGTTGGGGACCACGGATCGACGTTCCGGACGGGAGCTGACTCGGCTGCCGATCGCTACCCTGCGCTGCGATGGCCGCTCCGCCCCCACCGCCCGACGAGGAGGCACGCCCGCTCTCGGCAATTCCCTCCGTCGGCACCCGAGTCGCCGCGTTCATCGCAATCTTGGTCGCCGGATTGGCCGGTGGACTGATCGGGTTCGCGCTCGTCGACCTCCAGTGCGAGGGCGATTGTGCTGTGCCGCTGGGACTCGGCCTTCTGGCCGGTGCGGTCGGGGCAGCGTTCGGCATGGCGGTGGTCGCCGTGCTCGTGATGCGGGCGATCGGCGAGTGGCGCGAAATCGAGGACCGAGCCAGTGCCGGCCACGCCCCCCGCTGAGCTGCGCACGCTCGCCGAAGAACTCGCCACGGCCGCCGGGAAACAGGCACTCGCCGGCAGGCGCAGCCTGCCCAGTGGACCCGCACCACACGACACCAAGAGCACGGCCACCGACCCGGTCACCGCGTTCGATCGCAACGCCGAGACCCTCATCGTGTCGGAGCTACGCGCCCGCCGCCCCGACGATGGCATCGTCGGCGAGGAGGGCGCCGACCACGCTGGCACGTCAGGGATCGACTGGCATGTCGATCCGATCGACGGCACCGTCAACTTCGTCTACGACCTCCCGACGTGGTCGGTGTCGGTCGCTGCGGTCGACGCCGACGGCGGCGTCGCCGGTGCGGTGTATGTACCGGTGGCCGACGAGCTGTTTTCCGCCGCCCGCGGCCTCGGCGCCTCGCTCAACGGACAGGCGATCGACGTGTCGGCGGTCGACCGACTCGAAGCGGCGTTGGTCGCCACCGGCTTCAGCTACGACAGTGGCACCCGGGCTCGGCAGGCGCGCCGGCTCGCGCTCTTGATCTCACAGGTGCGCGACGTGCGCCGGTTCGGTTCGGCAGCGCTCGATTTGTGCATGGTCGCGTGCGGGCGCGTCGACGCCTACTACGAGGAGAACCTCAACAGCTGGGACATCGCCGCCGGCAGCCTGATCGTTGCGGAATCGGGCGGCCGGGTGACTGCGTTCGATGGCGCGCCGGCCTACGCCGGATCCGTCGTCGCCGCACCGCTCGCCCTCCACGAACCCCTACGCGCCGCCGTGCTCGCCGCAAACGAGGCGGCCGACTGAGCGCTGCGCGTCGGGCGACGCCAGGCGGGCGACGACCCATGCTCGTCAAGGGCGGGGACTTTGGGCCATCATGGGGGCCGTGGGAACTCGCATCCTGGCCGTCGAGGACGACGAGCGGATCCGCTCGGCCGTCAAGCTCGCCCTGGAAGACGAGGGCTGGGTGGTCGACGAGGCCGAGAGCGGCGAAGAAGCGATCGACATGTTCCAGGCCAGCGCCCCCGATGTCGTGCTCATCGACATCATGCTCCCCGGTATCGATGGCTTCGAACTGTGTCGCACACTACGGCGCACCAGCGACGTCCCGGTCGTGATGGTCACGGCGCGCAACGACACGCACGACGTCGTGGCCGGGCTCGAGGCGGGTGCGGACGACTACCTCACCAAGCCGTTCGCCCCGAAGGAGCTGTCGGCGCGCATCCGGGCGCTTCTGCGCCGCATCCGTCCAACCGCACCCGGCCATCAACGCCTGGTGTTCGGCGACCTCGAGCTGATCCCCGACGAAGGCAAGGTGCTGCGCGACGGCGCCGAGGTGCACCTGACCAAGACCGAGTTCCGCCTGCTCTGCGAACTGGCCGAGAGCCCCGGCAAGGTGCTGAGCCGAGAGGCATTGCTCGACAAGGTGTGGGGCTACGACTACTTCGGCGACGGTCGTCTCGTCGACGTGCACGTCCGTCGCCTGCGCACCAAGGTCGAGGCCGACCCGGCCAACCCACGCCACGTCGTCACG
>JBCCVW010000057.1:0-22892 GCA_039194665.1 Actinomycetota bacterium
CGGCCGCTGATACGTGGCCAACATCTCGGCTGGCGGCGGGGGGTCGACCGGCGGGTCAGAAGCAGGGAGGGGCAAAGTCGGGACTGATGACGTTCGTCGTCATCCAGCTGAACCCGGCGTCTGGCTGGCTCATCCCGTCGACTTGGCCGTCGTAGATGTACGTGCGCTCCCGGTCGAGCGGAGCGTCGTGGGCGAAGACGCCGGTCTCGCCGGGCCGCAGCGTCTCGCGGTGACGTACGTCGCCACGGACCTCTTCCACCTCGAACAGGGCGTTGCGCGTCGAGTGGTTGGTCGTGGTCACGTGGACCCGATAGCCCTCACCGAGCGGATTGTCGGTGTAGCAGATGTTCGGCTCCAGCGGATTGGTTGACGCGCTGGTCATGTCGTCACCGGCCGATGCGCTTGCGCTCCCGAGAACCGTGATCGCAGTGCACGCCGCAACGATCCCTCCGACGAATCGAGCGATCGTGGAACGTGTGCGGCGAGTCATCAGGATCGGGGCTCCTTTGGCGGTGTGCGAATCGAGTGCTGTTGATCGGTTGCGACCATCATCTCGATCGCCGCTTCAACCGAGCCTGAACACCTGCTGAGAAGTGGCGAATATCTGGCGAGACATCGTCGACGACGTGCTGCTGACGCTGCGGCCGCCCACGATGAGCGGTCAGAGCTCAGTCGCTCAGGTCGATGATCGCTTCGTGTTCGATCGTCACCAGCGGCTGCCCGTTGCGTTCGATCCGCACGTCGGCCACCGCACGCTCACCGCGTCGATGGAATCGCTCGATCACCGTCGAACGCACGGTAACCACGTCGCCGTCATGCGCGATGCCATGGTGCTGAATCCGACTCCGCGTGTGAATCCACGAGCCGCGCACCAAGTCAGCCGAGAACACGTCGTTGGCGATCGCCGGCCACACCGCCGGATGAATGACTCCGTGGCGCGTGTACAACTCGAGGTCGTCGTCGACCCGTGCGCCGTACCCGGAGCCGAGTCGGTCGACGAGTTCCACCTGGCGATCGGAGAGCCGTTCGCCGTCGCGCTCGGGCGGGACGTGATCGCCGTGCTCGACGGCGGCGAACACCGCGAGTGCCTCAGGCGAGCGGTCGACCCGGGCCTCGACGCACACGCCATCGCTCGATTCCGCCGGAGTGCATTCGACCTGGTCGCCGGCGAAGACCGGCGCACGGAACCGAACCTCGCCGCCGCCACGCATCAGCCAGTCGGTCCCCCAGGCGTTGACGAGCGGTCGAGTCAGGTACGCGTACGTCGTCACCCCAGCGACGAGCGCTGCGGGAAACCCCTGCGCACGCGCTCCCTCGTCGGTATGGATGCGGTTGCCTGCATGTTCGGGGGCGTTCACCGCCGTGACAGTCCAGGTCACCGGGTCAGCCATCGTGCCAACGTAGACCGGCGGGTCGCCCCGACCGACCGCCACCGAACGGATCGACGGTCGCGAAGACATCGATCAAGCAGCCGCATCGTCCGGCCGATGATCAGCTGATGGATCCCGCCGCCACGTCGCCGACCGGCTCCCCATTCCCGCCCCCGCAACCGTCGACAGCCGCGCCCGGCGTGCCGCTCCTCCCAGCTGCCACTCCACTGAAGGTCACGCCACCGGTAGCCCACGACGAGGTGCTGGAGGCGACGCCGAGTGCGACGAACGCAACAATCGCGTGGGAGACGCAACCGCAGCAATCGATCGCGGCAACCGAGCCGCTGCGCCCGCTGCTGCCGACACGCTGGGCGCACTACGCGATTCTGGTGGTCGCGGTGCTGGCCGCCCCGGCCGCGCTCCTCGGACCGATCGCGCCGATAGCGCTGTCGGTCCTGGCGTTACCGCTGCTCTTGATCTGGTGCGGGATGGCCACAGCGAACGCCCGCCGCGCCAAGCCAGCGAAGGCCTACTCCAAACCACCGCGGCCCGCTGCCGCGGCCTTGTGGTGGTTCGCGGCGCCATTCGTGATGATCAACGGCATGATCCTGGCGGCGCTGCTACGCAACTGGGCTGATGCCGCCCCACCTGGGGAGGCGCGCGACACGCGCGAAATGGCCATGTTCGCTGCGGTCGGCGTCGTCATCGTGGTGGGCCTGCTCTGCTGGTACCGCCCATACGGCTACGTGGCCAGGGTCATCGAGTGGGTCGGCGGCGACGGCGGACGTGCTCGGTGGTGGTTCTGGGGGCCGATCCTCGCCTCGTTCGTTGCGTCGATCGGTATGTTCGCCGTCGGACTCGCCGTCGGGTCCGGGGCGGCCAACGACGGATCGGCCGTGGTCGCCGCGGCGATGATCGTGACGTTGATCGCGCTGCCGTCGTTGACGTGGCTGATCACGGCGCATCGTGCGATGTCCGAGCTCGAGACCGCAACGGCGATGACCCATGCGAAGCTGCAGGCCGACCGCGAGCAGGCTGTCCCACCGCAGCCGACGGTCAACTCAGCCTGACCGTCCTCGCTCAGGCAACACTCAGAATGGAGCGTCTGTTCGAGCAGGACCACCAAACCACGGGTACGGGCCGCTCGCGGTCAGGTGCGCGAGATCCAACGGAACGCTACGTTCCTCGGATGCGAGCCAACTTCCCGCTCGACCGATGAAGGCAGCCGACGTGCTCGCGCTGTCCGTCGACGCGCCACAGGTCGACGTGCAGCCGGGGGCTCACGTCATCCGTGTGGGTGAAGCTCACGCATCGTTGTATGTGCTGGTGCGCGGCGTGGTCGAGGTCCGTCGCGGCGACGCCCTGCTCGCGACGATCGACGAGCCCGGGAGTGTGATCGGCGAGGTGGGGCTGCTCCTCAGCACACCCGCCTCGGCGGACGTAGTGGCCCCGCAGGGCGCCACGATGCGCCGACTGGACGACGCCGATCGGCTCTTTCGCGAAGTGCCCGAGTTCGGTCAGTTCCTGGCGACAACCTTGGCTCGCCGTCTGCATCGGGTGAGCTCGTGGCTCGGCGATCTCCACGAACAGTTCGCCGATACGCCCGGCGCGCTTGGGCTGGTGCCACACGTGATGGCCGATCTGGTGAGCACCGATCGAGCCGACGCCGACCTCGGCTCGGACCGCGAGCCCGACGTGCCGTACTAGACGCCTACAGGGCGATCGTGGCGTCGCCCTCGAACGACCACCAGAACACCTCGCGCTCTCGCGTATCGACGATGAGGTGTGCCGGGATCCGGCCCGGCTGCCGACCTGCGTTGAGCACGAGCGTGTCGCCGATGCGGTCGTGGAACGAGCCATCGGGCTCGCGGAACGGGGAGTCGTGGACGTGTCCGCACAAGACGAGATCGGGCTGATGCTCGGTGATCAATCGGTTGAGCACCTCATCGCCATAGAACCGCCTGCCGGACCATGAGGTGGGCGACTGATCGGGCGGCGAGTGGTACGCCCAGATCCACGCTCCCTCCGCAGGCCGGCGTGCTGCATCCGCTGCGAGTTGGCGCTCCACCGCATCGAGCGTGTACGGACCCTCCCACCACGCGCAGGCGGACACCAGATCGGTGCCGATGTGGATACTCGACCCGTCGGTGGTCATCGACGGCTCGACATCGTGAAGCCATGGGGCGGTCTTCTCGCCGTGGTCGAGGCGCTCGGTGAGGTCGTGATTGCCCGAGTTGGCGATCAACGTCGTCGATGCGGCGATCTGGGCGTACAGCGCGGAGATCATCGAGATCTGCGCATGAGGGTCGACGGGGCCGAGCACGTCGAGGTGGTCGCCGCTCAGCACCACTGCGTCGAAGTTGGACGCCTGCTCGTGGATCCACTCCACTTGGCGTAAGCCGTAGTGCAGGTCCGACGAAACGAGGTAACGCACCCCGCCGAACGTAGCGGTGGCATCAGCCGTCCGCGACAAGCCCCGGCCAGAAGAGATCTGAGCCGGGGCTTCGCGGTGTCGGGGTGAGAGGATTTGAACCTCCGGCCTCCACGTCCCGAACGTGGCGCGCTAGCCAAACTGCGCTACACCCCGTAGCAGGCGACGATGCTACAGGCGAGCGGCGGCGACTTCCTCGCCGAAACCAGCCGTGCCCATGGCGCGCCACTCAGCCAGACTCCGACGATGCGCTTCCCCTACCACGTCGTCGATGTGTTCACCGCCACACCGTTCCTCGGCAACCCGGTCGCCGTGATCGATTGCATCGGTGCGGACGGCGCACCGTCCGACGACGAGATGCAACACATCGCCCATTGGACGAATCTGTCGGAGACGACGTTTCTCCTGCCGCCGACCGACGACTCGGCCGACTACCTGGTGCGCATCTTCACGCCGAGCTTCGAGCTCCCCTTCGCTGGTCACCCGACGATCGGCACGGCCCACGTCTGGCGATCGCTCGGCAACCCGCCGCAGCGACCGGATCGCATCGTGCAGGAGTGCGGGATCGGTCTCGTCGAGTTGCGCAGTGACGACCGGCTCTCGTTCGCCGCACCGCCACTGCAGCGCAGCGGTGCGCTCGACCCCGGCCTGCGCACCGACGTGATCGACGTGCTCGGCATCGACCCGGACACGGTGGTCGACACGGCGTGGGTGGCCAACGGCCCCGAGTGGATCGGTGTCCAGCTGGCCACCGCCGACGAGGTGTTGGCGGTCCAGCCGCGCACCAGCGATCACTTGATCGGCGTGGTCGGCGCGCATGCCGAGGGCGGTCCGGCACAGATCGAGGTGCGTGCCTTCTTCCCGGTCGACGGCGCAACCCGGGAAGATCCGGTGACCGGCAGTCTGAACGCGTCGCTGGCGGTGTGGCTGACCGAACGTGGCGTGCTCGCAGCTCCCTACGTGGCGCGTCAAGGTACGGCGATCGGCCGAGCCGGGATGGTCCACGTCGACGACGTCGACCATCAGCTGTGGGTCGGCGGCGACGCCGTGACCTGTGTGTCCGGTGAGCTGACGATCTGACGCCAGCGACGAGGTCAACGACTCAGGTCGTCGCGGGTTCGTCCGCTTCGTCGGCGCCCTCCTCGGAGGCGTCGTCGGGCAGCGGCACCATCGGTTCCACCGGCGGAGCATCGATGTCGAGGCCCTCTGCGTATGGCTCGCCGTCGAGCACTGCTGTCGCCGCCAACTTCAGGCGCAAGGCGTCCAGCGGCTTCACGAGCCACCCCTCGGCACCGCTGCGTCGCGCCAGATGGACATCGGCCGCACGGTCGAGGAGCATCAGCACCTTCACATGGTTGAGGCGTCCAGCCGACTCGTCGAGACGCAACGCCATCGTCACCGCCATCGCCCCCATCGAACCGATCTGCAGATCACACACTGCAAGGTCCGGCATCTGGCGGTGCACCTCGTCGGCCACAGCCCGCCCTTCGCGACACACGGCGAAGGTCACGTCGTCGCCGCCGAGCGCAGCGGTGACCTCGTCGACGATCCAATCGGCGTCGGTGGCAAGCAGGATGTGCACGTCGCCGACGCTACCCAATGCCCGCGCCGCACGTCACTCCTGCGGTGGTCAAGCTGACGATCGGCCGAACAGATGGTCGCCGATGCGTGCCAGGCCATCGAGGTCGTGGACGTCGCGGTCGAGCAACGGCAACAGCTCCACTCGGCCGTCGCCGACCGCCGCAGACAACGGACCGACCACGCGCTGTTCGCCCTCGCGCAGACCTCGCAGGTGGGCGACGTTGGCCCACAACGCCGACAGATCGGTGCGTCCGCGATCGAGCAGGTCAGTCGCCACCGCCGCGGCGTCCGCCGCACTCCCGTCACCGAACACCGGATGACAGCGGTTGACCAGCGCAGCGGTCACTTGTACGCCCTGCGCCTCCAGCTGCTCGCTGAACCACACCGCCTCGTCGATCGTGTCGTGGCGCGGCGACGCCACCACGACGAACGACGTCTCGGGCGCGCGAATCAGCGCCACCACCTCGTCGGCCCGCTCGCGGAACCCGGTCTCCATGCCGGCAAACGCCTGAAAGAAGGCGACCGAGTCGGCGAGTACATCGGAGCCGACGACCTTGCCGATCGTGCGCAGCACGGGCTGGGTGACGGGGCTGAGCACCCGCAGGCCACCACGGGCGGGCAGCATCAGCAGCTTGAACAGGCGGTGGTCGAGGAACCTCGACAGCACACCCGGCGCCTCCAAGAAATCGAGCGCGTTGCGGCTCGGCGGCGTGTCGACGACGACCAGGTCGAACCGATCATCAGAGTGCAACGAGTGGAGCATCTCAGCCGCCATGTACTCCTGGGTCCCGCTGAGCGACCCTGCGATGTTGCGGTAGAAGGGGTTCTCCAAGATGCGAGTCGCCTGCTGCTCGTCGTCGGCGTACCGGTGGACCAACCCGTCGAACGTGGCCGCAGTGTCGAGCATCATCGCCCACAACTCACCCGACTCACCGCCGCGCTTGCCGTGCCCATCGTCGGACGTGTCGACCAGCGTGGAGAGGTCGACGCGCGCCGGCTCCGCGGGCAAACCGTCGGCAAGCCCCAGCGCGTCGGCCAGCCGACGAGCGGGGTCGATCGTGACGACCACTGCACGCCGACCGTGCAGCGCGGCCTCGATTCCCAGCACGGCCGCGGTTGTCGTCTTGCCCACTCCGCCCGAGCCGCAGCACACGATGACTGACGCGTCGTCGAGCATCGCCGCTGCCGTCATCGCCGCTCGCCCTCGATCAACGCGTCGACGAGCGTGCCGATGTCGTCGGCCGCGACGCCGGCCACCGGTAGCGCCGGAAGCTCGATCTGCGGCAACGGCAGGGTCTCGCGTAAGCGCTCGATCACGCGGCGCTCCATCGCTTGGCGCGATCGACGGAACGCCGCGCCGGCGCGCAGTACCTCTGCGTCGTCCGTGGGCAGATCGGCGACGAGCGACTCGACATCGGCGGGAGGTGACGCTCCACGATCAACCCCGTTGACCACCACGGGCCCGAGCGCCACGCCAACCTCTTCTTCGAGCGCATACGCCGTCTCGATCACTTCATTGACCGGGGTGGTCTCGGGCAGCGTGACCAACACGACCTGACAACGTTCGCCGTCGGTGAGCAACTCCATCACGTCGTCGGACTGTGCCTTCACCGGACCGCCGCGTACGGCATCTGCGAGCCCGGCAGCCGACGACAAGAACGTGATCGCATGGCCCGCTGCTGGTCCGTCGACCACCACCAGGTCGTAGTCGCCGGCGCGTTCGAGCTGCTTCACCTTGCCGAGCACGACGACATCGTCGATGCCTGGGGCCGCAGTTCCGACGATGTCGATCACGCCGGTTCGTTGGAGCCGCTTGGCGACGCGGGCGAAGCCATGCTCGCGGAGGTACTCGTCGAGCGCTTCGGGCGCGGAGATGTGCACGAGATCGATCCGACCGCTCTCCGAATCGTCGGCGGCGGCGCCGACCAGACCTTCGAGCGTCGGCTTCCCGTCGAGCTCGATCACCAGCACATCGCGACCGTGGCGGGCTGCCGCATGCGCCAAGACAGCCGTTACCGTGGTCTTCCCGACCCCGCCCTTTCCGGCCACGATCACCACATTCGTGGCCACCGACGACTCCCACGATGCACCCCGAACCGGGACTTCCCGATCCACACCAGCACCGCTTGAATCATCGCGGACCGGGTTGGTCGTGGCAGCGTCCGGGGGCACTCGTGCGCAGGCTAGTGATTGTCGTGTTCGCTGCGCTTGCCGTGATCGGGCTGGCGGCACCGACCAGCCACGCGCAGGACGATCCACCCAGCGATACCGCCGCCACGGAGGGTGTCGACATCGCTCCCGTCGATGTGCTGCAGGTGAGCGGGTTGTTCGACCCGATCCTCGTCGCCGAGGTGGAAACAGCGATCGACCGCGCGGTCGACGGCGGCGCCCAAGCACTGATTCTTCAGGTGAACAGTCGCGGCACGGTCGTGTCCGACGATGTGGTCGAGGATCTGCTCGACACGGTGGCCACCGCGCCGATCCCGATCGGGATCTGGGTGGGGCCGAGCGGCGCACGGTTCTACGGCACGGCGGCACAGCTGTTGGCCGTCGCCGATGTCACCGGCATGGCGCCCGGCGCACGTGTTGGCTACTTCGGCGTGCCCCTCAACCCGCAGTCGGCCGAGGTCGAGTTCGGCATCGCCGAAGAGCAGCTACGCAACGGCTCTGCCGGTTTGTCCGAAGCCCGCACGCTCAACGTGTTCAAGCAGCGCATCGACGACGAGGGAATCCCGACGATCAGCTCGATGCTGCAAGCGCTCGATGGCTTCGAAGAGAACGGCATCGTCCTCGAAACGACCACGCTGGTCGTGCTCGACGATGGATCATCGCGGTTCGACACCGTGGCCACCGTGCGCTTCTCCAAGTTGTCGCTGGTCGATCAGCTGTTCCACACCGTGGCCTCACCGCCGGTGACGTACCTGCTGTTGTTGGCCGGACTGGCGTTGCTGGTGTTCGAATTCTTCACCGCTGGCGTCGGGGTCGCTGGCGCCGTTGGTGCGGTGTGCACCGTGCTGGCGTGCACCGGACTCGCCGTGCTCACGACGCGATGGTGGGCGTTCGCCCTCATCGCACTGGCGATGCTCGCCTTTGCCATCGATGTACAGGTCGGAATACCGAGATTCTGGACCGGTGTCGGGATCGTTTTGACCATCGTCGGCAGTTGGTTCCTGTTCGAGCCGATCCCCGGCAACTCGATGCGCCCCTCGTGGATCGCCTTGCTCGCCGGCATCGGCGGCATCGCGCTGACCTTCATCGCCGGCATGCCATCGATGGTGCGGACGCGCTTTGCCACACCCACGATCGGACGCGAGTGGATGATCGGCAAGGAAGGCACCGTCATCGACGCGGTCGATCCCGACGGCATCGTCGAGGTCGACACCGCCCGATGGCGGGCACGAACCAATCGAGCGACCCCGGTGGAAGTGGGCGACACGATTCGCGTTGCCGCGATCGATGGCATCACCCTCGAGGTGGAGCCGCTCGAGGGCGCCGCGCGCGATTACCGGGAGATGCGCGGGCGTCGACGCGGGGCAGCCGATGACGCCTCCGATGCCGCTGACGTCAGTGACAGCGCCGATGGAGCGGCGACCGCCGACAGCGACGGCGGCTCGAGCGACGAGTCGGTGCTGCCGCCTGGCGACGAGTCGGAGTCGGCGCGACACTGACACGATGAGCGCCGGGGCGCGTCGGGGGATCGAACCGCCACCATCTCGATATGCCATGCCCGATCCTCGGGTGGTACCACCCGGCGAAGACCTCGTTGCGGTCGGCGCAGACCTGTCACCGGGCACACTGCTCGCGGCCTATCGCGCGGGGTTGTTTCCGATGCCGAGCGATCCGCGACGCAAGCGATCGAAGGTCGCGTGGTACTCACCCGATCCCCGCGGAGTGATCCCGCTCGACGGCGTGCACATCTCGCGTTCGCTGCGCCGTAGCCGACGGCGGTTCGACATCAGCTTCGACACGCGCTTCGTCGACGTCGTCCGCGCCTGCGCCGATCGGCGACGGCCGGGTCGGTGGATCACCGACGAGGTCATCCAGGCGTACCAGCGCCTGTTCGACCTTGGGTGGGCGCACTCCGTCGAGGTGTGGAACGACGGCGACCTCGTCGGCGGCCTGTACGGCGTGCGCATCGACCGACTGTTTGCCGGCGAGTCGATGTTCCATCGGGCCACCGACGCATCGAAGGTGGCCCTGGTCGAGCTGGCGGAGTGGCTGCGGTCCACCGATGCCTCGCTGCTCGACGTGCAGTGGACGACGCCGCATCTCCGATCACTCGGGGCCGTCGACATACCCCGAGCGGAGTACCTCGATCGGGTGACGGCGGCAGTCGAAGCGCACTGACGGTGCTGTCCACACCGGTCCGAGCGTGAGCTGAAGACCGAAGCGGGGTGGGCGGTCCGCCACCGCCCACCCCGGCTCCGTGCCGGCCGAATCCGCCGTTCGGCCGGTGGGGTTCCCGCCACAGGGGATCCTGAGAAACGAACTCCACGGGGAGGGGCGGAGGTCGTTCCAGTCCTTTTCGGGACCACTAGTTCTTCGGCACCGCGCCGGGCGGACTTGAGCCGCGCAATGCCCGGGCACAACACTTTGGGTATGAGCGCTTCGTCGTCGGTCATGCACGAGCCAGACCGGCCGTGGATGATGCGCACCTACTCCGGCCACTCATCGGCAGCCGCGTCGAACGAGTTGTACCGCACCAACCTCGCCAAGGGGCAGACCGGACTCTCGATCGCCTTCGATCTCCCGACGCAGACGGGATACGACCCCGACTCGGTGATGTCGAAAGGTGAGGTCGGCAAGGTCGGCGTACCGGTCGCCCACCTCGGGCACATGCGCACGCTCCTGCACAGCATCCCGCCCGGCGAAATGAACACGTCAATGACGATCAACGCATCGGCGTCATGGCTCCTGGCGCTGTACGTCGCCAACGCCGAGGAACAAGGTGTCGACTCGACCGAGCTGCGGGGTACCACACAGAACGACATCGTCAAGGAGTACCTGTCGCGCGGCACGTACATCTTCCCGCCGGAGCCATCGCGGCGGCTGATCGTCGACATGGTCGCCTGGTGCGCTCAGCACGCGCCGAAGTGGAACCCGATCAACGTGTGCTCGTACCACCTACAAGAGGTCGGCGCCACGCCGGTGCAGGAGATCGCCTACTCGATGGCCACAGCGATCGGCGTGCTCGACGCAGTGCGCGACTCGGGGCAGGTGTCAGACGAGCAGTTCTCGCAGGTGTTCGGCTCGATCTCGTTCTTCGTCAACGCGGGCATTCGGTTCGTCGAAGAGGTGTGCAAGCTCCGGGCGATGACGGCGATGTGGGCCGACATCGGCCGCCAGCGCTACGGCGTGACCAACCCGAAGGCGCTGCGCTTCCGGTACGGCGTGCAGGTCAACTCGCTCGGGCTCACCGAGGCCCAGCCCGAGAACAACGTGCAGCGCATCGTGCTGGAGATGCTGGCCGTCACGCTGTCGAAGGATGCTCGGGCCCGGTCGGTGCAGCTGCCGGCGTGGAACGAGGCGTTGGGCCTGCCTCGGCCCTGGGATCAGCAGTGGTCGTTGCGCATGCAGCAAGTGCTGGCATTCGAATCGGATCTGCTCGAGTACGACGACATCTTCGATGGCTCGACCGTTGTGGAGGGTCGAACCGCCGAGCTGCGTGAGGCCGCACAGGCCGAGCTCGACGACGTGCTGTCGCTTGGCGGAGCCTTCGAGGCGGTGGAGACGCTCAAGGCACGACTGGTTGCGTCGATGGCCGACCGCACCCGCAGCATCGCCGCCGGCGACAAGACCGTCGTCGGGGTGAACGACTTCATCGAGACGGCCCCGTCGCCGCTCGACGGCGAGAACAACATTCTGAAGGTCGACCCGACGATCGAGCCAGCGCTGATCGACGATGTGCGCGAATGGCGCGCCAACCGCGACCAAGCCGCCGTCGACGTTGCGCTCGCCGAACTGCGCCGGGTGACCGAGTCGGGCGAGAACGTGATGCCGGCAACGATTGCCCTGGCCAAGGCTGGCGGCACCACCGGCGAGTGGGGCGACCTGATGCGCGCGCTCCTCGGCGAGTACCGCGCCCCGACCGGTGTCGGTGGCGCCCCCGGATCCACGTCGGGCCTCGACGTCGTGGTCGACAAGGTGAAGGCGATGGACGGCGGGCCACCGAAGCTGCTCGTGGCCAAGCCCGGCCTCGACGGTCACTCGAGCGGCGCCGAGCAGATCGCCGTCGCCGCCCGTGACTCGGGCATGGAGGTCGTCTACTCCGGGATTCGATTGACGCCGGAGCAGATCGCTGCGTCGGCACGCGACGAAGATCCCGATGTGATCGGACTGTCGATCCTCTCGGGATCGCATCTCGACCTGGTGCCCGACGTGCTCGGCTTCCTCTCCGAGATGGGCGTCGACGCTCCGGTGATCGTCGGCGGGATCATTCCCGAAGACGACCGGCCACGCCTGGCCGACATGGGCATCGCCGCCGTGTACACGCCGAAGGACTACGAGATCGCAACGATCATGTCGGAGATCGCCGACATCGCCGCGGCCGCCCGCTGAGCGACCGCACTCGCGCCCGCCGCGCTTCTGTGTCGGCAACTATCGCTCGCGCACCGACATTCGCCGACACAGACCCGCCGACCCGTCAGCACCTCGTGCGCATACGCGTTTGTGTCAGCACACATCGCTGGCGCACCGATCTCCGGCCGACACAGAATCAGTGACCCGCCCCCATCTCGTGGCGACACCCGCTTTGTGTCAGCGCACATCGCTCGCGCACCGACATTCGCCGACACAGAACGGTGAGGGCTATGCGCTGCGGCGGGCGTCGAGGTGCGGGGCGAGCGCTCGTCCGATCTGCGTCACAACGCGCTCGGGTTCGGTCACCACATGGTCGTACGTGAACTGGTACGGCTGAAACCCATCGGCGATCAGCGCATTGAGCCTCTCGGCATCGCGGGCCAACGCCGTGGCCGACGCGTGGAAGCGGTACCCGAGCACCTCAACCACCACCGGCGTGCCAGCAAAGCGGAAGTCGACGCGCACCATGCGATCACCCGCCGATGTGAGGACCTGCTGCATTTCGGGCCTCGGCAGCTGCGCTCTCTCGACCAGCCGGAGGAACTCGCGCTCGAGCCAGCTGTGGCCGCCGCGCACACTCTCGGTTGCCTCGATGGCGGCGAGCAACCGAGGAATCCCGTAGCGACCCTTCGATCGCAACGCGACGATGCGGCGGTGTACGAGCGATTCGTTGAACCGTCCGTCGCGCAGCCCTGAGTCGAAGGCCACGGCAAGCTGCTCGGCGCTCTCGGTTCTGGCGAGGTCGATGAGCGTGCGCGCCGGACTGAGACACCGGATGTTCTCGACGTTGGCCCGATCGATGAGATCGATCGACAGCGTCGTCCGAATCCGATGGCCGATGCGCCGGAGGTCGCGCCCGCGCGGAATCACCAGCTCGAACGGTGGACGCAACGAGTACCCGTCGAACCCGTGCAGTGCCGCCGCAGTTCGGCCTGCGGCGTACACCTCGCCGCCGACGTCGAGCATCAGCCCGCCGAGGTCGCTGCGATGTGTGCGCGGTGCGCCGCGCACACGAAACGCGTTGCGACCGATCTGTTCGAGGGAGCCGCTCTCGACTCGGCTCCGAAGCTGGTGGTCGGTGATCCCGACGGCGCGCGCCTGGTGGCGGGCGAACACACCGAGCTGACCGGTGGCAATCGCCGCGATGCGACGATCGGTACTGGTCATGAGGCCATCGTGACGCGAGGGTGTCACCGGCCCGCTCACTCCTGCGCCCGAAGCACCAACGTCGCCGACAACGCGTTCTGTGTCAGCAAATGACGGCGTTGAACCGATGTTCGCTGACGTAGATCGAGCAACGAGTTCACGACACCCGGATCCGCCCGCCCGGTTCGAGTGTCTCACCCCGGCTGCTCGTGCGGCCGGGGTGAGTCGCATTCAGACTGCTGCGGGTTGTTTCTGTTCGCGGGCGATCCAGGCGTCGAGTTTGGGGCCCGACTCGAAGCTGGTGATCAGCGCGTAACGCGGCGCATCACTGTTGTGCACCACCACATGCCACAGGCGCTGCGTGTCGACAACGAAACGGGCGCCCTTGTGCAGCGGTACGCGACGCTCGGTCGACGGATCGGGCAGGCCATCGGCGTCGTTGTCCATCAGCAGCATGTAGCTATCGGGACTGTCGGTGAGCTCGATCCACGAACGCACCACCCAACCCTCGTCGTCGGGGTTGAAGCGATTGTTGTCGTCACGATGGAACGAACGCATCGCCGCCTCGCGATCTTGCGGTTCGAGCTTGATGATCCGCACCCGACCGAAGTTTGCGACAACATCGTCGACGTACTGGCGGATCGTCGGCGCGATCTCGGCGTTCGACGTCCACAGCGCGTCCTTGTCGGTCTTGCCCTTGTCCCAGAACCCGCGGCAGTCGAGCTCACCGTCGGCGGAGGCGATCGGCGCGAAGTTGGTGTCGCCGCCCGACTTCCAATCCATGTACTCCAACGACTCGAATTCGGTCGTCGGAATGTCGTACGGCAGATCCCGCAGTGTGACGAAACCCGTCTCGGCGAGCACGTCGAGTCGAAGATGCGGCGTATCGAGCGGGATCTCCACGCTCCAGTGTTCGGCGGTGGGCCAAAAGCTCATGGGCGAAAGTCTACGAACGCACCATCACGGCGGGAGGGGCATTGGTCACTCCTACCCGAGGTGGACTCGGGGCTACCCGGCGACAGTGGTCTCAGGAGCCGGCGGCAGCTCCTCGATCACCACGATGCCCGACGGGATCTCGATCGTTTGTCCAGCCTGAATCGCATCGGGGTTTGCCAGACCGTTCAGATCGACGATCGACTGCACAGTGACCTCGAAGCGGGCGGCGATGATCTGCAGGGTGTCGCCACGCTTGATCTGGTAGAAACGCTGGCCTTCCGGGATCGTCGACTCGGTGGTGGTGGTGACCGGGATCGTCGTGCGGATCGGCGGGAGGGTCTGGCGCGACGCCTGATCGGTGGTGCCACACGCCGCGGCGAACGCTGCTGCGCCGACTACCACGAATGCGACCCTCGCCGATTGCATGGACGGCGATGCTAGGTGGGATCGGATGAGATCGGCGCGCGCCGGGCTGCGTACTGTGCATCCGTGACCTCCACGACCAGCGACTCTGCGACCGAGCTGCCGTATCCGGGCGCCGAACACCCGGCGCGCGAGTACGACGTCGACGCCGACGGCGTGCGCATCGCAGTGCACGAATGGGGCAACGAATCGAATCCACCGTTGATGCTGGCGCATGGCGGCTTCGACTTCGCCCGCACGTTCGACCGGTTCGCGCCGATGTTGGCCGCCGCGGGTTGGCGGGTCGTCGCCTGGGACCACCGCGGCCATGGCGACAGCGAACATGCCCATCTCTACTCATGGGACGCCGATATGCGCGATGCGCTGGCCGTGTTCGACCACGTCACTCCTGGCATGCCGGCGCCGGTGGTCGGTCACTCCAAGGGCGGTGCGCTCATGACCCAGCTCGCCGATGCGCAACCGCACCGCTTCACCCACCTCGTGAACATGGACGGCATCCCGTTCACGCGCCGCGTGCCGGACGTTGCCGAGCACGAACGCACGAAGATGATGGCCAAGGACCTTGCGGGGTGGCTCGATCATCGTCGGCGGATCGTCGACGCCCAGCGCAAGCCAGGAACGATCGACGAGCTGGCGGCTCGTCGCGGCCGAATGAACCCGCGTCTCGACACCGACTGGCTCAAGCGTCTGGTCACCGTTGGCGCCTACGAATCCGCCGACGGCTGGCGATGGAAGATCGACCCGTCGATGCGCTTCGGTGGATTCGGTCCGTGGCGTCCCGAATGGACGCTGATGCGGATGCCGGGTCTGTCGATGCCGTTTCTCGGGATCATGGGCGCCGAAATGGAGGAGATGGGATGGGGCACTCCTCCCCACAAGGTGCTGCCGTACATGCCAGCTCACGGTCGGACGGAGGTGCTCGACGACGTCGGGCACTTCGTGCACATCGAGCAGCCCGAGCAGGTCAGCGGCTTGGTCCTCGACTTCCTCGGCGATGCGTCATGAGCGACGCTCCGCGGACGCAGACGATCCGCCACGGCAAGGTCGAACTCGCGCTACACCACCTGCGGTCTGGGACCGACGACGACGGCCGACCGCTGCTCCTGCTGCACGGCTTGGGCGAGACCTCGCCCGCCGACGTGCCTGAGTGGGCCGCAGTGTGGCCCGGCCCCATCGCCGCACTCGACTTCACGGGACATGGCGAATCGACCCTGCCCCGGGGCGGCGGGTACACCGCTGAACTGATGCTCGGCGACGCTGATATCGCATTGGCTGCGTTGACGGACCGCGACCCTGAGCGATCGATCACCGTCGCCGGCCGTGGGCTCGGTGCGTACATCGCACTGCAGCTGGCCGGCGCCCGAGCGAGTCAGGTGCGCGGGGCAATCCTCACCGACGGCCCTGGGCTTGCGGGCGGCGCCACCGGGCCAACCTCCACCAGCTACTACTCGCTCGCCACGAACGGCCAGACCCCCGATCCGTACGCCTTGGTCGAGCTGTCACGAGACTTGCGCCCACCCGACTATGCGACGTCGTTCGTCCGATTGGCGCTCGACGGCTCAGACCTCGACGAACCGATTGCGGTGGCCAGCATCTTTCGACCCGAATGGCTCGATGCAGTCGCCGGTGAACACGGTGTGCTCGACGTTTCCCTCGCAGAAGCCCTCGACACCTACGCCGCCGTCTGACGACCGTCCCCGGCTGAAATTCTGTCGAATCACCGCGCCCGGCGCGGGAAATCGACAGATTTCCGCGACGCAGTCGACCTCGCGCAGAAATTCTGGCGAATTCCCGCGCATCGCGCCGGATTCGGTCACAATTTCGGAGGTCAGGGCCGCTCTGTGGGGGCCGGAGTAGTGTGCTGATCGTGCAACTCGGCGGATTCGTAGTGGTGTTGATCATCGCGTTCGTGGCGATGGAGCCGATCACGGCCGCCACGCACCGGTGGATCATGCATGGCGTGGGCGAATGGCTGCACCGCAGCCACCATCGGGCGCGTCAGACCTCGGGCTGGGAGCGCAACGACTGGTTCCCCGTCATCTTCGCGGCCATCGTGCTCCTCGGCTTCTGGGCCGGGTTCAACATCGACCGCCTGAGCGCGCTCGTGCCAGCGGGCATCGGCGTCACCCTGTATGGCGTCGCGTACGCGTTGGTGCACGATGTGTATATCCACCGTCGGATCGCGCTGTTCCGCCGCCCGATCGCGCCGCTGGAGCGGCTTGCCGAGGCCCACCGGATCCATCACCTGTACAACGCCGCACCGTTCGGCATGCTGCTTCCAGTGGTGCCCGCCGAGCTGCGTCAACGCGCCGCACAGACCGACCGCAATCCCTTCCCCGGGCGCGAGATCATCGCATCGAGCTGATCTGAACAGCCGGTGGATCAACCGATCGGCGGTGCTAGATTCGGGTCGCTCTCAACGAGACACGGCCAAGCCGTACAGGCCCCCATCGTCTAGTGGCCTAGGACACCACCCTTTCAAGGTGGCGGCACGGGTTCGAATCCCGTTGGGGGTGCGACGCCCCTGGCGTTCGGCGTTCTGCGCCATACATATGGCGCGTTGCGCCGATACATACGGCGCATTGCGCCGATCTGGTCCCGTGGTGAAGTCTGGAGTTCACGCCGGCCTGTCAAGCCGGAGGTCGCGGGTTCAAATCCCGTCGGGACCGCCACAGGGGCCATGTACTGCACATTCAGTACATGGCCGCCCTGTGAGGAAGACCCTCGCCGATCGGCGGGTGGTCGACCCACAACTGTCGAGTAGCTCAGTTGGCAGAGCGTCCGCCTGAAAAGCGGAAGGTCACCGGATCGACGCCGGTCTCGACCACCAGCGAACTGCGCGCTCTCCGGCACTACGCGGTGATCTCATTCTCGCGATCGAGCAGCTCGGCGAGCTTGGGGTTTCCGTACTCGGCGCGGATCGCAGCGCTGTAGGCGTCGAGACCTCCGCCCGCAAACGTCACCGAGCCGGCTTCGGCGGCGCGGGCCAAGGCGTCGAGTCCCGGTGATCGGTCGCGATAGATCGCCTGCATCGTGTGGTAGTCGGTGTTCACCGACACGGTCGGGGCATCGACGTGACCTACCGCCCAGTACGTGCGTCCGTACTCGGAGTGAAACTCCCGCGTCGACGCTCCAAACGGCACCGCGGTGATCGTGTAGTTCACCGTGACCGCATTCGGATCGTCGGCTGCCGTTTCGGTGTACGCGAGCCGCAGCTCGGCGATCGCGGTCAACCAGTCGTCGGACAAGAAGCGGTAGGCCGTCACGGCGGCGATCGTAGCGACCTCACACGCGCCCACTGGCGGTCTCGTCCATCACAAATCCCTGCGATCTCGGGCGCATTGCGGCGATCTGGTCCCGTGGTGAAGTCTGGAGCTCGCGCCGGTCTCGACCACAGCCGGGTCCATCGTGGCCCGACGACCACCTCGTCGTTCCATCGACTGGGCGAACGGCGTTCGGGCAGCGTCAATCGGTGGCGCCGATGGTCCCCTCTCCGCACACGGCCGCCTCGAAGAACGACCCGTCGGCGATGCAGAACGGGATCGAGTCGCCACCGACGATGACCTCGAGGCGCCCGTTCACCACGTTGGCGTACCCGCCCGCTACCGACGATGCGCCACCCGGCGCGAGGTTGCTGTTGCCACCGAGAATCGACGAACTGCCGCCGCTGGCGGTGTTGTTGACGCCTCCGCTGACCGACGCACTGGGGGCCACCGCCGAGTTTTGGTCGCCGCCCGACACAGAGCTGGTCCGATCCTCCGCCGCGTTGAACCGTCCACCGCTGACCGACGAGTCCCGTCCGGACGCCGTGTTCCCGCTGCCGCCCGACACCGACGCGCCTCGGCCGCTCGCCGTGTTGTTGAAGCCGCCGCTGACCGACGCCCCCTCCCCGCTGATCGAATGGGACGAGCCGATCGCCGCGCCGGAGTGGCTCGTGTACTCGTGGTTCTCGCCGACCACCAGGTTGTGGACACCAGAACGGTCCGCCGGATCGCTGGTGTCCTCTTGGTAGCCGATGAGCACATTGCCGCGACCCGAGCACGCCTCTGTTTGGTTCGTTCCGCACGCGGTGTCGCCGGTGCCGTCGACGATCTGGACATTGACGCCTGTGAACCGGACGGTGCGCTGCCCGTCGACCTGCTCGATCGACATGTCGGCGACGAGGGCCTCGAGTTCGGCCACGCGGTTGTCGAGCTCGACCAGCGACTCGTTGGAGTAGTAGCCGACGACATCGGCGAGCACATCGACCGTGCCGCGGAAGTTGAACAGCTTGATCGCGCCATCGCCGGACAACTTGACGTCCACCTTGTTGGGCGTCGGCGATTGCCCAGGGAGCCAGTTGAGGTTCGACGCCAACGGCGTCGGCACGTCAGCCGGGAAAACACGGAGGTTGGACTGCGCGGTCGGATTGACGATCGTGACGTTCATCGCCACGCCCGTGGCGCCAGGCGGAATCGTGCAGTTCCCGTTGGTACCGGTGACCTGCTGGGTGTACACGTTGGGCTCGCCGGGGCCCAGTGGCGTCGTCTTGGGTCCGACGCCGTCGGGCGACCGCGTGTCGAAGAGGCGACAGTTGGAAATTGGGACGAACGTGGCGTCGTCGTCGCCCGGCGATGCCTCGGCATGCCACGCCGTCATCACGAGCACGGCGAGTACCGCGCCGAGCAACACCCCCGTCGCTGTCCACACAATGGTTCGCTGCGTTGTCATGGTCATCGCGCCCCTGGTCGCTGATGGTCGGCCGATGTGCCGAGCGGTTCCCGCAGCGTCGCACACAACGCAAGAGAGACGGTCTCGTTGCACGGCAACCCTGTCGTTGTGGCGCGCCTGGCGCGCCAAGACGAGAGAAATTCGGGGGAACGCGTAAGGGGGCTGCGAGTCGACCGTCAGGAGGGTGACGGCGCACGGCGCGTCGTCGGGTCCCGATCGGGACCAACGACCCGAAAGGACCCCCAATGAACAACCAAACGAGCACCAAGAACAGCCCCGCCAGCCCCCTCTCTCTCGACCGTTCGACCACCTCGCCTCTCCAGAGGTTCGTATGGATCGCCGCCGGCATGATGCTGGCGATCATCGCCTCGCTGACCATGTCGCAGGCATGGTCCGCCGACGCCGCCCCCGGCGACGACGACGCCACCTACGTACCGATCCCCAGCTGCCGGGTCTTCGACTTCCGGCCCGACCAGCCGCCCGCCGGCGGGAAGAAGACCCCGCTCGGCGCCGGCGAGACCTACGTGCAGCAGATCACCGGCGCCGTCGGCGACTGCACCATCCCGAATACGGCGGTCGGGGTGGCGATGAACGTCACCGTCACCAACGGCACTGCGCCGTCGAACCTGCGGGTGTTCCCAGCCGACGTCGTCGAGGTACCGACGGTGTCGAACCTCAACTGGGTGCCCGGCATGGCGCCACTGCCGAACAAGGTCGACGTGAAGCTGTCGCCCGACGGCAAGGTCAAGCTGTACAACCAGAATGGCACGGTCGACGTTGTTGGCGACATCGTCGGGTACTACACCAGCGAGACGCTCCAGGAACTCAACCAGAACGTCGAGCTCTTGCTCGACAGCCGGTCGTTCGTGAAGACCGACCACGTCGTGAACATCGCCGGCGACAACCTGACGACGAACCCGATGAAGCTGGCTTCGGTCGAGATCACGGCGCCGGTCGACGGGCAGGTCACCCTCACCTCGCAGACCCAGGTCAACCGCACACTTCCTGGCTTCGTTGGCTGCACCATCGAGGACACGTTGGCGGTGTCCGACACCCACCTGCAGGTCTTCCAGGCCAACGGCCCTTCGTTCGGTTCCATCAACAATGTGCGGACGTTCGATATCGCCGCCGGACAGACCGTCGAGTACGTGCTGTCCTGCATCGAAGACACCGATACCGGCATCGCCCAAAGCCGCACCTTGACCGGCGTGTTCACCCCGGCAACGTCCTGACATCTGTCGCTCCGAACGGCCGCTGTCCGGCCGCTCACAGAGCGATACACGGTTTCCCTGGCGGGAACCCGGGTCACTGACCCGAACCGATGCCCTCGCCTTCGGGTGGGGGCGTCGGCGCGTCCGGGCGCCGAACAGGACATCAAAAGAAGGACCGCAAACGCGTAAGGGCACTCGAGGGCATCCGTCAGGACGCCCGGAACACACCACCAAACACGACCCGAAAGGAACTCCCGAATGTCCGCCACCACCACCCTCCAACCACCTGCAGAGCAACAATCGACCACGTCGACGCTGCAGAAGGCCATCTGGATCGCCGCCGGCATGATGCTGGCGGTCATCGCCTCGCTGGCGTTTTCACAAGCCTGGTCGGCCACTGCCGCGCCGGGCGATGACGATGCCACGTACGTGCCGATCCCCAACTGCCGCGCCTTCGACTTCCGTCAGAGCGAGCTCCCCGCAGACGGCAAGAAGACGCCGCTCGGCGCCGGCGAGATCCACAACCAGCAGATCACCGGCGCCGTCGGTGACTGCGCGATCCCGAACAGCGCCGTCGGCGTGGCGATGAACGTCACGGTCGCCAACGGCACCGCACAGTCCAACCTCCGGGTGTACCCCGGCGACGTGGCCAGCGTGCCCACGGTGTCGAACCTCAACTGGTTGCCCGGCGACGCGCCGACGCCGAACAAGGTCGACGTGAAGTTGTCGCCAGCCGGCACGATCAACATCTACAACCAGAACGGCACCGTCGACGTGATCGGCGACATCGTCGGGTACTACACCAGTGAATCGCTGCAGGAGCTCAATCAGAACGTCGAGCAGCTGTTCGCCAGCCTCCCGTTCGTCGTGACGAGCGAGAACATGACGACGTCGCCTGATCCGCTGGCATCCGGGCCAACGGAACAGTTGAACGTCACCGTGACCGCACCGGTCGGCGGCAACGTGACGGTCGACTCGCACGCCGAGGTCGGACACAACGTGGGTAGCCAAGACGTGTTCTGCTACCTGTCGGACTCGACGTCGACCGACTTCGAGTACGGCCAGCGGTTCGAGGCCGACGACACCGGCGGCTGGGGCAGCGTCAGCGGCACCCGCACGTTCCCGATCGCGGCCGGCGCGACGCAGACCTACTACCTGCTCTGCCAGGAAGGTCCATCGAATGGTGGATTCATCGTCGAGCGTTCGATGACCGCCACGTTCACCCCGGCGCCCTGATCGGACCCCGGCTCACGCCATTCAGCAACGGTGATCGGCCCTCGTCCACCCGACGAGGGCCGATCACCACCCCACGCCGCGACCGCGGCCACCACAACGACTCACCAACCACTTACCCACTCCCGCCCGAAAGGACCCCTCCCATGTCCACCACCCTCCCCCGAGCCACGATCTCGCCGCTGCAGAAAGCGATCTGGATCACGGCCGGCATGATGCTCGCGGTCATCGCGACGCTCGCGTTTTCCCAAACGTGGTCGGCCGACGCCGCTCCAGGCGACGACGACGCGACGTACGTCGCCATCCCGAACTGCCGAGCCTTCGACTTCCGCCCCGGTCAACTTCCTGGCGGCGGCAAGAAGACGCCCCTCGGCCCGAATCAGACACACACCCAGCAGATCACCGGTGCCGTCGGCGACTGTTCGATCCCCAACAGCGCCGTCGGCGTAGCGATGAACGTCACCGTCGCCAACGGCACCGCACAGTCGAACCTGCGGGTGTTTCCTGGCGATCTGCCGACGGCGCCAACCGTTTCGAACCTCAACTGGATGCCCGGCGACGCTCCGACGCCCAACAAGGTCGACGTCAAGCTGTCGCCAGCCGGCACGATCAACATCTACAACCAGAACGGCACCGTCGACGTGATCGGCGACATCGTCGGCTACTACACCAGCGAGTCGCTGCAGCAACTCAACCAGAACGTCGAGCAACTCTTCGACAGCTTGCCCTTCAGCGTCACTGAGACGGCCAATCCAATCCCGCTGACGCAATTGGTGGTGGCGCCGCTGTCGATCGTCGACGTGACGGTGACGGCACCGGTTGCCGGCGATGTCGTCGTGCACTCGAGTGCCGTCGTGGGCCAGGCCGTGCCGGGTTCGACCGTGTCGTGCTTCATCAACGACTCCGTCGACATCGACATGGCGCACCTCCAGCGCTACGAAGCGGACGACCACTCGAAGTTCGGCAGCATTGCCGGCCATCGCGCCTTCCAACTCGCCGCAGGCGAAACCCGAACGTTCCACCTCGTGTGCATCGAGGGCGGTGGCGGCCCGGACGGCACCGTTGGCGCCATCTCGCTGACGGCGGCCTTCACGCCCGCCGCATGACGCCGAGGCGATCACGTCGTCGCAACAACCGTACGGAAGACCGTAAGGAAGCGGCGCGTGGCCCGTAATGTACGAAGAAGGGGCAAGCGCCCTACGGTGTAGCCCGGGTCCCTCCCACGACCCAGGTAACAAAAATAAAACAGCGAACGCACACCCCCCCCCCGCC
>JBCCVW010000058.1:0-22741 GCA_039194665.1 Actinomycetota bacterium
CGAGCTGTTGAAGTGTTCCTTCTGCGGCAAGTCGCAGAAGCAAGTGAAGAAACTGATCGCCGGTCCCGGCGTGTACATCTGCGACGAGTGCATCGACCTGTGCAACGAGATCATCGAAGAGGAACTCACCGAGACCTCCGAACTCAGCTTCGAGAACCTGCCCAATCCGCGTGAGGTACGCGCGTTTCTCGACGACTATGTCGTCGGCCAAGACGACGCCAAGAAGATCCTGGCCGTAGCGGTGTACAACCACTACCGGCGTATCCAGTACCAGAACCAGGCGACCACGGTCGGCCGGCGCGACGAGGTCGAGCTGGCCAAGTCGAACATCTTGCTGCTCGGTCCCACCGGATGCGGCAAGACCCACCTCGCCCAAACGCTCGCCCGCCAACTCAACGTGCCGTTCGCCGTTGCCGACGCAACGGCGCTCACCGAAGCCGGGTACGTCGGCGAAGACGTCGAGAACATATTGCTCAAGCTGATCCAGGCTGCCGACTTCGATGTGAAGCGCGCCGAGACGGGCATCGTCTACATCGACGAGATCGACAAGGTGGCGCGCAAGAGTGAGAACCCGTCGATCACGCGCGACGTCTCGGGCGAGGGTGTGCAGCAGGCATTGCTGAAGATTCTCGAAGGTACCCAGGCCTCGGTGCCGCCCCAAGGTGGGCGCAAACACCCGCATCAGGAGTTCATCCAGATCGACACGACCAACGTGTTGTTCATCCTCGGCGGCGCCTTCGCCGGCCTCGAGGAGATCATCGAGTCGCGTATCGGCCACAAAGGTGTTGGTTTCCACGGCACCGTCCGCAGCCACGTCGAGCGCGACCCGGGCGACCTGTTCGCCCAGGTGCTCCCGGAGGACTTGGTGAAGTACGGGATGATCCCCGAGTTCATCGGCCGACTGCCGATGGTTGGCGCAGTACGCAGCCTCGACCGAGAGGCGCTCGTCAAGATCCTCGTCGAACCGAAGAACAGCCTGGTCAAGCAGTATGAAAAGGTGTTCAGCTTCGAAGACGTGGAGCTCGACTTCAATCAGGACGGGCTCGAAGCCGTTGCCGATCAAGCGCTGCTGCGCGGCACGGGCGCCCGCGGGTTGCGGGCGATCATGGAAGAAGTGCTGCTGAACACGATGTACGACCTCCCTGGACGTACCGACATCGGCAAGGTCGTGATCGACGCCGAGACGGTGAACGACAAGGTCAATCCCACGCTGGTGCCGCGCTCGTCTGGACGTCAGCGCAAAGCCGCCTCCTGAGCGGGCCAGCCGCCCGCTCACGTACCCCCCGTTTGCACCATGGATATTGACGCGGCTCTGGCCTACCTCAATGGCCGCGCCACCTACGCCACCACCGGTCGAATCGACTCACCGTCACTCGATCGCATCAGCGCGCTGTGCGCCGCGATGGGCGACCCGCAGCATGCCGCGCCGGTGATCCACGTCACCGGGACCAACGGCAAAGGCTCGACCGTGCAGATGATTGCGGCGTTGCTCGCTGCGAAGGGCCTCACCGTCGGCACATACACGAGCCCCCATCTCGAGCGGATCAACGAACGCATCACGCGTAACGGCGAGCCGATCAGCGACGAGGATCTCGCTGAACAGATTGCCGCCATCGCCGATCTCGAGGCGCTGCTCGGGATCGAACCCAGCTACTTCGAGATCGTTACCGCCGCCGCCTTTCGCTGGTTTGCCGACGTGGCCGTGGATGCGCTCGTGGTCGAGGTCGGGCTGCTCGGGCGGTGGGACGCCACCAACGTCGTCGACGCGACGGTTGCCGTGGTCACCAACATCGGCCTCGATCACACCGAGTTCGCCGGACCCACCCTGGAGCACATTGCGCGTGAGAAGTCGGGCATCATCAAGCAGCGCAGCGCGGCGATCATTGGTGAAACCCGCCCCGAGCTGGTCGAGATCTTCCGCTCAGCAGACGCGGCCACAACGCTGGTGCGTGGGGACGACTTCGATGTGGTCGCCAATTCGCTCGCCGTCGGTGGACGGCTGGTCGACCTGCGCACACCGACCACGATCTACCCCGATGTGTATGTGCCGCTCAACGGTTGGCATCAAGGCCAGAACGCGGCGGTGGCGTTGACCGCCGCCGAGACGTTCTTCGCCGCACCGCTCGGCGACGATGCGGTCACCGAGGGCTTCGCCGAGGTTGCGGTACCGGGCCGGTTCGAGATCCTGGGACGCCAACCGCTGGTGGTCATCGACGGCGCGCACAACCCCGCGGGTGCCGATGTCGCCGCCCAGGTGTTCTTCGACGACTTTCAGCCCGAGGGCCGCCGGCTCCTGGTCGTCGGCACGTTGCGGGCCCCCGAGGACATGCTCGCCGCGTTGCGCGCCGACGAGTTCGACATCGTCTTCGCCGCAACGGCACCCTCGCCACGCGGCATTCCGGCGGCCGATGTGGCCGCCGCCGCCCGCGCTCTCGGATGCGACAACGTGGTGTCGTTCGACACGGTCGAAGATGCGTGCCGCCGGGCCCTCGATTACGCCGATGGGGACGACGCGATTCTGGCTACCGGCAGCCTGTACACCGCTGGCGCCGCACGCCCCGTCCTGCAGTCGCTGACGACCTGAGCGTTCCGAACCGCCGGGAGTATCGATCAGGTGGCGCGGAACACCGCAAAGGTGCCGCCGCCGGCCCGGAGTTCGTACGTGCCGTCGACGTTGACGACGGTCACCGAAAGGAACCCGGTCCCGCTGCCCGGTCCGTTGGGGTTCTCGTCGCTGATGCCTCCGCGGTCGACCGAGATCTGCGCTGACTCGCCTGGAGCAGGGGGAACGAAGTTGGACGCCTCGACGAACATCCTGGTAAACGCTCCCTGGTTGTTGGTTGCGGTGCGCATCTCGACACTGAGCGTCGCCGTGCCGTCGTGGACCTGGAGTGAGCCGCTTCCGGACTCGACGGTCTTGCCCTCTACCCTCGACGACGACGTGTCGAGTTCGAACACGTGCACACTTGCCGCATTGACGATCGTCGCACTGCTGTCCGTGCCCGGCTCGTGGGCGTGGGCTGTTGCCCCGAGTGACAGCACAGCGGCAGCTGCAAGCGCGCTCGTGCCTGCCAGCGTGCGGGGTCGAAGCGATGAGCGAGTCGGTGCGACCATATATGGCGAACGTACGGGAAGTGACCCGAGCGCAACCTGTGCGCCCATTGCGAGACAGCCGAATATCGCGACCGCCGATAGGTTGCCTCGCCATGTCTGATCGCACCCTTGTGCTGCTCAAACCCGATGCTGTGGAGCGCAAGCTCGTCGGCACGATCCTCGCCCGGTTCGAGGCCAAGAACCTCGACATCGTGGCGATGGACCTGCGCACCCTCGACAACGATCTGTTGGCTCGGCACTACGAAGAGCACGTGGACAAGCCCTTCTATCCCGACCTCGTCGAGTTCATGAGTCGCGGTCCTGTGGTGGCGATGGTGGTCGAGGGACCCGAAGACACCTGGGAGGTCGTTCGCGCGATGATGGGGGCAACCAACCCGCGTTCGGCTGCTCCGGGAACGATTCGTGGCGATCTCGGCATCTTGTTTACCGAGAACCTCGTCCACGGCAGCGATTCGCTGGCGTCTGCCGAGCGCGAGATCGGGATCTTCTTCTCCGATCTGTAACATTTCTGACTTCTCGTTCCTGGCACCGTTGGGAGTGTCGGACGGATCCGAACGAAATTCGCGAAAGGTGGCCACCACCCATGGCCCGCAACAATCCGCTCAGCCTGGGCCGGGACCTCGCCATCGACCTCGGCACGGCGAACACCCTGATCTACGTGCGCGGCCAGGGTGTCGTCCTCGACGAGCCCTCGGTGGTGGCGATCAACGCCAACGACGGTCGCCCGGTCGCGGTCGGACTCGAAGCCAAGCGCATGATGGGCCGCACGCCCAATCACATCAAGGCCATTCGCCCGCTGAAAGACGGTGTGATCGCCGACTTCGAGGTGTGCGAAAAGATGCTGCGCTACTTCATCCAGAAGGTGCACGGCTCACGCTGGAACAAGCCGCGCATGGTGATCTGTGTGCCGTCGGGCATCACCGGTGTTGAACAACGCGCCGTACAGGACGCCGCCGAGTACGCAGGCGCCCGCAAGCCGGTGCACATCATCGAAGAGCCGATGGCTGCGGCGATCGGCGCCGACCTGCCTGTTCACGAGCCGTCGGGCAACATGATCGTCGACATCGGCGGCGGCACCACCGAAGTCGCCGTGATTTCGCTGGGCGGGATCGTCACCGCTCAGTCCGTGCGCGTTGCCGGCGACGAACTCGACGATGCCGTCCTGCAATACGTGAAGAAGGAGTTCTCGCTCGCTATCGGCAGTCGCACGGCCGAAGAGATCAAGATTCAGATGGGGTCCGCCTGGCCGCCCGAAGCCGAAATCACCGCCGATATCCGCGGTCGCGATTTGATCTCGGGTCTGCCGCGCACGATCGAACTCACGACCGAACACGTGCGCGAAGCCCTCGCCGAGCCGATCTCTGCCATTGTCGATGCCGTGAAGACCACCCTCGACAAGACACCGCCCGAGTTGGCGGCGGACATCATGGAAGATGGCATCACGGTGACTGGCGGCGGGGCGCTGCTGGGCGGGCTCGAGCACCGCCTCAACCACGAGACGGGAATGCCCATCCGGATCGCCCCCGAACCGCTGTACAGCGTGGTCATCGGGTCTGGCCGGGCGCTCGAGAACATCGACGCGATGCGCAGCCTGATGTCGCTGGGCGGCGAGGACTGACGTCCCGCCCCGCTCGTGGCCATCTACTCAGTCGGGCGACGACGCGTCATCATCGCCCTCCTGCTCACGTCCGCGCTGCTGCTCACGCTGGACCTGCGCGGCAACCCGGTGCTCGACCGGATGCGTGACGTGGCTACCCGTGCCCTCGATCCGGTCGAGACGGCGATCGGGGTCGTCACGACGCCCGTCGCCCGGGCCTGGAATGGCATCGTCCACTACGACGAGGTGCGGTCCGAGAACGAAGCGCTCCAGGATCAGCTCGACCGGCTGATCGGGACCCAGGCGGCGGCGGAGGCGGCGGTGATTCGAAGCCAGGAGCTGCTGGCGCTGAACAACCTGCCGGCGTTGGCCAACATCGACACCGTGGTGGCCACGGTGATCGGAGAAGGGGCGTCGAACTTCGATCAGGTGGTCGAGATCGACAAGGGACGAAGCGCAGGCATCGTCATCGGGATGCCGGTGGTCAACCAGGCCGGGCTGATCGGCAAGGTCACGTCGGTGACCGAGAACTCAGCGCGCATCATGTTGGTCACCGATCGCCGCTATGCGGTGGGCGTCAGCGTGACGTCGTCGAGTGAGCCCTTCGGCGAGGGCGTCACCGAGAACACCACGCCGTCGGGGATTTCGCCCGACGACGCTGCCGATGCGGTCACCACCACCACGACGACCACGACGGTGCCCGACGAGGTCGGAACACCAGGCGGGCAGCTGCCGGTACCGGACACGACATTGCCGGGCGGAGTTCCGGGCGTCGGCACGACGATTGCGCCGGACGTGCAGCAGGCGCTGGAGGAGCTCGACGAGGCGGGGGTGACCGAAGAGGACCTCGCCGAACTCGAGGCGGAGCTCGAAGCGCAGGCGTCGTCGACCACAACGACCACCACGGAGCCCGAACCTGTTGTCGAGAAGGAGACCGGTGCGTTGGAAGGGCGCGGCGGGCGCCTGCTCCCACAGATTCGGTTCGTGCAGGACTCGCCGCAGTTCGCCGTGCTGGGTCCTGGTGACCTGGTGGAGACCGCAGGTGGTATCGAGAGCTTGGCGCCGCCCGGCATCCCCGTTGGTCGGGTTGCCAACCGAGCCAATCGCGCCGGCTCGGGCGGCCCGCTGCTCGATGTGGAACTCAGCGCCGATCTCGACCGGCTCAACTTCGTGCGGGTCGTGCTGTATCGCCCGCTATCGGAGGTCGAGCAGTGATCCGCTCGAGCGGTGATGCGCTGGTCGGGACGCCGCGCTGATGCTCGCGGCGATCGTGCAAGGTCCCATCATCCGCCTTGTTCCCGTTGGCGTCTTGCTCCTTGCTCTGCAGCGCACGATCTTCGTCGACATCCGCATCGATGGGGTGATCATTCCGATCATGACCATCGCCGCCGCGGCCACCGGTGTGGCGGGCGGGAGCGAAGGTGGTGCGGTGGCCGGATTCGTCTTCGGGCTGATGTTCGACCTCGTCGAAGGCACGCCAATCGGCTCGTCCGCTGCGGCGATGACGATCGGCGGTGCAGTTGCTGGCCTGCTGGCGCTGATCACCGCCGATCCGCAGTGGTGGCTGGCGGCGCTGTTCACCGCAGCCGGCACGGCGGCTGGAGTGGTGATGGTGCCGGTCGTGCGCATCTTCATCGGCGAGTCCGCACCCTTCGATACCCGGCTCGGCGAGATCGTGGCGATCTCGGCCGTCGCCGGAGCGATCCTGAGTCCGTTGCTGGTCCCGCTCGGTCGATGGTGCTTGCGGATCAAGAAGCCCGAGTGGAAGGGCGCGGCGGCAGAGTCGACCCCTGCTGCGTGAGCGACACATCGCAGCGACGGGAGAGTGTGCGGAGCGCGTGGATTTCGCACACGTTCCGTGGCAGGTGACCACGCAACGTCGCAACACGTTTGTAACATGGATCAGCCGTGACCTGCGCTGACCTTCCACCCGCGAGTCCCCATCACACCGATGGCTGCTGATCGCCGCGGCGCGCGCCTCGGTGTGCTGGCGATTGTCGGCGTGCTGCTGTTCGGCCTGATCGGCACGCGCTTGTGGTTCTTGCAGACCGTCGAGCAGGAGTCGCTGCAGGAGGAGGTCGACTCGACCAAGCTGCGCAGAGTGCCGTTGCTCCCCGAGCGTGGCCGCATCTTCGATGCCGACGGCCGAATCCTCGCCGACAACGAAGGACTGCTCACGGTGGCGGTCGACCGCGAAGTGATTCGCCGGGAAAGCGACCGGACCGAGCTGTTCCGCCGGCTCTCGGGCTGGATCGACCAGCCGATCGAAGCGATGGAAGAACGCTGGGACAGCGTGCTGTACAGCCAGCTGCTGCCGCTGCCGCTCGCCGAGGACATCGATGAGCCCACGGCGCTGGCACTGCAGGAGCGGGTCGAGGACCTTCCAGGCGTGCAGATCATCGAACAGTCTCGGCGGGTCTATCCGTATGCGCCGCTCGCATCGCACATCGTCGGCTACATGGGTCGTATCACGGCAGAGACCAAAGACGCGTACACCGATGCCGGGTATCAGCTCAACGAGCGCGTCGGTCAGTTCGGCATCGAGCTGTCGATGGAGCGCGAACTACACGGCGAGTGGGGCGAAGTGGTCTACGAGGTCGACAACGCGGGGCGCATCGTACGCGAGGTGTTGCGCACTCCGCCGATCAACGGCAAAGACATCCAGCTGACCATCGACCTCGACCAGCAGCAGTACGCCGAGCAGGCCCTGCAGAGCCAGCTGCGATTCCGCCGCACGCAGACGGCCAACAACCCACTGGACCGCGAGACGCAGTTCACCACACGCGTGTTCCCCGAGTATCCCGAAGAGGTGCCATACAAGGCGCCTGCCGGCTCTGTCGTCGTGATGAACTACGAGACCGGCCAAGTCATCGCGCTGGCCAGCTACCCGACCTTCGACAACCGGTGGTTCGAGTCCGATCTCTCCGACGGCCGCTTCGAAGCGTTGTTTCCCGCCGTCGACGAGTTCGGCGAGCCGATCAGTCCCGACGAGTCGATCCTCGTGAACCGCGCCATTCAAGGCCAGTACAACCTCGGCTCGACGTTCAAGGTGTTTCCGGCGTACGGCGCAATGAACACCGGCCTGATGGGCACGAACGACTACCACATCGATAGCGGTACGTACCGCATGGAGTCCGTCGACCAAGACCTGTGCTCGGCCGGGCTCGTTCGCTGTGTGTACCGCAATGCGCTCTGCGGCAACGGCCTGCCGTGCGTGTACGGCGCCGTCGACATGGAAACCTCGCTCGCCGTGTCGAGCGATACCTTCTACTACAGCCTCGGTGAACGCTTCATGACCGAGAACGACTACCAGCCGGTGCTCCAGGCTGAGGTCCGTCAGTTCGGATTCGACGAGCCGACCGGCATCGACCTGCCCTTCGAGTTCGGGGGAACGGTTCCCGACGAGGCGCTCAAGGCGCGCTACGCCGAGCTCGGCGTGATCTCCGAAGACGAAGGCGCCGGCTACTTCACCGGCGACAACGTGCAGATGGCCATCGGCCAGGGCCTGTTGTCGGCGACACCACTGCAGTTGGCTGTCGGCTACGGCACCGTCGGCAATTATGGGTACGTCATGAAGCCCGAGATCATCAAAGCGATCTACGAGCCCGGCGTACCGGATGCAGCCGAACCGGGGTACGCCGACGTGTCCCAGGGGCGACTGGCTGAAGAACCGAACCTCACGGGAGAGGTCGTGCGGCAGCTGGACATGCCCGACGACATCCACGGTGAGATCGAGCGCGGCCTGCGGAGAGTGATCACCGGACCCGGACAGGTCAACCCGCAGGGCGCCTACCGATCAACCACCGGCGAGAAGCTGTTCGCTACCTATCCCGGCGGTGGCATCCCGCTCGCCGGCAAGACAGGTACCGCGCAGGGTGCAGGCAACTACCCGTGGAACGACTCCTCGGCGTTCGCCGCCTACAGCATCGATCGCGACCGGCCGTATGTGGCGACCGCTTACCTGGAAAAGGCCGGCTACGGAGCGCGTGCCGCAGCGCCCGTCGTCAAGTGTGTGTTCACTCAACTGTCGGGGCTCACCGAGGCCGATCCGGTGGTGCTCTCCGATCCGCTCGACGAGAACGACCTCACCCCGGCGCCGCCGATGTCGCTGCGCGATACCTCGTGTTTCGAGGGCCAGTTCACCAGCTTCGTTCCCGCCGACTGATCCGTGAACTCGTCGCTGCTGTCGCGCAAGCCCGATTCGGGCCTCGGCAACATCCGCTCCAGCCCGGCCGACCCCAGCCGCAACATCGACTGGGTGCTGATGGCGGCGCAGTTCGCACTGACCATCATCGGCTGCTTCATCGTGTTCTCGGCGTCGCGGACGAGGGTCACTGAGGACCCGTACGCGTTCGTCACTCGCCAGGTGGTGTTCGCCATCGTCGCCACCGTGGTGATGTTCATCGTGATGGCCTTCGACTACGAGTGGTGGAAAGACCGGGCCAAGTTCCTCTACGGGCTCACGTTGGTCGTACTGACCTTGCTGTTCCTGTTGGGAGTTGCGTCTGGTGAAGATCGCATTTCGTTCGACCTCGGCCCGTTCAACGTCCAACCCGCCGAGCTGGCCAAATTCACCACGCTGTTGATGCTGGCGTCGTACCTCGCTGAAGAACGCAGCGAAGAGGTGTCATACGCCCGCTTCCTCGGCGGTCTGATGATCGTCGGCGCGCCGGCGGTGCTGGTGATCATCCAGCCCGACCTCGGCTCGGCGTCGGTGATCGTGTCCGTGGCGATGGGGGTGTTGCTCGTCGCCGGTGCCAAGGCGCGCTACATCGGTTTGATCACCGTGTTGGCGGTGGTCACGGTGTTCGCTGCGGTCCTCGGGCGATTGGTCAACGACTATCAGGCCGCGCGCATTCGGGCGCTGATCAATCCCGGCGCCGTCGGGGCCGACGACACATACCAGGCCGAGAACGCGATGCGCGCCATCGGCACCGGCGGGTTGACCGGCAAGGGTTGGCTCGAGGGTCCCCTCACCAACGGCCGCGATATTCCGGTGATGTGGGCCGACTTCCCGTTCGCCGCCATCGGCGAACAATTCGGGTTGCTCGGCTGCGCGGTGGTGCTCGGGCTGATCGCTGTGGTGCTGATGCGGGTGTGGCGCATCGCCCACCTGTCGCGCGACTTGCTCGGGACGTATTTGTGCGCCGGCGCGTTCACCATGTTGCTGTGGCAGACGTTCCAGAACGTGGCGATGACGCTGAAGATCATGCCGGTCACCGGCTTGCCGTTGCCGTTCATCTCGTACGGCGGATCCGGGCTGATCGTGTACTTCGCCATGCTCGGTCTGGTACAGAGCGTGCATATGCGACGCATGCGCTGACGGTGCGACGTCGCGGTCGCAGATAGCCTGGTCAGGTCATGGAAACGGTGTGGCCGGAGCTCGAGCGGATCTTGCCGCGCGTCCGCAAGCCCGGTCGCTACATCGGCGGCGAGGACGGCGCCGTGGTGGCCGCACATGGTCCGGGCGTGGTGTCGTGGTTGCTCGCCTATCCGGACGTGTACGAGGTCGGGTTGCCCAACCAGGGTCTGCAGATCCTGTACGAGATCCTCAACGAACGCACCGATGCTGGTGCGGAGCGAACGTACGCACCGTGGACCGACCTCGAGTCGGAGATGCGCGCCCGCGGTCTCCCACTGTTCTCGGTCGACTCCCACCGCCCGGCGGCTCACTTCGACGTGCTCGCGTTCAACCTTTCGTCTGAACTGGTGGCGACGAACGTGGTCAACATGATCGACCTCGCCGGTGTGCCCATTCACGCTGCTGACCGCTCTGCAGATGCACCGCTCGTGCTGGTCGGCGGTCATGCCGCATTCAATCCCGAGCCGCTCGCCGACTTCATCGACGGCGCCGTGCTCGGTGATGGCGAGGAAGTCGTCGGTGAGATCACGGCGGTGATCGCCGACTGGCGCGACCAACAGCGCGCCGGCGCTGCCGATCGTGAGGCGCTGCTCTGTGCGCTGGCGGGGATCGAGGGCGTGTACGTCCCCAGCCTGTACGCGGTCGGTTACGCCCCCACCAGTCATGGCGACGACGGTCGTACCGTCCCGGGGGGCATCGTCTCGCTGACGCCGCGCGCCGCCGGCGTGCCTGCCGTGGTCGACAAGCGCACGGTCGCCGACCTCGCCGACTGGCCGTACCCCAAGCGGCAACTGCAACCGCTGATCGAAGTGGTCCACGATCGGCTCAACGTCGAGGTGTTCCGCGGGTGCACCCGGGGATGTCGCTTCTGCCAGGCGGGGATGATCACCCGACCGGTTCGCGAGCGGCCGCCCGAGCAGATCCGCACGATGGTCGCCGAAGGTCTCCGGCGCACCGGACACGACGAGGTCAGCCTGACGTCGTTGTCCACCGCCGACCTGTCCGACATCGGACCGGTGCTCGACGGCATCCTCGACGATCGCGCAGCAACGCTTCCCGACGGCGCCGACCGTGACGCGCCCGCCGACTGTGGGGTGTCGATCAGCCTGCCGTCGCTGCGCGTCGATGCGTTCACGGTGGGTCTCGCCGAGCAGGTCACGTCCGGCCGCCGAAACGGTCTCACCTTCGCTCCCGAGGCCGGCACGTGGCGATTGCGTCAGGTGATCAACAAGCTGATCACCGACGACGACCTCGCGGCCGCAGTCGACGCGGCATTCGCCGCCGGCTGGCGCCGACTCAAGCTGTACTTTCTGATCGGCTTGCCGAGCGAGACCGACGACGACATCGTGGCCATCGCCGACCTTGCGGCGCGCTGCGTCGAGGTCGGCCGGCGATCGCATGATCGTGCCTCGGTCACCGTCAGCGTCGGCGGGTTCGTGCCCAAGGCGCACACACCATTCCAATGGTTCGGGCAGAACACCGAGGCCGAGCTGCAACGCAAGGTCGATCTGCTGCGGCGCACGGCGAAGGCGCATCGCGGGGTACAGGTCAAGTGGCACGATCCGGCGGCGAGCACCGCTGAGGGGATCCTCAGTCGCGGCGACCGCCGTGTCGGCGCAGTAATCGAACGGGTCTGGCGAGCGGGCGGCGTGTTCCAGGAGTGGAGCGAACACCTCGATCTGCAGCGCTGGGTCGACGCAGTCGAGGCCGAGGGTCTCTCGGTCGACCACCTCGTGTACCGGCATCGACGTGCCAACGAGGTGTTCCCGTGGACACATCTGTCGGCTGGTCTCTTCCACGACTTCTTGTGGGACGACTGGCAGGCGGCGCTTGCCGAGTCGGGACTCGACGACTGCCGCTGGACCCATTGCTACGACTGCGGCGTGTGCACCGGGTACGACATCGACCACGTCGTTGCGTCGGCGACGCCGCCGGGACCCGACCATGTCGATCTGTCGGTCGACGGACCCGTCGGCGGCGCCGGTCTTCCCGCGGTGCCCGTCGAGATCGGCCCATCACGCCAGCACCCAGAACAGCATCCCGTTGCGGTCGGTGGGCGATGAGTGCCGTCGCGTTGCGTATCCGCTACGAGCTCGTCGGCAAGGTGCGGTTCGTCAGTAGCCGCGACCTGTCCCGGATCTGGGAGCGCACGCTGCGTAGAGTCGGCGTCCCAGTGGCGTATTCGCACGGATTCACCCCTCGACCCCGGCTGAGTTTTGGGCTGGCGCTGCCTACGTGCGCGGCATCGTCGGCCGAGTACGTCGACGTCCGCCTCAGCGAGTCGCTCGATCCGTGGGGCGGCCCGGCGGGCATCGGCACGGCGATCGACGACGCCCTGCCCGACGGTCTGGCGGTCCACGCCGCCGCGTGCGTCGACGCCGCTGGCCCCTCACTACAGGAATCCGTCACAGCGGTTACCTGGGAGATCACCGACTTCGAGCAGTCGAGCGAGCAGCTGGTCGCAGACGCGGCGTCGACGCTGGCTGCCGATGAGCTGTTGCTCGAACGCGAGCGTAAAGGGAGCGCAACGGTCGACGACATCCGACCGGCGATCATCGACCTCTCGGTTCACGACCCGGTCGACGATCCATTGCAAGATGTAGACCGTTCCACGCGGGTGATCGCCGACGTTGCGTCGGTCGGTCGCTCACTTCGGCCAGCCGAGCTGGCCCGCGCAGTATTCGGCGTCGACGACGCGGCGAACCTGCGCATCCATCGAGTCGCCCAGTGGGCCGATGGTGCCGACGGCCGGAGCGAGTTGCTCCCGCCGCCCGATCGCGTCCGGAGTCTGTCCGCATGCTGACCGGGACCACCCACACGAACGACGTCCGTGGCGCTGACCGCCCGACGTCGCATCGCGATGGCGCCGAGTGCGCCTCGCTTGGAAGGAATCAACATGGACACCCCCGACACCAGCGACACCGGAACCGACGCGGCCGACACCGGCTCGGCCAGCCGCGACTCCGGTGGATCGCGCCGCGACGGCTCCAGCGGGCGCCGCAGTAGCGGCGGCGGCCAACGCAACCGACGTCGCCGTTCCGCATCGCAGACCACCGACCAGACGGGCACTGGTGCCGAACCGGCCGACGGCGGCAACGATCGCAACGACATCGAGATCCCCGAACGGATCCGCGAAGGCAAGCCCTCGCGTGATGCCGCCGAGAAAGCGCTCGTCCGCAAACCACAAATCGGCGACACGATGCCGGTGCCGACTGCACCGCCGCCGGGCCCGGCCAAGACCGGCGACGAGCAGCCGGCGGAGTCTCGCTCCGGGGGACGCAAGCGTCGGCGCGGTGGCCGCGGCCGCGGCCGCGGTGGCAGCGGCAAGGAATCGTCCAACCGCGACGGCGCGAATCGCGAGAGCTCCAAGCAGCACTCATCCAGTGACGTTGGGCGCGAGCAGAAGAAGCGCAATCGTCGAGGGCGCGGCAAGGGGCGGGGGAGCGGGAGTAGCGAGCTCGATGCCGTTGCGATGGAGCAGCGCCGCGGCAAGGAGCGCAACGGCAAGCCGATCGGTCGGTATTTCATGGCGGTCCAGGTCCGCCCCGGCATGGCGCAGGTCGCGGTGCTGGAGGGACGCAACCTCATCGAGCACTACGTCAGCCGGCCCGCCGACGACGTCAGCCAGATTCACGGGAACATCTACGTGGGCAAGGTGCAGAACGTGCTTCCGGGCATGGAGGCGGCCTTCGTCGACATCGCTACTCCGAAGAACGCGGTCCTGTACCGCGGCGACGTCCAGTACGACCCCGAAGACATCGAAGAGGCCGGGAAGAACCCGCGGATCGAAGACATCCTCAAGAACAAGCAGCTGATCATTTGCCAGGTCACCAAGAACCCGATCGGACACAAGGGGGCGCGGCTCACCCAGGAAGTGTCGTTGCCCGGCCGTTTCGTGGTGCTCATCCCGAATTCCAAGACCTACGGCATCTCCAAGCGGCTGCCCGACGATCAGCGCAAACGGCTGCGCTCGATCCTCGATCGCGTCAAGCCAGCCGAGCACGGCCTCATCGTGCGCACGGCCGCCGAAACGGCTACAGAGGAAGAACTCACCGCCGACATGCAGCTGCTGCTGCGCCAATGGGAAGAGATCGAGCGCAAGGCGGCCAAGGTGCAGCGCCCGACGCTGCTGTATCGCGAGCCCGAGCTGGCTGTGCGGGTGATCCGTGAGGAGTTCAACGCCGACTACCGCGGCGTGATCATCGACGACCATCGCCTCTTCGAGGAGGTGCGCGACTATGTCGCCGCGTTCAACCCCGAGCTGGCGTCGCGCATCGAGTACTACGACGCCGACTCCGAAGGCCTGTCGCTCTTCGAGCGGTACCACGTGCACGAACAGGTGCATAAGGCACTCGACCGCAAGGTGTGGTTGCCGTCGGGCGGATCGCTGATCATCGAACACACCGAGGCGCTGTCGGTGATCGACGTCAACACCGGCAAGAACGTCGGCAAGTCGAATCTCGAAGAGACCGTGTTCCACAACAACATGGAGGCCGCCGAGGAGATCGCCAAACAGCTCCGCCTGCGCGACATCGGCGGGATCATCGTGATCGACTTCATCGACATGGAGGTCAAGGGCAACCGGGCCAAGGTGGTCGAAGCGCTGCGCAACGCGCTCGCTCGTGACAAGACCCGCTCACAGGTGTTCGACATCTCCGAACTCGGCCTGGTGGAGATGACCCGCAAACGGATCGGCGAGGGCCTGCTCAACGAGTACTCCGAGGACTGTCCCGACTGCCACGGCCGCGGTGTGATGGTCGACTACGGGATGCTCGAGTAGGCGCAGACGGCGAGTGCTTCTGTGTCAGCACATATCGGTGCGTGATCGATGTGCGCTTACACAAACTGCCAGTGCTCGCGAATGTTCATCAGCTTCTGAACAACAGGCTGCCGTCGAGCCCTAGCCTGGCCGTATGCAGATCGAGATCACCGACGAGGCCCGGTCGCTACTCGAACGCAAGGGCGGCACGATGGCCATCGACTTCATCCGCCCCACCGGTTGAGGCAAAGTCGCTGAGGTGTCGGTCGACACCAACACGAACGGCAAGAACACCGGGGTCTACCGCAAGATCCGCCACGGGGGCGTGCAGATCCTGATCACTCCGAGCCTCGTCGGCATGGCCCGCTCGATGCGTGTCGTGACCTCCGGCCTGCGCGGTCGCAAGCTCACGGTCGAGTTCCAAGCAGCCGACGACGGGGCAGGCGGCGACGCCTGCTGCACGTAGCGCAGTTCTCCTGTCGGATTCCGGCGCACCGCGCCGGATTTCCGCAGAATTTCCGCGGGGGTCCTACGATCGGGCGATGGCTGATCTGCTCGAGATCTCGTCGCGCATTATCGATTCTGGTGTGCTGAGCGAACCGACCAACCGGATCACCAACGAACTGTCGGAGGTTGGCGACGGTGTGGCGATGGTCGAGAGTTTCAGCCACAGCGTGGTCGTCGACACCGGCGATGGACTGCTCGCCGTCGACACCTCTCACGATCGGACCGGCGCAGACGTCGTCGATGCGATCAAAGGCTGGTCGGCGAGTCCCGTCCGACACGTCGTCTACACGCACGGCCACGCCGATCACGTCGGCGGATACCGGCACTTTGCGGCGGCGTACGGCGAAGTGCCGGTGCTCGGTCATCGCAACGTGGCGACCCGGTTCGAGCGCTATCGCAACATGAACGATTGGAACCTGCTGATCAACGCCCGCCAGTTCGGTGGCGTTCGACAGGACTTCGGGATGGGCAACGAAGGCGGTGGGGCTGCTCCTGGCAGGTTCATCCCCGACGACACCAAGGCGCCAGACCTCGTGGTCGACGACACTTGGACCCAACGGATCGGCGACATCGAGGTGACCTGGCACCATGCCAACGCCGAGACCGACGACCACGTGTGGGGGTGGGAGCCGACTCGGCGGTGGCTGTTCACCGGCGACTTGATGACCTGGTTGTTCCCCAACGCCGGCAACCCGCAGAAGGTCCAGCGCTACCCGGTGGAATGGGCCGCCGCCTTGCGCTCGATGGTGGAACTCGGCCCCGAGCTGCTGCTCCCGGCGCACGGACTACCGATCGAGGGCCGCCAGCGGATCGAAATCGTACTCACCGACGTGGCTGCCGCACTGGAGCAGCTCGTCGACGACGTGATCACCATGATGAACGCGGGGGAGACCCTCGACACGATCATCCACACCGCTACTGTCCCGGCGGCGACCCTGGCCAAGCCATATCTTCTGCCCCTGTACGACGAGCCGGAGTTCATGGTTCGTGCCGTCTGGCGCCAGAACGGTGGCTGGTGGGACGGTGCCGCAAGCCGCCTCAAGCCCGCTCCGGATGCGCAACTCGCGGGCGAGTTGGCCGCGCTCGCCGGCGGGGCCGGGGCCCTCGCCGAACGAGCCCGGGAGGTCGCCGACGCCGGCGACTTCCGGCTGGCGTCGCACCTTGCCGACCTCGCCGGATGGGCGGAGCCCGACGACCCTGGCGTGCACCGTGTGCGCGCTGGCATCTACCGCGACCGCCGGGCGGCCGAATCGTCGCTGATGGCCAAGGGAATTTTCGCCGGGGCGGCGCGCGAGTCTGAAGCGATCGCCGGTGGCGACGCGGCGAACTCCCGTTAGCATCGATCAACGCTATGTACGCAGTGATTGCTTCGGGCGGCAAGCAGGAAAAGGTCGCCGAAGGTCAGCAGGTGCGCGTCGAGTTGCTCGACGCCGACGAGGGTGCCGACGTGTCGCTCACGCCGGTGATGATCGTCGACGGCGACACCGTGCGGGCCACCCCCGACCAGCTCGCAGGCGCCACGGTCACCGGCCGTGTGGTCGGCCGCGAACTGGGCGACAAGATCGACGGATTCACCTACAAGCGGCGCACGAACAACCGCCGCCGCTACGGCCACCGTCAGCAGTACCACGTCGTCGAGATCACCTCGATCTCGGTCTGACCCTGAACACTACGGAGTAACCACGATGTCCAAGACAAAGGGCGGCGGCTCAACTCGCAACGGGCGCGATTCAAACGCGCAACGGCTTGGCGTAAAGGTGTTCGCCGGTACCGAGATCACCGCCGGCACGATCATCGTGCGTCAGCGCGGCACCAAGTTCCATCCCGGAAAGAACGTGGGAATCGGCAAGGACGACACCCTGTTCAGCCTCGTCGACGGCTCGGTCCACTTTGCGCAGCGCAAGGGCCGCAAGACGGTCGACGTCGTTCCGGCCGACTGACCTTCTCGTCGCGCGAAGGCGCACATCCCAGCAAACCGACAAACGCCGCTCGGACCGTCACCGCAGACGACGTGACCGCCCGAGCGGTGTTGTTTCGTTTTGGTCAGGCGTCGGCGAGCGCCGCTTCCAAGCTGTCGACTGCCACGCTGAGGGTGGCCGGCAGCTTGTCGCCGAACCGGGCGTAGTGCTCGCGGATCTGCGGGATCGCCTCGACCCATCCGGCGGTGTCCACGCTGAGGATCGCATCGAGGTCGGCGTCGTCGATCTCGAGGCCGGTGGTATCGAGCGCATCCTTGGTCGGCAACTTGCCGATCGGCGTGTCGACCGCACCGGCATCCCCGTTGACGCGCTCGAAGATCCACTTCAACACTCGGCTGTTCTCGCCGAAGCCGGGCCACAGGAAGCGTCCGTCGTCGTCGCGCCGGAACCAGTTGACGTAGAAGATCTTCGGCAGGTTCGCCGGATCGGTGTTCTTCTCCATCGACAGCCAGTGGGCGAAGTAATCGGCGTAGTTGTAGCCGCAGAACGGCAGCATCGCCATCGGATCGAACCGCAGCGTGCCGACGGCGCCCTGCTGTGCGGCGGTGGTCTCCGATGCCATGATCGGGCCGAGGAACACACCGTGTTCCCAGTCGTTGGCCTCGGTCACCAGCGGCACCGTGGTGCGACGTCGGCCGCCGAACATGATCGCTGAGATCGGCACGCCGGCGGGGTCCTCCCACTCAGCCGCCATCGACGGGCACTGCGACGCTGGCGTGGTGAAGCGCGCATTGGGGTGCGCCGCCGGTGTGTCGATCTCCGGGTTCCACTGATTGCCCTTCCAATCGGTGGCCCGCGCTGGTGGATCGTCGGTCATGTCCTCCCACCACACGTCGCCGTCGGAGGTGAGCGCCGTGTTGGTGAAGATCGAATTGCCCCACAAGGTCTCCATCGCGTTGTGGTTCGTCTTCTCGCCGGTGCCCGGCGCGACGCCGAAGAACCCGGCTTCCGGGTTGATCGCATAGAGGCGGCCATCGTCGCCGAACTTCATCCAGCAGATGTCGTCGCCGACCGTCTCGGCCTTCCAGCCGGGAATGGTCGGCACGAGCATCGCCAGGTTGGTCTTGCCGCACGCCGACGGGAACGCGCCGGCGATGTACTTCGACTCGCCGGCGGGATTCGTCAGCTTGAGGATCAGCATGTGCTCGGCGAGCCAGCCGTCGTCGCGGGCCATCACCGAAGCGATCCGCAGCGCAAAACACTTCTTGCCGAGAAGGGCATTGCCGCCGTAGCCCGAGCCATACGACCAGATCTCGCGCGTCTCGGGGAAGTGCACGATGTACTTGTTCTCGGCGTCGCAGGGCCACGGCACGTCGGCCTGGCCGGGCTCGAGCGGTGCGCCGACCGAGTGCAGGCACGGCACCCAATCGTCGTTGCCGAGCACGTCGAGCGCCCGCTGACCCATGCGCGTCATGATCCGCATGTTGGTGGCGACGTACGCCGAATCGCTCAGCTGCACACCGATGTGGGCGATCGGCGACCCGAGCGGTCCCATCGAGAAGGGGATCACGTACATCGTGCGGCCCTTCATCGCGCCGCTGTACAGCTCGCGCATCGTGGCTCGCATCTCGGTGGGGTCGGTCCAGTTGTTGTTGGGGCCGGCCTCCTCCTGCGTGGGGGTGCAGATGAAGGTGCGGTCTTCGACGCGGGCGACGTCGCCCGGATCGGAGTGGGCCCAGTAGCTATTGGGCCGCTTGGCCTCGTCGAGCTTGGTGAAGGTGCCGGAGTCGACGAGCGCCTGGCACAGGTGCTCGTACTCTTCGGCCGAACCGTCGCACCAATAGATGTCGTCGGGCTGCATCACCTCCGCCCACTCGTCGACCCAGTCCAACAGATGCTGGTTGCTCGTCGTTCCGCTCATGGTGCTCCTCGTTGAGTCGGCGGCTGATGTTTGTTACCCGATGGTAAGTCGCCGATGAACGAATGCGAAACGCCCGGCGCCTGCGTTCGTGAACGCGGCTATCGGAAAAACAGATAGGGGCGGCCGATGCGCTCATCGTCGCACGCGACGGGAGCGGAGCAGGTGTCGGGAGGAAACGGAGCGTGCGCGGCGCGCTACTCGGCCCCGGGGGTGCCCATGTCGACTTCGGAGCCGAGGCGCAACGTGATCGCCCGCCCGGCGTCGTCGAGCTCGAAGACGACACGCTGGCCTTGGCGGAGCATGCGGAAGATCGAACCCGCGAGCGCGCCCGGCGCAAGTTCGTAGTCGGCCAGATCGGTGTCGCACATCACGACGCCGTGACCGCTGACGGGGTCGTAGGCCTTGACGACGCCTTGCATGGTGCGGCGGCCTCAGCCGGCCTTCACGACCTTGCCGGACTTGATGCAGCCCGTGCAGACGTTGACACGCTTGGTGGTCGAACCGACCTTGGCCCGCACCCGCTGGATGTTGGGGTTCCAGCGACGCTTGGTGCGACGGTGCGAGTGGGACACCGACATGCCCCACGAGGGGCCCTTGCCACACACTTCACACTTCGACGACATGGTCTTCTCCGGATTCAACGATGATGGATCGACACCGGGGACGCCGGTTCGACAACAGCCACGAAAGGCTATCGGGCCCGATGCAGCAGCCCACCAGACTGTCCGCCCCCCAATCCAGCGGCAACTCACGCTCGACGTCGACCCGACCACCCGCCCCTACGTCGACCCGACCACCCGCCCCTACGTCGACCCGACCACCCGCCCCTAGGATGTTCGGCCGTGTCGACACCCGAGCGGCTGTCTGCCGCAGGGCTTCGTACCCTGCTCGGCACCTACCGCAACCTCCTTCATCAACACTCCGCCCGGCTGAACCGGCTCAACGTGTACCCGGTGCCCGACGGTGATACCGGCACCAACATGTCGCGCACGCTCGACGCCGCCGTCGACGCAATGAGCAACGTCGACACACCGGAAGGTGCCGCCACCGACGACATGGCTGCGGTGTGCGACGCCATCGCCCACGGCTCGTTGATGGGCGCACGCGGCAACAGCGGCGTGATCCTCAGCCAGATCCTGCGCGGTATCGCCATGACGATGAAGGCCAACCCGGCTGGCGACGCATCGGCGTTCGCCACCGCCCTGCGGGCGGCGTCCGACGGTGCCGACCGGGCAGTGCTGAAGCCGATCGAGGGAACGATTCTGTCGGTGGCCCGCGCCGCGGCCGACGCCGCCGCCGCCGAGGCGGGTTCGTCACTGTCGCAGGTGATCGACGCCGCGCACCACGCCAGCGTCGACGCGCTCGAGCGCACTCCGGAGCAGCTGCCAGTACTGGCCGAGGCCGGCGTGGTCGACGCGGGCGGCGCAGGATTCGTGTTGCTCCTCGATGCCGCACGCCATGTCGTCGATGGCGTCGAGCTGCCGGTGGCCGACGAGGTCGATGAGGTCGAGCACGCACTCGTCGGCGAGCACTTCGACGCAGTTGCGCACCGGCATGCCGACGGGGACGAGCTCGACGTCAGCGAGTTCCGTTACGAGGTGATGTACCTGCTCGATCTCGTCGACGAGCGCATCGGCGAGTTCAAGTCGGCATGGGGGGCGATCGGCGACTCGATCGTTGTCGTCGGTGGCGACGGCTTGTGGAACTGTCACATCCATACGAACGAGATCGGGGCATCGATCGAGTCGGTGCTCGATCTCGGCGGGAGGCCTCGGCAGATCCGAGTGACCGACCTGTTCGAAGAGGTCGACGAAGAACACGCCAAGCGCGAGGCGGCGCTGCTCGACGCCAGCCCGACACACACCAGCGCCGACTGGGGGCAAGCGGGTGCGGGTCTTCCGCCGGTGACCACAGCGGTGGTCGCAGTATGCGTCGGCGATGGCCTCGTAGAACTGTTCGGTCAGCTCGGTGTGCAAGGTGTCGTCACGGGGGGCCAGACGATGAACCCGTCAACCCAGGAGCTACTCGACACCGTCGAACACGTCAATGCCGATCAGGTCGTGATCCTGCCAAACAACAGCAACATCATCCCTGTCGCCGAGCAGGTCGATGCGCTGACCGCAAAGCGCGTCGCGGTGGTGCCGACGCGCACGATGCCCCAGGCGCTGGCGGCACTCGTCGTGTATGACCCCGAGGCGACGATCGACGCAGTGGAGTCCGGCATGATCGAGGCGATCGCTGGGGTGCGCAGCGGCGAGATCACCCAGGCGGTACGCGACACGACCACGTCGGTGGGCGACATCGCCACCGGCGACTGGATCGGCCTCATCGACCGCGAAGGCGTTGTTGCGGCGTCGACCGAACTGTCGTCGGCGGTGGTCGGATTACTCGAACGTGTCGTCGACGACGACATCGAGCTGGTGACCGTGATCACGGGGTCCGACGCCGACACCGCAACCACCGAGCTGATCACGAGCTGGCTCGACGACCGTCGTGCCGATGTGGCCGTCGAAGTCCAACACGGCGGACAGCCGCTGTATCCGTACCTCGTTGGCGCCGAGTAGACCCGCATGAGCGCGCCGATCACGCTCCGTGACTTGGCGGCGATCGATGTCGGACGGCTCAAGGGCGTGGGCGAGAAGCGACGGCAATCGCTGGCCGACGTAGGAGTCGAATCGCTGCTCGACTTGCTGACGACGTACCCGCGCCGATGGGTCGATCGATCGAACGAGGCGCGCATCGCCGACCTCGATGTCGGCGCCGAGGCGCTTGTGTTGGGCACGGTACGCACCGTGCGCAAGCGCACCACCCGCAATCGGCGGACGATGGTCACCGCCAACGTGGGCGACGGGAGCGGACGCCTCGACGTCGTGTTCTTCAACCAGCCCTGGAGGGCAAAGCAACTCAAGGAAGGGTTGCAGGTGGCGTTGTTCGGCAAGGCCGACACCTACCGCGGCGGGCTGCAGATGACGAACCCCGTCGTCGATCTGATCGGCGATCGCACCGGGCGCATCGTGCCGATCTACCCACAGAGCGAGAAGGCCCAGCTCAACACCTGGGAGATCGCCTCGTGGGTGGAGGAGGCGTTGCGGCGCTGCGCCGATCGCGGTATTGCTGATCCGGTGCCCGCCGCCGTTCGGGAGCGGCTGGGGTTGATCGATCGATACGACGCCTTGCGCGGCATCCACCTCCCCGACTCGATGCGCGCGAAGGATCAGGCTCGTCGGCGGCTGGCGTTCGACGAACTGTTGCGGGTGCAGTTGGTGCTCGTCGTACGCAAGCGGGCGATGGAGCGGCTGGCGCGTGCGGTGCAGCACGACACCGGGGGCGCACTGGTCGAACGGTTCGTCGATGCGCTGCCCTATCCGCTCACCGCCGCCCAGGCGCGCACGATCGACGAGATCGCCGCCGACCTGGCGTCGAGTGCGTCGATGCACCGGCTGCTGCAGGGCGATGTCGGCGCCGGTAAAACCGTCGTCGCCGTTGCATCGATGCTGACGGCGGTTCAGGGCGGCCATCAGGGGGCGCTCATGGCGCCCACCGAGGTGCTCGCCGAGCAACA
>JBCCVW010000059.1:0-22493 GCA_039194665.1 Actinomycetota bacterium
ATGTCATTCGGCACCTCGTCCAAGCGGTAGCCCACTGCGAGCTTGGCGGCGATCTTGGCAATTGGGAACCCGGTGGCCTTCGACGCCAACGCCGAGGATCGCGACACGCGCGGGTTCATCTCGATCACTACTTGGCGGCCCGTCTCCGGGTCGACGGCGAACTGCACGTTGGATCCACCGGTTTCCACTCCCACCCGACGGATGCAAGCGATCGCCGCGTCACGCATCTCCTGGTACTCCACGTCGGTGAGCGTCTGGATCGGCGCGACAGTGATCGAGTCGCCGGTGTGTACGCCCATGGCATCGACGTTCTCGATGCCGCAGATGATCACGCAGTTGTCCGCGTGATCGCGCATCACCTCGAGTTCGAACTCCTTCCATCCTTCGATCGACTCCTCGACGAGGATCTCCGTGATGGGGCTGGCGTCGAGACCACCGGACGCGATGCGCTCGAAATCTTCGGGTGTCTTGGCAATCCCGGTGCCCCGGCCGCCGAGAATGTAGGCGGGCCGCACGATCACCGGGAGTCCGATTCGCTCGACGATGTTGCGCGCTTCATCCATGGTGCGGGCGGTGCCAGAACGCGGCACGTCGAGGCCGATCTCGACCATCGCCACCTTGAATTGCTCGCGATCCTCCGCAGTGGCGATCGCCTCGGCGTTGGCGCCGATCATCTCCGGGGTGCCCGGGACGCCGATCAAACCGCGCTCGAAGAGTTCCATGGCCAGGTTGAGCCCAGTCTGTCCGCCGAGCGTGGGCAGCACCGCGTCGGGCTGCTCTGCCTCGATGATCGCTGCGAGGTACTCCCACGTCAGCGGCTCGATGTAGGTCGCATCGGCAAAGTCGGGGTCGGTCATGATCGTCGCCGGGTTGGAGTTGGCGAGGATCACGCGGTAGCCCTCGTCGCGCAGCACGCGACACGCCTGCGTGCCGGAGTAATCGAACTCGCAGGCCTGACCGATCACGATCGGACCGGAGCCGATGATCAGAATCGATTCGATGTCGCCGCGGCGGGGCATCAGTCGTTCCCGTCCATCAGCGCACCGAACTCGGCAAACATGTAGTTGGCGTCGTGGGGACCCGGGTTGGCCTCGGGGTGATGCTGCACGCTGAACGCCGGAGCGTCGTTGACGCGCATTCCTTGGCACACACCATCGTTCAAATTGACGTGGGTCATCGTCGCTTTCCCGCTCAGGCTGTCGGGATCGACAGCGAAGTTGTGGTTCTGGCTGGTGATCTCGACACGACCGGTCGCGTCGTTGCGCACCGGATGGTTGCCCCCGTGGTGTCCGAACGGCAGCTTCACGGTGTCGGCACCGATCGCCCGTCCGAGCAACTGGTGGCCGAGACAGATGCCGAAGATCGGCACTGCTCCCAGTAACTCGGCAATGGTGTCGACGGCGTACGGCACCATCGCTGGATCTCCCGGACCGTTGCTGAGGAACACCCCATCGGGTTCGCGGGCGAGGATGTCGGCGGCGGACGTCGACGCCGGCACCACGTCGACGCGGCCGAGCCGAGCGAGGCTGCGACCGATGTTGCGCTTCATCCCGAAGTCGATTGCGACGATCGATCGTGTTGCCGTCGGATCGGCCGGCTCGATCGTGTACGGCTCACTCGTCGTGACTTGGGCCACCAAGTCGACGCCGTCGGTACCGGGCTCATCGCGGGCCGCGGCCAGCAGTGTCCGTTCGTCGGCGCTGCCAAACGCGCCGGTCATCGCGCCATCGACGCGCAGCACGCGGGTGAGCCGCCGCGTATCCACGCCAGCGACGGCGGGGATACCGACATCGATCAAGAACTCGCGGATCGACCGCTCGGCGCGCTGGTTACTGGCACGGCGAGCCAGATCGCGTACGACGATGCCCCGACAGAACGCCCCGCGCGACTCGTCGTCGACGGCGTTGACGCCGTAGTTGCCGATGTGGGCGTTGGTGAACGTGATGATCTGGCCGGCATAACTCGGATCGGTGATCACCTCCTGGTACCCCGAATGCACGGTGTTGAACACCACCTCACCGCGGGCGATCTGATCCTCGTCGAGGCCGTACAGATCACCCTCGAACACCGAGCCGTCGGCCAAGACCAGGCGTCCCTCACGCGGTGGCACGCTCGATGAGGCGCGTGTGTTCTCCGGAGCTTGTTGCATATTCATCCAGTCTAGTGAATGGCCATTCGGTTCGTTCGCGGCGATTCGCAGTCGTGCGCTGTTCGTTCAGCGGGTTGCCTGTCCGTCGTCGACCACGAGCTGGCCGGCGAGCACCGTCCAACGCGTGCGCCCGCGCAGGGGCACCCCAACAAAGGGCGTGTTGTGGCTCTTGCTCGCCAGTTGCGAGGGCACGACCTCCCACTCGTGGTCGGGATCGAACACCGTGATGTTGGCCGGCTCGTCGATGGCGATCGGGCGGCCGTGGACGTCGTCGATGCGGGCGATCTGCGCCGGGCGCCACGAGAGCGCGCCGATCACGTCGGCGAGCGGCATGTCGAGGTGAGCGAGGGCCACGCCGAGCGCGGTCTCCAACCCAACCATGCCCGGCGGCGCCTCGTCGAGCGGTTGTTCTTTCGACTCGGGGGTGTGCGGCGCGTGGTCGGTGGCCACGGCGTCGATCGTGCCGTCGATCAACCCACGGCGTACGGCCTCGACGTCGGCCATCGTGCGCAGTGGCGGATTGACCTTGTACAGCGCCTGGTAGGACGCGAGTCGTTCGTCGGTGAGGCTGATGTGGTGCGGTGTCGCTTCAGCTGTCACCGCGAGCCCGTCCGCTTTTGCCGTGCGCACGAGCTCGACGCTGCCCTCCGTCGAGAGATGCAGCAGATGAATCGGGGCGCCGGTGAGGCGCGAGAGCTCGATGTCGCGATGCACCATCAGCTCCTCGGCCAGCGCCGGCCACCCGGGAAGCCCGAGCCGGCTACAGCACTCGCCTTCGTGCATCACGGCGCCTTGCGTCAGCGGCTCGACCTCGCAGTGCTGCGCCAAGGTCACGCCGAGACCACCCGCGTACTCCAGCGCACGGCGCATCAGCTGTGGGTCTTGGACGCCGTTGCCGTCATCGGTGAAGATCCGCACCCCGACCGCGGCGAGCTCGGCGAATGGCGTCAGCTGCGTACCAGCGCGACCCACGGTGATCGACCCCGATGGCCGAACGTCGCACAACCCGGATCGCTCTCCTTGGCGCCGAACGAAATCGACCACCTCGACCGAGTCCTGCGTGGGATCGGTATTGGGCATGGCCACCACGGCGGTGTATCCACCGCGCGCCGCGGCGCGAGAACCGGTCTCGATCGTCTCGGCTTCCTCCCGGCCGGGCTCGCGCAAGTGTGTATGCAGGTCGACGAACCCCGGCGACACGACACACCCCGAGGCATCGATCTCGCGATCGCCTTCGCGGGCTACCAGCTCAGCACCGATGTCGACGATGCGCCCGTCGGCGATGCGCACGTCGCCAGCCCGTTCGCCGGCCTCATCGATAAGACGACCATTACGAATCAGGATGCTCACTGTTCTGCTCCTTCGACCGAGTCGGCAAACGACTCACGAGGTGCGCCGGACCCGAGCAGATCGAACAGCACGGCCATGCGCACGGCAATACCGTTCGTCACCTGCCTGGTGATCAGCGCACCGGGAAGTTCGGTGGGGTCGACAGCGATCTCGACACCGCGATTCATCGGCCCGGGGTGCATGACCAGCGCGTGTTCCGCCAGACACCCGGCACGCTCGGCCGTGAGCCCGAACCGCGCGGTGTATTCGCGCAAGCTCGGTATGAGGGCTTCGGTCATCCGTTCGCGTTGCATGCGCAGCAGATACAGCACGTCGAGACCATCGAGCACCTCGTCGAGATCCTCGGTCGTGGGGTAGGCCGACACCGGTGGAAGCAGCGTCGGCGGCGCAACGAACACCACGTCAGCACCGAGCGCGTTGAATGCCGCAGCGGTACTGCGGGCCACCCGGCTGTGCTTCACGTCGCCGACAATGGCCACCCGCAGCCCGTCGAGGCCCCCAGCGCGATGCAGCGCGGTGCGCACGGTGTACACGTCGAGCAACCCCTGCGTAGGGTGGGCGTGCCAACCATCGCCCGCATTCACCACGCTGGCATTGGTCCAACCGTCGATCAGCCATGGGACGCCGCTGGAGCGGTGCCGCACGATGAACGCGTCGACACCCATTGCGGCGATCGTCTCCACTGTGTCGCGCAGGCTCTCGCCCTTGTTCAGGCTCGATTGCGAGACGGCGAACGTCATCGTGTCGGCCGAAAGCCGCTTGGCCGCCGTTTCGAAACTCAGTCGGGTGCGCGTCGAGTCTTCGAAGAACACGTTGCACACGGTCTTGCCGCGCAGTGCCGGAACCTTCGGATTCGGACGCCGGTTCACCTCAGCCATGTGGTCGGCAAGCTCCATGATACGGGCCACGCCGGCCGCGCCGAGCTCGTCGATCGAGAGCAGCGACGCGCGGCTCATTCCGTGCCCGCCGTTTCGGATGCTGAATCGAGGGCCGTGTCGATGGTCACGCCGTCGGCTTCGACGGTGACGTTCTCCACGACCGCAGTGGGCAGGTTCTTGCCGACGTAGTCGGGGCGTATCGGCAGCTCGCGATGCCCCCGATCGACCATCACCGCCAGTTGCACACGTTGCGGTCGTCCGTAGTCGGCCAAGGCATCGAGCGCGGCGCGCACGGTGCGACCGGTGTACAACACGTCGTCGACGAGCACCACGGTGGCGCCATCGATCGGAAACGAGAGGTCACTGACCGAACCGGGAGCCACCGGCCGAATGCCGATGTCGTCGCGGTACAAGCTGGCGTCGATCGAACCGACCGGAACCGGTCGCTCGATGCGTTCGATCGCCGCGGCGATCGCTCGGGCGAGCCACACACCGCCCGTTTCGATGCCCACGATGGCCACCCCGTCGAGACCACGATTGGCCTCGATGACCTCGTGTGCCATGCGGGTGACCGCTCGACCGATGTCATCAGCGGCGAGCACACGCCGCGGCGCCGTACGCGCTTGCGCCCTGTCGGCCACGTCGATCGATGTCCTTTCCGTCTGGGCCTCACAGGACCCGCTTCACGGTCGGAGCGGCACGGTAGCACGCAACCCCGAGACGAGCGCGGCTATCGCGGAACGGGTTCGATGTCGGGACCTCCAGGAGGCAGCGGAACACTGCGATCGCGTTCGTACAACACCCAGTACTGGTTGGCCTCGACCTCGACGAAGGCGGGCGATACCGACGCCCAGTCGGCGATGAGCTGCTCATCGCGGCTCGTCGGCAGCACGACATAGTCGACGCCTTCGGCACGGCTGCCGAGGCGCGAGTTCTCCCACGAGATGTCCGGTCCGTAGAGCACGACTCGGAACGGCACGGGGAATTGGTAGATCTCTTCTCGGTACGCAACGTGAGGAGTGATCCGGTAGTGAGCGGCCACGCTGGCGTCGTCGGGGATGCCAGCGATGATGTCGCGGGCCGACTCGGCGAACTCCGATGCCGGGTCGGGGATCCAGCCGGGATCCCGCGACCACGGCGTGGGAGACCACAGGTAGGCGGTGGTCACCGAGGCAACGGCCAACGCGCCGACGGCGATCGCCCGCACCGGGACGTTCACCCCACGCGTCGTCCACCGATCGCGCAGTACACCGATGGCGTACATCGTGCCGATCGCCAACGCCGGCACAGCGATCAGGCTGTAGTGGTACTCCACCTGGTACTGGTACCAGTACGTGCTCAAGATGTTGGTGAACATCACCAGCGCCGAGATCAAGGCCACGTCGGGCAGGCGGGCGAACAGGAAAGCAAACGGCGCCGTCATCTGCCACAGGTACCAGGGGCGCTCGTCGCTGCGCAGGTAGTCGGCGAGCTGGGTCGGATTCGTCACCGCGGTGTCGATCACACCCGTCGGCCCACCGAAGGGAATCCGCCAGCTGTTGCGGGTCGGTACCCCGATCAGGCTGCGCATCACCAAGAACATGGCGACTGCCATGAACCACACGGCACCGAGCACGGTGATGAGCCCGATCCGCCAGTTCCGGCGCAGCGCCACCCAGATGCCGAGCGGGACGATGACCAACGCCACGTCTTCCTTGACCAAGAGCGACAGCACGACGGCCACGGCGTACAGCCGCCACTTGCGCTCGAGCGCGGCATAGATGGCAAAGCCGACGGTGACGCCCAAGAACGCGTCGGGGTGGAAGTTCTCGAGGTTGGTCCAGCCGATTGCGGGGTGCAGCAGGTACACCCCAGCGCCGACGCAGGCCATCCACTCCGACCCCAACCGGGAGCGCCCATAGAGGAACACCGGCACCGCGCCCAGCGCGATGGCGAACGACTGCGAGAAGAACATGATCCACGCGCCGGGCGCGATCCAGTACAGCGGGACGAGAAACAGCAGGATGAACGATGTGTGGTCGCCGAACAGGTTCCGACCCATCAACGTGACGAACGGCGCGTCGAAACGCGACAGCAGCCACATTCCCTGGTCGTACAGCGCCGAGTCGTACGACGCCGTTCCGAGCGCGTGATGGATGTCGAGGCTGCGCGACGTGAAGTAGATCGTGTACACCACGATCGCCGTGCCCACCGCGGCTTCACCCCAGGTGGGCGGGCGCAGGCGGTCGCGCCACGAACGATCGTCGGTCGGGGCGTGATCGTCGAGCGCAGACGCACCGTCAGACACGGACTCGGTGTCGCGTTCGGACGCGGTCGTTGCGTCGTCGAGCAGCGACGAGTCCGTCATGGCCGTCTATGTTCGCAAATCTTCGACCAAGGCTGAGAGCAGGCCGTTGACGAAGCGCCCGCTGTCGTCAGTGGAGAACCGCTTGACAAGGGTGACGGCTTCGTCGAGCACGACCGCCACTGGCACGTCGGGGCGCTCGGCGAGTTCGTAGGCGGCGAGGCGCAGCACGTTGCGGTCGATCACCGGCATCCGTTCGAGCGTCCAGCCTTTCGACTTGGCGCTGATGGCATCGTCGAGCCGCGCTTGGTGGTGCGCCACACCGGTGACCAGGCTGGTCGTCAACTCATCGGGTTCGAGCACCTGCAGCTCGAGCGCGTCGACGGGATCGATGCCCTTGGCATGCGCTTCGTACAGCAAGTAGAGCGCTCGCTCTCGAGCGTCAGAGCGCTCGTCTGGTCGCGGCAGGTCCGGCATCAGCGTCGATCGGGTGGGCGTGGGCGCGGCGGTCAGACGCGGGTGATGTAGTCGCCCGAGCGCGTGTCGACCTTGACCGTGTCGCCAACATCGACGAACAGCGGCACCTGCACCACCTTGCCGGTCACGAGCGTGGCCGGCTTGCGTGCGCCGGACACTCGGTCGCCTTGCACGCCAGGCTCGGTGTCGGCGATGTCGAGTTCGACCGACGCCGGGATTTCGACGCCGATGATCTCCCCGTCGTGCATGGCGATCTGCGCCACCATCTGCTCGACGAGATAATCCGCTGCGTCGCCGAGCGTGGTCGGCGGCACCGTCATCTGGTCGTACGTGGTCGTGTTCATGAACACGTAGTCGTCGGCGTCCTTGTACAGGAACTGCATGTCTTGGCGGTCGACGATCGCTTGCTCGACCTTGATACCGGCGTTGAAGGTGCGGTCGATCACCGCACCGGTTCGCACGTTGCGGATCTTGGTGCGCACGAACGCACCACCCTTGCCCGGCTTGACGTGCTGGAACTCGACCACCTGGAACAAGCCGGTGTCGAGGTCGAGGGTGATTCCGTTCTTCAAGTCGTTCACCGAGATCTGCGGCATCGTCGCTCCTTGGTCGCGTGGCGGTGGGGTCAGCCGGCGAACGGCTGCTTCGGATGGTGGGTGAAGACCCGAGGGCCCACGGCGGTGACGTGGACGAGGTCCTCGATCCGGATACCGCCGAAGCCGCCACGATAGAGGCCCGGTTCGACAGTGACGACGTTGCCCTCGACGAGGATCTCATCGGAGACGCGTGACGGGTAGGGGTTCTCGTGGATCTCGAGCCCGACGCCGTGTCCCGTGCCGTGGAGGTACCAGTCGCCGTATCCGGCATCGGTGAACAGATCACGACACGCCGCGTCGACGCTGCGCGCCGACACCCCCGGGTGCACCGCGTCGAGGCCGGCGCGTTGCGCGGTATCGACCAACTCGTAGACCTCGCGCTGGTGGCTGGTCGGCTCCCCGATCACGTACGACCGCGTCATATCGGAGTGGTACCCATCGACCAGCGCACCGACGTCGATCACCACCGTGTCGCCGTCGACGATCCTTCGTCGGCTCACTTCGTGATGTGGACGGGCGGCGTGGTCGGGTCCGCTGGCGACGATCGTGTCGTAGCTGCGGTCGTCGGCCCCATGGCGGCGCATGCGGTATTCGAGTTCATCGCGCACATCGGCCTCGGTCACCGGAGCATCGATCGTTGCGCGGAGCAGCGGTTCGACCTCGGCGAGCGCGGCATCGGCGGCTTGTGCGGCCGCCGCGATGCGCTCGACCTCGGCGGCGTCTTTGACCTGCCGTTGCCTGCGGATGAGCGAGTCGGTGGGTACGAGGGAAACGTCGGTCTGTAGCGCCGCCCAGCGGGCATGGTCGGTCGTGCCGGGATCGAGGGCGACGCGTGTGGCGGGACGGAGTGCATCCACCAGCCGTTGGTGCAGCTTCGCCCGGTCGGTTTCGGCGACAACGGTGGCCCCTGACGCAGCGGTCTCCGCAGCCGCTCGATCCCGATACCGCCCGTCGGTACCGAGCACCAGGTCGTCGGCACGCAACACCGCCCACCCGTTCGAGCCCGTGAATCCGGTGAGCCAGCGCACATCGACGAGATCGAGCAACAGCACCGTGTCGCAGCCGTTTTCGGTTGGCAGCTGAGCGCGCAGCGAGGCGAGGCGTGCGGCGTGATCGATGTCGGCGAAGTGGGGCATCGCTACAGCACCCGGTCGAGCACGGCGCGCACCACCGTTTCCGGCACGTCGGCGACGACCTCGAGACCGTCGGCACCGTCGAGCACGAACGTCAACGCCGTCAACGCCTTCTTGTCACGTTGCATCAGCGCCAGCAGTCCTTCACTGTCCAGCCCGGCAGGAAGCTCGTGGCCGAGTTCGTAGGCCTCGATGACCACCCGGCGATGATCGTCGACGCGCCCGTCGTCGATGCGCCCCAATTCGGCGGCCAGCTCGGCCTCGAACAGCAGCCCGATGGCCACCGCTTCACCATGGGCAATACGATGCTCGGTAGCGATCTCCACGGCATGAGCGAAGGTGTGGCCGTAGTTGAGCAACGCCCGCCGGCCGCCTTCACGCTCGTCGGCGGCAACTACCTCGGCCTTGATCTCGACGCACCGGGCGATGCGCTCGTCGAGTTCGAGCGCCAGCAGGTCGTCGCCGGTGAGGAAGTGATACTTGGCCATCTCGCCCAGTCCGCAGCGCCACTCGCGTTCGGGCAGCGAGTCGAGCGCGTCGAGATCGCAGATCACGCCGCTCGGTTGCCAAAACGCTCCGACGAGGTTCTTGCCTTGCGGCAAGTTGACACCCGTCTTCCCGCCGATCGCCGCGTCGACCATCGCCAGCAGCGAGGTGGCCACGTGCACCACGGGCGTGCCACGATGCCAACAGGCGGCCGCGAACCCGGCGACATCGGTGACCATGCCGCCACCAACCGCGACCACCACGTCATGGCGCGTCAGCCCGACTTCGGCGAACGACGACGAGAGATCACCAATCGTGGCCAGCGACTTGGCCGCTTCACCCTGGCCGATCGTTCGCACCACAGCGGTCATCCCCGCAGCCGTCAGGGCGTCGGCCACCTCCGCCGACAACGGCACGCCGTCTTGGGTGACGATGACGGCCCGTTGGGCGGTCGACGGCATGAGCTCAGCGACCTGAGCAACGGCCCCCCGACCGACGATCACGGGGTACGAACGGTCGCCGAGCGGAACGGTCACCCGCAGCATCGCACCACCGCCTGCACTACCTCGCTCGGACTGCGACCACTCACCGACACCACCCCGTCGGCGACCTCTCGGTACAGCGGTTCGCGAACCTCGTCGAGACGCTCCAGCGCGGCGCGTGGATCATCATCGAGCAACGGGCGATGTGCGCCGTTCACGACACGATCGGCGAGCACATCGATCGGCGCGCTCAACCACACGACGTAACTGCTGCCCGCACGCAGCGCCTCTCGATTCTCGGGGCGCAGCACGACCCCGCCGGCCGCCGCTATCACCGCTGGCGGCGTCCCCGCGAGTCCGTCGAGCAACACCTCGGTCTCGAGTGCACGAAACGCATCCTCCCCGTCGGCGGCGAAGATCTCGCGCACCGCACGGCCGGTGCGCTCCTCGATCATCCGGTCGCTGTCGAACAGCTGCCGATCGAGACGTTTGGCCAACAACCGGCCGACAGTCGACTTGCCCGCACCCATCATGCCGACGAGCACGACATGGCGGCCGTCGAGACACGAGACGGTGCTCATTGCAACGTCGCCTGGAACGCCTGTGCGTTGCGTTGGAACTCGGGGATCGAATCGCCGCCGAACTTGCGCTGCGCCTCGGCGGCCACGACGAGTGCCACCATCGTCTCGGCGACCACACCCATCGCCGGCACAGCGGTGACGTCGGTGCGCTCCTTGAACGAAACGGCCGACTCCTTCGTTGCGGTGTCGACGGTCTCCAAGGTCGGGCGGTTCAGCGTGGCGAGCGGCTTCATGGCGGCGCGCACCACCAATAACTCCCCGGTGGTCATGCCACCTTCGGTCCCGCCGGCCAGCGTGCTACGCCGGCGGTATCGACCTGCTCCATCGTCCCAGTGAATGGCGTCGTGGGCGTGACTCCCTCGCCGACCGGCGACCTCGAACCCGTCGCCGATCTCGACGCCCTTGACCGCCTGGATGCTCATCACGGCTTGGGTCAGCCGCGCATCGATCTTGCGATCCCAGTGGACATGGCTCCCCAGTCCAACCGGCAAGCCGAACCCGAGCACCTCGACCACGCCACCCAACGAGTCGCCATCTTTGGCGGCCGCCTTGATCTCCTCGACCATCGCCTCGGCGGACGCCTCGTCGTAGCAGCGCACCGAGTTGTCGTCGACACGCTCGAGTTCGTTCGGCGTCGGCCGCGCCGCCGATGCATCGACGCGGGCCGCGCCCATCTGGATGACGTGCGAGATGATCTCGATGTCGATGGTGCGCAGCAGCGCCTTGGCCAACGCACCTGCCGCGACGCGTGCCGCTGTTTCGCGGGCACTCGCCCGCTCGAGCACGTCGCGGGCGTCGGTAAAGCCGTACTTCTGCATGCCCGCGAGATCGGCGTGTCCGGGACGGACCTGGGTGAGCGGCGCGGCTGTAGCGCCCGGCGCCGGGTCCATCTCGGCATGCCACTTGTCGCTGCGGAACCACTCGGTGTTCTTGATCTCGATGGCCACCGGCGACCCGAGCGTGCGGCCGTGACGTACGCCCCCGAGCAGTGTGAGTTCGTCGACCTCGAATCGTTGGCGCGGCCCGCGACCGTACCCCAGGCGGCGGCGGGCCATCTCGGCTTGGATCTCCTCGACGGTGATCGGGAGGCCTGCGGGAAGGCCTTCGACGATCACCACGAGGGCCTGCCCGTGGGACTCACCTGCGGTGAGGAATCGGAGCATCGGGGCAGGCTACCGGCCCGAAGCGGCCTGCTCCCGGGCCACCAACTCGGCCTCTGCCGCCGCCCGCATCGGGGTGATGTCGGGACGTTGACCGAGCCAGCGCTCTTGTTGCAACGCGGCCTGGTGCACGAGCATGCCGAGCCCGTCGACGGTGCGGGCGCCCTGCGCCGCGGCACCACGGAGCCAGGCGGTGTGTAGCGGGTGGTAGATCAAGTCGACGACCACTTGATCGGCATGCAACAGATCGAGGCGACAGGGAAGGTCGTCGTCGCCGGCAGCCTCGGCGTCGACGCCCATGCCGACGCTGGTCGCATTGATCACGACATCGGCCCGGCTGACGTCGCTGACGATGCCCACCGACGCCGTACTGGCCAGTGCGGCAGCCCGCTCGGCGCGGTCGATCGTGCGATTGAGCACAGTGATGTCGGGAGCACCGGCGCGGCCGAACGCATCGATCACCGAACGTGCAGCTCCACCGGCACCGATGATGGCCACGCGGCATGCATCGAGGCCGATCCCCACCTCGGCCAGGGACGCAACCAGACCGGCACCATCGGTGCTCGAACCGACCAGCTCGTCGCCGTCCCAGCTGACCGTATTCACCGAGTTGAGCGCCCGTGCCGCCGGTTCGAGTCGGTCGACGGCATCGGCAACCGCCGACTTGTGTGGCATCGTCACCGACAGGCCGGCGATCCCCAGCGTGCGCATCGCGTCGAGCGCGTCGGGTGCTGCTCCGTCGTCGACCTCGAACGCGACATACGACCAGTCGACACCGAGCGAGGCGAAACCGGCGCGGTGGATCGCCGGCGACAGGCTGTGGGCCACCGGAGAACCGATGACCGCGGCGAGCTTGCCGGCCGGCGCGTCGGCCGGGGTCACAACAGCCCGGCGGCCGCTGCTGCGTTCACGTTGGCCTGATGCTGCTCAGCTGTGGCCGCGAAGGCATGGCCGCCGTCTTCGTCAGCGAGCACGTAGTAGAAGTAGAAACACTCCGACGGGTTCGGTAGGTCGACACACAGCGGATCACCCGGCGCAGGATTCGGCGCAGGGTTCAGCGCCGCACGGATCGACGCCCGCCCCGGATTGGCAATCGGCGTCGCCGGCAATCCGGTGTTGAGGTACGTGTTCCATGCCGAGGGGATCTGGCGTTGCTCCCTGAATGGCATGTCGGGGTCGAGGCCGATCTGCTGGCCGCCATACAAGACGGTGGCGTCGATCTGCAGCGGGAACGGGTTATCCGGGTTGAGCGCACTCGAGAACAAGCGGTTGTGAATGACCCGCGAAATCTTGTCGCGGTCCTCCGGAATCTTCGCCTCGCGTTCGATCATCGACGCAATGATCAGGATCTCGTACGGGGTGCGCCCGAGCGCCGCGGACCGATTGACGATGTCTTCCTGATTGCCGACCCGCTCCATCAAGCCGATCAGCCGCTCGATGACCTGCCCTTCGGACTCGGCGTTCGACACTTCGTAGGTATCAGGGAACAGCAGACCCTCCAGGCTGTTCACGCCGGGCGGCTGCCACGCGGCACGGATCGAGCCGTCGGTCGCCGTTGCCAAGAAGTCGTCGGCACTCATTCGGTCGACGGTGCCACCGAGTCGCTCGGCCATGCGGGCGACGGTGAACCCCTCCGGAAAGGTGACCTTGGTGTAGGTCTGGCCTGGTGGCGTACGCAACACGCCGAGCACATTGCCCATGTGGTCGTTGGGCCGCATCTCGTAGTACCCGGGCGTGATCTCCAGCCCGCCGTCACGCTCGACGTACCACTCGAACACACCAGCGTCCGACACCAGGCCGGCGTCTTCCAGCCGTGCGGCGATCGCCTCGAGGTCGTCGGTTTCATCGACGGTGAAACTCTGGATCTCGCCCGGCTCACCGGCCGGATTGATCTTGCCGAGGTACCACCAGCCCACCGCACCGGCGATCAGGATGCCCGCGATCACGAGCACCATCGCCAGATACACGATCCACTTGACCGGGCGGGTTTGCCGCCGCAGCCGCTCGACCTGGCCGGTCGCATCGGCGTCGTCCCACGGATCGGTGGGCCAGTCGAGCGCCGGGCGATCGTCGGGATCGACCTGTGCCTCTGGCAACAGCGGATCGAGCTGCTTCATGAGCCAGCGCTCCGATGATCGAGCCAGCTCTGAAGCATCACGGCGGCCGCAGTCTTGTCGACGACGGCACGCTGGCGGCGGGCGTCGAGGCCCAGCCCGCGCAGGTCGCGCTCCGCGGTCACCGTCGTGAACCGCTCGTCGTACATCTCTACCGGCACGGGTACCACGCTACTCAGCTGGTTCGCTTCCTTCGTGGCGGCTCGGGCCGCTGGCCCGACGGTGCCATCGAGCGACAATGGCAGCCCGACCACGACGACCTCGGCCTCTTCCTCGCGCACGAGGCGGGCGATGGTGTCGTGATCGTGACGCCGGCTCTTCGAGCGGTGCACCGTGGTCAACGGTGACGCCAACGACCCCGACAGGTCGCTCACCGCCACCCCGATCCGCTTGCTCCCCAGATCGAGTCCCAGGGCTCTCATGGCGTTCCCCGGCCACGCAGGCCGCGTGCACTCGCTCGCTGGCGCTCCGCTCGCTTCATGGCGTTCCCCGGCCACGCAGGCCGCGTGTGCCGCTCGCTCGCTGGCGCTCCGCTCGCTTGCGTCGCAGCACCATCGGGAAGGCTCCGCTCACTGTTCGAATGCGTGGGCGGCCTTTTCGGCGAGAGTCAACGCCTCGGCAATGCCGTCGGGGTTCTTGCCCCCAGCGGTGGCGATATCGCCCTTGCCGCCGCCGCCACCGCCGACGGCCTTGGCGGCATCGCTGACGAGCGACGAGGCGGGCGCACCGGATCCCGGCGGTGTGGCTGCCACGAGCGACACACCCCCGGTCGGGGTCTCGCCGATCAAAACGGTGACCGCCACACCCTTCTGTCGCACCGCAAGCGCCAATTCACGCAGGTCACCCGGCGCCAAGCCGTCGACCTGCGCCACGACCACGCCGTCGACGGCCTGATCGGCCAGCTCGTCGGCGCGACCCACTGCGAGTTGGGCGCGCAATGCCTTGATCTCGTCGTTGAGCGACTTCACCTCGTCGACCTTGCGCTGGACCGCGTCGACAACATCGTCGGCGGGCGCGCCCAGGAGACGGGCCGCATCGCTGATCGTTCGTGCGTCGCGCTGCAGCAGCGCCACCGTGTCGCCGGCGCTGATCGCTTCGATACGCCGCAGGTTCGAGCCGATCGACGACTCGCTGACCACCTTGACCGTCCCGATATCGCCGGTCGCACGGACGTGCGTGCCACCACACAGCTCGATCGACGACCCCGCCTCGAGCACGCGCACGATGTCGCCGTACTTGTCGCCGAAGAAGGCGATCGCGCCCAGCGCTTCGGCTTCGTCCTTGGTGGTCTCGAAGATACGCGTCGGCGTGTTGGCCAGTGTTTCGGCGTTGGCGATGCGCTCGATCTCGGCGATCTGCTCGGGGGTCACCGGCTCGTAGTGACTGAAGTCGAACCGCAGCCGGTCGGGACCAACCATCGAGCCGGCCTGCTTGACATGATCGCCGAGTACGTGGCGCAACGCGTAGTGCAACAGGTGCGTCGCAGTGTGGTTGCGGCGGATGCGATCGCGCCGGTCGGCGTCGATGGTTGCTGCGGCGGTCTGCCCGGTGCGGATCTCGCCGTCGATGCGGGCGATGTGGCGACGCAGATTGGGCAACGCAAACGTGGTGTCGACCACCTCGGCCGATCCTGTGTCGGTTGTGACCGTGCCGGTATCACCGATCTGCCCGCCGGCCTCGGCGTAGAACGGGGTCCGCTCGAGAAACAGCTCCACGAGACCGTCCGCACGGTCGATCACCGCAAGGACTCGAGACTCGGCGCTGTTGTCGGTGTAACCGACAAACTCGGTCGTGCCGAACTGTTCGACCACATCGCGATACGCATCGAGCGACTCGGGACTCTCGCCGTCGTCTTTCTGCGCAGCCTTGGCTCGCTCGCGCTGGGCGGTCATGTCGGCCGTGAAACCATCGAGGTCGACCGTCACCTCACGTTCGCCGGCGATCTCTTGGGTCAGCTCGAGCGGGAATCCGTAGGTGTCGTGCAGCAGGAACGCCGTCGAGCCGGAGAGTTCGGTGTCGTCCGCTCCGAGCGCGTCATCGAGAATGCTGAGCCCGTTGCGCAGCGTGGTGCGGAAGCGCTCTTCTTCGCGTCCCACGACGTTCGTGATGAAGTCGCGATTCTTGACCACGTCGGGATACGCGTTGCCCATCACGTCGACGGCGACGTCGACCAGGCGGGGCATCACCAGGGTGTCGGTGCCGAGGAGGTAGGCGTAGCGCACCGCACGGCGGATGATCCGTCGGAGTACGTAACCGCGGGCCTCGTTCGACGGAAACACGCCGTCGTTCACGAGCATCGTGCTCGACCGGGCGTGCTCGGCGAGGACTCGCATGGCGAAGCTGTCACGGTCGTCGTAGTCGCCGACGCGGTAGGAACGGCCAGTGATCGAGCACGCTTCGTCGAGCAGCGGCTGCATCAGGTCGGTTTCCCACACCGAATCGACGCCCTGCACGAGTGCGAGGATCCGTTCGAGTCCGGCGCCCGTGTCGATCGATGGCGCCGGCAACGCCTCGCGCGTGCCGTCGGGCGCCTGGTCGAACTGCATGAACACGAGGTTCCAGAACTCCATGAACCGGTCGCCGGCAGGGTCGTTCTGTGGGCCGCCGTCAGGTCCGAAGTCTGGCCCGCGGTCGATGTGGATCTCGCTGCACGGCCCGCATGGGCCCGTTTCGCCCATCTGCCAGTAGTTGTCGGCGTCGCCAAGGCGCTGGATACGGTCCATCGGCACGCCCACGACGTCGTGCCAGATCTGTTCGGCCTCGTCGTCGCTGTAGTGCACCGTGATCCACAACCGATCGCCATCGAAGCCCCATCCGCCGTTGGCGGGATCACCGGTCACGAGATCCCAGCTCCACGGAATGGCCGACTCCTTGAAGTAATCGCCAAAGCTGAAGTTGCCGAGCATCTCGAAGAACACGAGGTGTCGCTTGGTCCGCCCGACGTCGTCGAGGTCGTTGTGCTTCCCGCCAGCGCGCGCACACTTCTGCGAGCTCACCGCACGCGAGTACGGCGGCTGTTCGTCGCCGACGAAGTAGGGCTTGAACGGCACCATGCCGGCCACGTTGAACAGCACGGTCGGGTCGTGCGGAATCAGGCTGGCCGAGGGCACGATGGTGTGCTCCTTCGCCGCAAAGAAGTTGCGGAAGGAGTCGCGGAGCTGATCTGCGGTCATGCGCTCGGCCATGCGGGCTGGAGCCTACCCAGCAGCATCGGCCGCGATGCTGCTGGTATCGCCTTCGGGCTGTGCACCACCTAGCGTGCGCACACGATGAGCGGCTCGCCGATCGATCTACACGAGTGGGTCAGCTTCGAGGACCCCGACGAGCACCGCACATGGGTATTCGACGCCACGTTCCTGCGCTCGAACTACACCTGCATCTACGGCCAGGGGTGTCCGGGGATCGACGACGAGTTGGCTCCTGAGCGGGCGATCGGTTGTTGCCGCCACGGCGCCCACTTCGTGGATGCCGGCGACGTGGCCAACGTGGACACCCGATTCGAGCGGCTCGACCGCTCCGTGATGCAGCACTACAAGCGGGCCAAGAAGAAGGGGTACCGCAAGCGCGGTGATCCCGACGACGAGGGCGAGCCGACGATCGTCACCAAGACCGTCGACGGTGGATGCATCTTTCTCAATCGGCCCGGATTCGAGGGAGGTGTCGGCTGTGCGCTGCACATCGCTGCGCTGGCCGCTGGCGAACGCCCCCTCGACTGGAAACCCGAGGTGTGCTGGCAAGTGCCGCTCCGACTCGAGCATTCGAGCGACGAGTCGGGGCACATCACGAGCCGACTGCGGGAGTGGAAACGGCGCGACTGGGGTGACGGCGGCGACGAATTCGCCTGGTGGTGCACCGAGGATTCGACTGCCGAGGCCAACGCCTTTGTGGGCTCCGAGCCCTTGTACCACAGCGCCCGCGACGAGATCGTCGAGCTGGTCGGGTCGCACATCTACGAGATGCTGGTGCCCCTACTCGAGCGTGCGGACTGGGTGCCGCTCCCCCATCCGGCCGTGCGCCCCCACCGGTGAGCCGAACGCACGCATCCAGCGGTTTCACTCACCGCCGGTCGAGGCGGGGGCGGCGGCAGACGGTCAGTCGTCGGCGTGATCGTCGTCGTCGTCGAAGGTGACGCCGTACTTTTCGGCGAGCGCCGCGTACTCGTCGTCCTCGGACGGCTCACTCTCGGAGTGATCGCTGGGACCCTCGCCAAGCCCGAGGTCGAATGCCCCCGGGGCCGGACTGCTTCAGTTTTCTCGCCTCTTCGAACCGGCGATGACGACCCTTCTTCACGTCAGGGCTCCCAAGTCTCGCGATGTGACAACGGCGGACGATTGTACCCGGCCGCAGCGGAGATTCGCGGATCGTGACCGCGGATCGTCACCGCCAACCGATCAGCCAACCCATCAGCCAACCGATCAGAAGGGTCGGCTCCGGTGCGCGCCGACCGGTGATGTGCGACGATCAGAGCAATCATGCCCGTCATGTCGCCACTCCGCCAGCGCACGTTCGCCGTGATCAACCAGAAGGGCGGTGTCGGCAAGACCACGGTGACGCTCGGCTTGGCGGCGGCGGCCGATGCTTCTGGCGCCCGCGTGCTTGTGATCGACCTCGACCCGCAAGGCTCGACGAGCTGGGTCCTCGGTGTCGACCCGGACCGCGTCACCCACGACGCGGTCGGGGTTCCATCTGGAGGCCTCGACGAGGTGATCGTGGCATCCACCTGGTCGGAGCGGGTCGACGTCGTTCCAGCGGGAAAGGAGCTCCAGGCGGTCGATGGCGGACCGGTCCTGCCGCTCGCAGCGCATCTCGACGGCGTCTCGAGCAGCTACGACGCAGTGCTCATCGACTGTCCGCCGTCGCTGGGCGCGCTCACTACGTCGGCACTCAGCACGGCGCGTCATGCACTGGTGGTGGTGGAACCCTCGGCGCTCGGACTGCGCGGGATCGGCGGCATCGCCGACGCCATCGACGCCGTCTGGGACGAGCACAACCCCGATCTTGAGCTGTCCGGGGTGATCCTGAACCGCGTGCCAGCGTCATCGATCGAGGCGCAGCGTCGACGCGCCGAACTGGCGCGGATCGTCGGTGCATCGACGATCTGGGAGCCGCCGGTGCCCCAACGCGTGATTCTCAACGAAGCGATCGGCAGCCGCCGCCCGATCCATGGCTATGGCTGGCGAGCGACCGATGTGATCGCTGTGTTCGACCGGCTGTGGCCCCAGGTGGTGTCGCTCACGAAGCGATAGGTCCCGCAGCTACCGCGTCTTCAGCGATGTGCGGCAATCCACCGCTCGCCGAAGTCGACGAGCGCCAGCAGCGGGACACGCTCGATCTCGCCGAAACCGATCGACGCTCGCTGTTGCGCTCCTCCGGCGTCACGATACGCCTCCGCCAGTTCGGGAAAGTCGTCTTCGTCGTAGTCGAGATGGGTGTATCCGACCCACTGCCGTCGACCGTCAACCCACAACGGTGCGCCGTCGTCGATCGCTGGCCCACGATCACCGAGCGCCCGTGCCTCGGCCAGATGCAGTGCGGTGTTGTTGTCGTGGCCCACGCCGAGCAGAACGATGTCGGCCTCTGCGTCATACAGCCTGGCCAGTGGAGACCCCTCGCCGAGCCCCGCACCGAGCGGATGGGGGTGCATCAACGCGGCGGCCCGGGGTCCGTGTGCGACGAAGCCGACGGCCGGGTGACCGCTGTGCAGCGTGTCCGGCATGCGGGCGAGGCACTCCGCCACTGCGCCCATCCCCCGAAACGGTGTCGCCGCCGGATCGAACGGTGGCCAGTGTTCGCGGATCGTCGGCCACCACGACTCGGGGACCGGCGGCGCCTGCCAGTGCGACGGATCGCCGACCCCGGTTTGTGCTGGCATCACGATCGTTCCGTCAGGTCCAAGCACTGATCGCAATGCGCCGACGACCGCCGGTGCGCCGCCAACCACCCATCCCAGCCGCGACAACGAGCAGTGGACGATGACGACGGAGTCAGTGCGCACGCCCACCTGGCGAAGCGCCGCCTCGATGTCGCGCTGCGTTGTCGGCGCATCGACAGACGCAATTGTGTTCGCTTCGGCCGATGGCGTTGCGGTCGGCGTGGCTTGGTGAAACCAACACCGCCAGCCGCTCGGCGTGTTGCGCCACCAACCGGTGCGGTGCACCATCCCGTGATCGAGGTGCGTCGCGTAGCGCACGACGATGAGCCCGGGCCCGACGTGTTCGCCGCGCATCGCACCGATGGTGACCACATCCGTCCCGGGCTCGGCGCGGAGGGCGTCGAGCGTCTCCGCGCGGGTCCACACTCGTCCGGACTTGCCGATCTCGGTGAAATCGTCGGCGAGGAGCGCGGCGACCCGCTCGGGGTTCGCCCGGCAGGTCGGATCGAGCAGCTCTCGTTCGCGGGCGATGACCTGAGCGATGTCTGCGGACGAAGCTGGGGGCATCGCAGGACCGTCCTCAGCCGGCGGCCGCCGATGCGCCGACGGCAATCAGCTCGAGCGCCTCACTCGTCGTGACGGTGCGGCAGTACCCAGCGAACGCACGAAGTGCGGACTCATGACGCTCATCGGTTTCGGTGGCGCACGCATCGGAGATGCAGGTCATCCAATACCCCCGGTCGGCGCCGTCACGGACGGTGATGTCGACGCACTGGTCGGTGAGCACACCGGTGACGAGCACCGTGTCAATGCCCATGTTGCGCAAGAGGTAGTCGAAGTTCGTCGAGTTGAACAGGCCCGACGACGTCTTGGGGAGCACGATCTCGTCGCCGACTGGGGCAACGACGTCGGGCACGCGTGCGCCAGATGAGCCTTTCGGAACATGGAACCCGGACGCCTTGTAGTCGTTGCTCCGATCTCGGCCATCCAGCGTGAGGCTCTCGATCACGGTGAACATCACCTCGATCCCCGCGCGACGACACGCCTGCTGCAGACGGTCGATGTTCGGTAGCACCACATCGCGCACGATGCGGTGGTACGCCGGTCGGGTCTCGGCGTCGGCATCGCTCCACGTGGCCTGCTGGACGTCGATCACCAGCAGTACGGTCCGCGCCGGCTCGATTGGTCGATCTCGCGAGTATTCGCCAGGGATCGCCACGCGCTCGTGCATCACCATGACGTTACGGCGCGGACGTTACGGCGCGGACGTTACGGCGGAGACGTTACGGGGCGGACGTTACGGCGCGTACGCTCGTCACCGTGGAACGGTTCGAGGCGTCGGCGCTCACCCACATGCTCGTCGTCACCGATGTCGAGCGCAGTCGAGACTGGTACGTCGACGTGCTCGACGCCACGCTCTACGGCGAGTACGGCGGCACGTCGGTTGTGCTCGACCTTCTCGGGAACTGGATCCTGCTCGTCACTGGAGGGGGTCCCGATGCGGGCAAGCCGAACGTCACCCTGACGCCACCGGCGGATCTCGACCGCCCGTCGGTGCAGCTGATCTTCCGCGTCGACGACTGCATCGGCCTGTACGACCTGCTCTCCAGCCGTGGCTCCGAGTTCTTGGCGCCACCGCACGTGCGCGACGGCGAGACCCGAGCGTTCTTCCGCGATCCTGACGGCCACCTGTTCGAGATCTCCGAGCTCACCTGAGCCCGGAGATCCCCTGGACTAGAGCTCGACCTCGCACGACGACCACACATCGATCGCCTCGTCGATGTGGCACGTGTCGCGGCCGCTCTGGCCCCACACGTTCTGACCCTTGCCATCCTCGGCGTAGATCGTGTCGTTGCCCCGTCCGGCCCACGCCTCGTCGTGGTCGCTCGGGTCGTCGGTGATCATGTCGATCGTGTCGTGGCCGTATCCACCGTCTTGACGGTCGCCCCAGATCAGGTCGTTGCCGGGTCCACCGGTGATGGTGTCGTTCCCGTTGCCGCCCTCAATGTTGTCGGCGAAGCCGTTCGACGATCCCGGGAGGTCGCCGTGGATCGTGTCGTTGCCGGCCGACCCGAAGAGGAAGTCCTGCCAGGGTCCGCCGTAGATGGTGTCGTTGCCCATACCGCCGTTGATCGTGTCGTTCTCGCCGACTTCGCTCGACGGGTCGGCGGTGTCGCCGTAGATGATGTCGTTGCCATCAGAACCACAGATGATGTCGTCGCCCCCGAGGCCGAAGATCACGTCGGGGCCGTCGGTGCCGACGATGACATCGGAGCCGGCCGTGCCGACCGTGGCGAAGCCGGGGACCGCCTTGATCGTTGGGATGCGGCCGTAGCAGGTGCCGGCGGGATCGGCGGTGAGGTCATCGGCGCCGCGATGGAACGAGCGCCCGTCGTGGCGAGCATCGAACAGCACCGCGGCGTCGTTCGCCGGCGTGTTCGAATTGTGGGTCTTCGCGCCGAGTTGGCCCGATTCGTCGGCAAAGGCGGTGCCGCCGAGGACGAGTGCCGCCATCGTGCCGGCAGCGACTGAGATGAGGTTCGTTCGGGTGAGCATGTCGGTCTCCTTGCGCAGTGTTGGGTTGTGCACGACCTGACGGCTCACTGGTGCACTCCTTACGCACGGGCAGGGGGAATTCCCCAGCGATGGTGCTCCCTCGGCGGTGCACGCGTCTGCGCAGGCCGAGCCGATCGGTTGTGGTGATCGATGTCGGTAGGGAATATGTGTTTGAGATACTCGTGATGTGTCGCGCATCCGCGCGATACAATGGAACCTACGAGTCGTCGTCGCAGTAGCGACGCGGTTCGCTCGACACCTCGCAGTGTCCAACTGACGCCTCCAGTACAAGGAGGTCATGTAATGACCGACGATGACGCGGTCACCACCTTTGTGGCGGTGCTCGCGCTGTGTCCTGACGACTGCGACCGCGAC
>JBCCVW010000060.1:0-22408 GCA_039194665.1 Actinomycetota bacterium
ACGACCCGAACGGCCTGTGGCGCGACGGCGCGACGTACCACTTGCACTACCAGCACAATCCGGACCAGCCGGTGTGGGGCAACCTCCACTGGGGACACGCTTCGTCGAACGACCTCACCACCTGGACCCACCACGACCTCGCCCTGTTCCCGGACGACCTCGGCGAACCCTTCTCCGGGTCCGTCGTGCGGGACGTCGACAACACCTCGGGGTTCGGTCGCGATGCGCTCATCGCCGTGTACACCCAGGACGACCAGCGAACGCAGCGTCAGAGCATCGCGTGCAGTGTGGACGGCGGCCGACGATGGACGCCCTCGAACGACAATCCGGTGTTGTCGCCACCAACCGGTCACAAGGACTTTCGCGACCCGAAGGTGCTGTGGCACGAGGGTCACGCCGGAGGCACCTGGGTGATGCTGCTCGCGGTCGGCTCGGAGGTCTGGGTGTATCAGAGCCCCGACTTGCGGTCGTGGGCGCACACGGACGCGCTGACGATCGACACGCCGTGGCACGCGGTCACCGTGGAAGTCCCCGACTTGTTGCGCGTGCCCCTCGAGGGCGGCGGTGCGGCGTGGCTGTTGACCGTCAGCGTGATTCCTCCGGGCGGAGCTCGCCGCGTCACCGGCCGCCTACGCGGCGTGTTCGTCGACTTCGACGGTGCGCAGCTGCGCGCCCTCGGGCCGAGCGTGTCGATCGACCTCGGTCGAGACCTGTATGCCCTCGCCGCTTGGCCACATCGCCATGGCGAGCACCCGATCGCGGTCGGTTGGATAGACGAACGTCCCCTCTTCGACGACGGCCCCACCGAACGGTGCGGGCAGTTGTGCCTGCCACGACGCATCGAGGCACGAGCAACGACGATGGACGAGCTGGCAGTTCGCCAACTGCCGTGTCTGCCGGCGGCCGACCGATGGCGACACGTCGAGGTCCAATCCAGGTCGACCATCGTCGACGCGTTGTGCGTTCGCGTACAGGCGTCGCGTACGAGCACTGCTGCGACACGCGTCTCGATCTCGCCCAGCGGCAACCCCGACGCAGGGGTGCACATCACCCTCGATTCGACGGTGGGCCTGACCATGCCCGATGGACACCACACCGTGATCGAGCGCGCCGCCGGACGCACACTCGATGTGATCATCGACGCTGGCACGGTCGAACTGTTCTTCGACGATGGGATGGCGACGGTCTGCGAGTTGTGGCCGCACACGGGGGCGCCCATCGCCGTCGAAGTCGACGGGCCTGGACACATCGACGTGTCGGCCTACGGGGACGACCGCACGTGACACGACTGCGGGTCATCGTCGATCCAGCGTTTCGTCGCATGGACGAGATCTTCAGTAACGACGCGCGCGTCCAGCTCGACGGGCTGGCGGAAGTGATCTGGGGCTCTGACGATGTCATGCCTGCCAGTGAATTCCTCACCGTTGCGCCCAGCGCCGACATCATCGTGTTCGGTGGATGGCGCCACGGTCGACCGGGGCTCGACGCGGCCTCCAACGTGCGCGCCCTGCTCGAGGTCGCCGGCGGCCACGAACACGACCTGGACTACACCGAAGCGCTTCGTCGAGGCATGTTGATCGGCAGTTGCGCCCCCGCGTTCACCGACGTGGTCGCCGAGCACACGCTCGGCCTGGCCATCGCCGCGGCGCGCGGAATCACGACCGCCGATCGCGCGATGCGCGCAGGTGCCGAGCGGTGGCTCCACGACGGCAACCGCAACAACACCACGCTGCTCGGTGCAACGGTTGGGTTCGTCGGTTGTGGTGGCATCGCCCAATCGCTGCTGCGCATGCTCGAGCCGTTCGGCGTTCGTGCACTCGGCTACGACCCGCCGCTCGGCGACGCTCGGGTGCGCGCCGCCGGCTTCGCACCGCGTGCCCTCGATGAGCTCTTCGTCGACTCGCACGTCGTGTTCGTCTTGGCTGCACCGACGGCAACGAATCGCCAGATCGTGTCAGCCGATTTGCTCGACCAACTCTCGCCGTCCGACGTGTTGGTCGTCACGAGTCGCTCCCACCTGGTCGACTTCGACGCGCTCGTAGATCGCCTCGAGAACGACAACCTGAAGGCAGCGATCGATGTGTTCCCGTCAGAGCCGCTTCCGGCTGACGATCCGCTGCGCGGCGCCGAGCCAGCGGTGCTGACTCCGCACCTCGCGGGTGCACTCCCAGATGCGCTGCTGCGCATCGGTGACCTCGTGGTGCGCGACCTGGGATCGATCACCCGGGGCGAACGCCCGACCGGCTTGCAGTACCTCGACGCCACGAACCGGGCCGGCCTCGTCCAGCACTGAGCACCACCCGCGCCCGCACCCACTCGACCGCGGGTGGTGCGATGGGCCAACGGTCGGACGCTTGGCGCGCAGCGCCCTCGGCAGGATTCGAACCTGCGCACACGGCTCCGGAGGCCGATGCTCTATCCCCTGAGCTACGAGGGCGGGAGACGGCAGACTACCGGCCGCGCACGGCGTTCAACGCTGCCGCAGGTCGCCCGTGTCGACCGATGGGTTGATCATCGCGGCCGTACGACTCGCACACAGCCGTGCAACGAACGGAGGTGGCGCGGGTCAGGGTTCTTCGGCGCCCTGTTCAGCCGCCCCCGCCACCTCGTCGTCGGGCTCGGTACCGGGTGTACTCGACGGGACGGTCGTGGTGGTGGTCGTCGTCGTGCTGGAGGTGGTTGTGCTGGAGGTCGTTGTGGTGGTGCTCGTTGTGGGCGGTGTTGTTGCCGTGATGGTCGTCGGTGGTGACGTGGTCGTGGTCGCGGCGGTGGTCGGCGGCACGGTCGTCGATGGGGCAGCGCTGGTCGGCGCAGCCGTGCTGGGTGGCGGCTCGGGGCGCGGCGGCGCCGGCACCCACTGCCACGAGAACGCCATCGGCCGGTACCGGTCGGGACGGGGCCAGGCGTGAACGAGCATGTTGCGGGCGTTGTTCGACACCGTGACCACCAAGTTGCCAGCACCGTCGCGCCACGGTGCCAGGTGGGCGTGGTAGGTGTTCATCAGCGGGTCGGCGTTGCGCGGCAGCAGCGGTCCGGTGGCCACGGTCGTCCACGGCCCCCATGGATCGCGCGCCACATCGACAGTCAACGCGTCACCCCAGTACCCGTCGTCGGCGGACACCGCCACCCATTGACCGTCCATGAACCGCGGTTGGAACGGAAACTCCACCCAGTGACGCTGGAGGATCGGGGCAGCATCGCGGGGATCGCTCGACCAGCCGGAGCTCGACTTGTACATCGGCGCTGCGAAGAGTTGACCGCGAGGCACGCGGGCCAGATACACCTCGGTCGCCGAGTGCGGTCCGTTCCAGTAGCCGCCCTCGCGCAACAGGTTCTGCTCGAACGTGTTACCGAACAGGTACGTGTGCGTGGCGTCGCTGGCCACCGCATAGCCGTAGATCGGCACGGTTCCGGCGTTCGGCGCTGGTGCGAACCCCGTACGCGCCAGGCTGGTCGGATCGTAGGTGCCGATCCAGGTACGTCGTGGATGCCACCCCAACCCGTCGGGCGGCGTCGGTTCGACGACGTCTTTGACCATCTCGGCCCACATGATGTGCAACTGCCCACCGTGCAGCTCCCCACCCATCGGCCAGAACCAAGTCGCCAGCGTCTGCGTTCCTGTGCCCACCTCGAACGGCTCCGGCCGGAAGATCGAGCCGCGGTGCATCAGCTGGAAACACGTTCCCTCCTGCACGAGCGCAGCGTTGTGCACGAAACCCGAGCGGTCGAGTGTGGCCGCCGTACCCGAGTGCTCGACAAAGGTGTCCTGGAAGATCCAGAGGTGACGATCACCACCGAGCGGATACACGTGCTGGTAGTCCCAGCCGAGCACGGGGCCAACGCGCTGGGCGAAGAACGCGTCGAGCGCTGCTGCGTCAGTTCCGTTGGCACAGCCGACGTCGACCGAGACGTACCCGGCTTCGCTGAACCCGGTCGAGGCGGCCCACGGTGGCGGCGGCGCATCGGGCGGCGGCGGGGGCGGCGCATCCGGTGGAGCAGGGCGGGCGACCACCGCAGGATTGTCCGCATCGGGCACTGGCGCATCGGCGGCGCTGGCCGGTTCGATCGCCGGTTCTTCGACGAGCGGTGCCGACGTGGTGGGTGCCGACGTGGTGGTCGCCGATGTGACGCTGCTCGATGTTGTGTGGTCTTCGCGCGCCGCAGTCGTCGTGGCGGGGGGACGTGATGTGGCGACCGACGCATCGGCGAGCGCTGTCGTTGACGGCACGAGTGGCGCGTCGGCCGACTCGATCGAGCGCGGCGGATCGCTCGCGATCGCAGTCGCCGCGGCAACGATGCAGACCGTGACCAGCGCGGCGACCAACGGCGCCCATCGGCCGGCGCCCGTCGAGGGCGCGGTCGGCTGTGGCTCGTTGGTCATTCGAGGAGCGTCGCTCAGTAACTCGAGTCGGGCGCCGGCGCATCCGGCAGCTGTCGCTCGGCCACGAGCGCCGTGAGCAGGCCGCTGGCGCCGAAGCGGAACGTCGACGGCGAGGCCCACCCAGCGCCCATCACCCGATCGGCGAGGCCGAGGTAGGCCGCAGCATCGTCGACGGTGCGGATCCCTCCAGACGGCTTGAGTCCGACCTGTCGGCCGCGCGCCGACGCTGCGGCGATCACTTCGAGCATCGCACGTGCGGCATCCGGACTCGCGCCGACGGCCGTCTTCCCCGTCGACGTCTTGACGAAGTCTGCGCCGTGGTCGACGGCGAACTGTGCGGCGCGCATCACCTGCCCGGGTTGTGTCAGTTCTCCGGACTCGAGGATCACTTTGACGATGGCTGGCGCTTCCACCGCGGCGCGCACGGCATCGAGCACGCGAGCTGGTCGTTCGAGATCACCGGCGACGAACGCGCGGTACGGCAACACGACATCGATGTCGTCGGCGCCATCACCGAGCGCCTCGGCGGTGAGTTCAGCGACAGCATCGACCGACTCGTCGCCGGAGGGGAAGTTGACCACCGTGGCGATCCGCACCTCGGTCGAGGCCAGCGCGTCGGCGCAGCGAGCAACGAATTCGGGCCACACGCATACGGCAGCGGTGCCATGGGACGCAGCCCGCGCACACAGGTCGCCGATTCCGTCCGGCGAGTGGTTGTCGTCGAGATCGGTGAGATCGATCAGCGCAATGGCCCGCGCGGCGACAGCACGGCGAGCGGCCGCATCCAAGCTCTCGGCGTTCACCGCCTCGACGGTATCGGTCAGGGCCGGACAGATCTGCGCAGCCACGCACCTCCAACGACCGTGCGCGCGCACAGCGCACGTGCGATCGATCGACCGCGCCCATCGCCGGCTCGGACCTCCGACGTGGAACCTGAACGCTGAAAGCGCTTACACTCCGCGCCACATGGGGGGACACACCACCTCCGACACTGCGGCCACCGGCGACGCGACGCCTGCCCAACGCGACGGCTCACCTGCCGGTGCCAGCGATCTGGCCACACCGCGCCGCGCCCGGATCGAAGATGTTGCCGCCGCCGCTGGCGTGTCCGTGGCAACGGTCAGTCGGGCCCTCCGCGGTCTGCCCAACGTGGCCACATCGACACGCCGTCGGGTGGCAGACGTCGCAGAACAGCTCGGGTATCAGCCCGACCCGGCAGCCACGCGGCTGGCGGCGGGACGCACCAACACCGTGATCGTCGTCGTCCCCCATCTCGGTAGCTGGTACTTCTCCAACATCGTCGCTGGCGTCGAGGCCGTGTGTACGAACGCCGGCTATGACGTCTTGGTGATCGGTGCGGATGAACCCAGTCGAGTCGATCGATTGATCGACGAACGTTCGCAGCTCGAACGACGCGCCGACGGCGTCGTGCTCGTGGACATCCCAGTGGCTGGCGAACTCGCCGAGTCGCTCGCCCGCAGACGCGTGCACGTCGCCACCGTGGGCTGGCGTGTTGGCGATCATCCCGCCGTCGTGCTCGACGACCCGGCGGTCGGTGCGCTCGCCGCCGAGCACTTGCTGCAACTCGGCCACCGCGAGCTCGGCGTCATCGGTGGTGATCTCGATCCGATTGCGTTCGAGGTTCCCGAGCGCCGACTCCGCGGGTTCCGCGAGCGCTGCCTGCGCGACGGTGTCCAACTCGCCGAGCACCGGATCGTCGGCGGCGGCTTTCGACTCGACGGTGGCTACGCCGCGATGGCGGCGCTACTGGAGAGTGAGCCGCCGACCGCCGTGTTCGCCATGTCGGACGAGATGGCCTTCGGTGCATTGATGGCGCTACAAGAACGTGGGCTGCGCCCAGGACGTGACGTCTCGGTGATCGGCGTCGACGATCACGAGTTCGCACACGTCGTCAAACTGACCACGATTCGCCAGGACGTGATCGGCAACGGCGCAGCTGCGGCGCGTGCGTTGATCGCCGCGCTACAGCACGCGGACCCAACGATCTCCGACACCGTCGCAGTGGGCAACAGCGACGACGAGCCGCCCGGATTCAGCCTGGTGGCGCGCTCGACCACCGGTCCGCTGAACGGGTATCGACCCCACTAATCGGCGCCGATCGGCGCTGATCGTTCACTTTCCGTTCGCCTGCCTTGACGGCGCGGACGCGGATATGTAAGCGTTTACAGGCCGGTTCCTGACCGGCAACCATCCAACTGAGGGGGAGGACCCACATGCAGAAGCGCTGGCTCAAGCTGGCAGCTGTTCCGGTCGCGCTCGGACTCGTTGCCGCAGCTTGCGGTGACGACGACGACAGCGACAGCAGCGACTCGACCGAAGCCGCCGGTGACGACAGCGGCGACGCCGAAGCGATGGACTTCGACGGCGCCGAGGTGACCATCACCGGTTCCGAACGCGACGATCCATCGGTGGCCGCGATCAACGACACGCTCAACGAGCACTTCAACCCGATGGGCCTGACGGTGACGTTCGCCGGCGACGCCGACTGGGAAGCAAATATCAACACGCAGGTGCAAGGCGGAAACCCGCCGAACATCTCGTTCTTCCCGCAGCCCGGCAAGCTCGCCGACTTCGCCCGCGAGGGTTTCGTCGTCGAAGTGACGCCTGAAGTCGTCGCCGCGGCCGAGGCGAACTACGCCCAGGGCTTCGTCGACTTCGGCGTGGTCGACGGCGCCAACTACGGCGTCCCGACCAAGACCGACTTGAAGGGCATCGTGTTCTACAAGCCGGCGCTCTTCGAAGCCGACGGCTACGAAGTTCCCGAGACGTTCGAAGAATTCCAGGCGCTCGTCGAGGAGATGGCCGCGGCCGATGGCCCAGCCCCGCTCTGCGTCGGTATCGAATCCGGTACCGCCACTGGGTGGATGTTCACCGACTGGACTGAAGACATGGTGCTGCGTCAGCACGGTGGCGACGTCTACGACGGCTGGGTGACCAACGAGGTCGCCTTCGACGATGAGCGAATCATCGAGTCGATGGCCACCGTGGTCGACCTGTGGACCGACGACAACGTGTTCGCCCCCGGCGGCACGATCTCGGCGACCAACTTCGGCGCTCCGGTTGCCGAGGCGCACCTCGCCGACGACTGCTACATGGTGCGGCACTCGAACTTCTTCGCCGGCCTCTACCCGGCGGGCACCACGTTCGCCGACCCGGACGACCCGGACGCGATCGACGTGTTCTACTTCCCCGACATCAACGGCGACGGCCCCGTGCTGTCGGCTGGCACGATTGCTGCTGCGTTCGATGACGACAAGGCGACGATGGCCGTGATGGAGTACCTCGCTTCGTCCGACTATGCCCAGACCCGCCAGGAGAAGCAGACCGCCGAGCTCGAAGGCAGCATCTCCGGCTATCTGTCGGCTGCCCAGGGCCAGGACCAGAGCGTCTACCAGCCGCTCGAGCAGCAGTTCCTGCAGATCCTGACGACCGCCGACTTCGTGCGGTTCGACGGTGGCGACCTGATGCCCGCCGACGTCGGCGCCGGCTCGTTCTGGTCAGAGGGCACGTCGCTCGTCAACGGCGACATCACGGTCGAAGAAGCGGCCGCCAACATCCAGGCCACCTGGCCATCCTGACCACCGAAGCCTGAACACCTGAGGCTCATCACTGAATGACGGCCCGGTTCGCCGGGCACGACATCCGGAGCGACGGGGCGCCGACACTATGGTGTTGGTGCCCCGTCGCAGTTCCGGGGTCTGACGACCGTACGGGGGGTACACGTTGGAAACCATGAAGGGCGATTCGTCGCCGCTCGATCCGCTCGAAGGCGGGCACTCCGAAGGGCAGACCTCGCTGTCGGCCCAACGCCGAAGTTGGATGTCCCAGCAATCCTGGGCCAGCAAAGCCGGCATCATCGGCGCACTGGTGGGGGCCCTGGTCCTCGCCGTGCTCTTCGGCAAGGTACGCAGCACGATCATCACGGTCGTCATCGCCGTCGCCGCATGTGCCGCGATCTGGATCGGCGCGAACCTCCTGTTCGATCAGGCGCGCGAGCGCTGGCAACGCTTCCAAACGTTGTGGTTCGGGTTGTTCGGTCTGGTCCTCGGAGTCTTGCTCCACGGCAACCTGCTCACATTGGGCTCTGGGACGGGGTTCCTGACGTGGGTCGTCGGACCACTGGTCGGCGCACTCGCCTTCGGCGGGTTGGGATACGTCCTTGCCGTCACCGACGACGAGCGCCAACGGATGACGATCTCGGTTGGCGCGTTCGCCGTGATCGGCGTCGCCATCGGGTTGTTGTTGCGCGACGACTTCCAACCCGGAGTCGATTGGGTGACGACCGTCGTGTACACGGCCGTCGTGGGCGCAATCGGCGCCGGCCTCAGCGTCGCCCTCAAGCGGCACTGGATCAACGGCGCACTGGTCGGCGCGGCAGTCGGCTGGCTCCTCGGATACTGGGGAGGCGCTGACGTCGGCGATGGCAACGTCGGCACTGCAATCATCGGCGCCGTGGTCCCAGCGGTGCTCGTCGGCGCTCGGCTCGGGCGCAGCCACAACCCCGATGCACAGGAGCGAGCGAGCATCGACCGCGGCTCGCGGGCCTACATCTTCTTGGGACCCGCGCTGATCTTCATCACGGTGATGCTCGTGATCCCGGCGGTGCGCACCGCCATCCTCTCGCTGTTCGACCGCGACTCCGAGGAGTTCGTCGGACTGGAAAACTACGGCGCCACGTTCACCGACGACGCCAGTCTCGATGTGAGCGAGTGGACGAACACCTTCACCAGCTACCCGTTCGTCATCGGCGTCGCCATGCTCGTGATCGCCCTCCTCGTCGGCACCCGTCAGCGGCGGTTGACCGGCCGAGCCGTCGAGCTCGGTAACCCCACCGTCTTCCCCCTCGTCGTCGGCTTCTTGTTGGTCTGCTTCGGTGCGTTCACCGCCATGCGCGGCACGATCATCAACAACCTGTGGTGGGTCGTTGCCGTAACGTTCTTCTCGACCACGATCGGGCTCGCCATCGCCGTACTCGCCGACGGGCGCAGCGGCGAGAAGATCGCCAAGTCGTTGATCTTCATGCCGATGGCCCTCTCGCTCGTGGGCGCCTCGATCATCTGGCGCTTCATGTACCAGACCCGCGAGGTCTCCGAGGAACAGACCGGCGTGCTCAACGCCTTATGGATCGGCCTCGGCAACATCAGCACGGGCTCTGGCCTGCCGACCCTGATCGGGGCGATCTTCATCGCCCTCGTCCTGGCGATCATCGGCACGTTCCTCGCCCGCCAACTCGTGCGAAGAACCTACGGCCGGGCAATCGTGCCCGGCGTCATTTTCCTCGTCGGCGTATGGATCTTCCTGCGCTACATCCAAGTGGTCGGCGGCTGGCCGGGGCGCTCCTCGCTCTGCACCGACGGTCGGGTGTGCGGCATCGGCGGGTTCACCGACGACGACGGCGAAGTCGTCGGCGAGACGATCATCTTCGTCCAGGACAACCCGTACAACAACTGGTGGCTGATGCTGATCCTGATCTGGATTCAGGTCGGCTTCGCCATGGTCATCTTGTCGGCAGCGATCAAGGCGGTGCCCACCGAGCTCATCGAGGCCGCCAAGATCGACGGCGCGACCAACAGCCAGGTGTTCTGGCGAGTCACACTGCCGCAGATCGGCACAACGATCGGAGTGGTGGTCACGACGCTCATCGTCGTCGTGATGAAGGTGTACGACATCGTCAAGGTCGTCACCAACGGCCAGTTCGACACCCAGGTGTTGGCCAACGACATGTTCCAACAGGCCTTCAACAACTTCAACGTCGGACGAGGCGCCGCGCTGGCGATGCTGATCTTCTTGTCGGTGCTGCCGGTGATGTACATCAACATCCGCCGCATGCAGAGGGAGAACTGAGATGACTGTTGAACCACTCGTCTCCAGGGACGCAGGAATTGCGTCGGACTCCCCCGAGGAAGCCAGCGGGCTCGTCGGACGTTGGTATGGCTTCTTGCGGTCGATCCCGACGTGGGTCGTCTGGTTGTTGGTGGTCGTCTGGAGCATCCCCAGCCTGGGGCTGTTCATCAACTCGTGGCGCACACGCGACGCGCAGTTGGCCACCGGTTGGTGGAAGACCCGCCCCGACGAGCTGACGCTCGACAACTACGACCAGATCTTCGGAGCGCGCAACAGCATCTGGGACTCGTTGGCCAACTCGTTCGCCATCGCGTTGCCGGCGACGATCATCCCGATCGCCTTCGCCGCTTTCGCGGCGTACGGGTTCGCCTGGATCGACTTCCGGGGCCGCAAGGCGCTGTTCATCGCCACGGTGTCGCTCCTCGCGATTCCGTTGCAGGTGGCACTGATCCCGTTGCTTCAGCTGTACGTCGGCGGAGCGCGGTTCACCCTGCCGCTGCTCGACAAGACGGTGACGTTGATCCCCGACTTCGATCTGGCGGGCAACACCACAGCGGTGTGGCTCACGCACACCGGTTTCGCCATGCCGTTTGCCATCTTCTTGCTGCACAACTACATCAGTTCGTTGCCCAAGGACGTGTTCGAGGCGGCGCGTATCGACGGAGCGAATCACTTCACCATCTTCTGGCGGTTGGTACTCCCACTGTCGGTACCGGTGCTCGCGGCCTTCGCCATCTTCCAGTTCCTGTGGACCTGGAACGACTACCTCATCGCCAACACGATGGTCGGCTCCAATCCCGACGCCCATCCGACAACGATCCTCATCGCCAACCTGGCGGGCGACTTCGGCCGCAACGAGCACATCTTGCCGGCGGCGGCATTCGTCCAGTCGTTCATCCCGCTCGTGGTGTTCTTTGCGCTCCAGCGGTACTTCGTGCGCGGCATGCTCGCCGGCTCGGTGAAGGGGTAATCACCTCGACCAGCGACTCGATCAGCGAAGCGGTGGGAAGTTCGGCGCCGCCCACCGCTTCGCTAACGTCGATCAACGTGACATTGGTCGATGCTGCTCCCCGTTCGCTCGGATCGCTGGGGGAGGTCGGCCCGCTGGCGTTCGGGCTGTGGCGGTACACCGACGCGGACACTGCGACCGCCGAACGAGTACTGGAGATCGCCCTTGGCGCCGGCATGCGGCTGATCGACAACGCCGATGTGTACGGGCTCGACTGGGGTGGCACCGGCTTTGGCCGGGTGGAGGAGATTCTCGGCGACGTGTTGCGGGCAACACCGTCCCTGCGCGACGAGATGGTGCTCGCCACAAAGGGCGGCATCACTCCGCCCGTGCCCTACGACTCGTCCCCGGCGCACCTCCGCTCCGCATGCGAAGCGTCGCTGCGACGGATGCACACCGAAATCATCGATCTGTATCAAATCCATCGACCCGACATGCTCACGCATCCCGCCGAGGTTGCAGCAACGCTCACCGCGCTGCGCGATGAGGGGAAGATTCGCGAGGTCGGTGTGTCGAATCACACTCCGGCGCAGGTCGCTGCGCTCGCCGCCCACCTCCCGTTTCCGATTCTCACGAACCAGCCGGAGTACTCAGCGCTCCACCTCGATCCCCTGCGCGATGGCACGTTCGACGACTGCATGCGCCTTGGCGTCACGCCGCTCGTATGGAGTCCGCTCGCCGGCGGCCGTTTGGCGACCGGCGACGGCGTGTCGAGCGAACTGCTCGCCGTGCTCGATGGCCTCGCCGAACGCGAGGGTGTCGACCGCGGCACCATCGCCTTGGCCTTTGCGCTGGCCCACCCGTCGCGTCCCGTGGCCATCGTCGGATCGCAACGGCCCGACCGCATCACCGCGAGCACCGGCGCGCTCAACGTCCACCTGGACCGCTCGGACGTGTACGCCGTCATCCAAGCTTCTGAAGGAGTTCCTTTGCCATGAGTTCGATCACCGCTCCGGACATACCGGAAATCTCCTGGTTCAGCGCGCTGTGCGACGACGACTACGAGTTCCTCGGGGTCCCCGACACGTCGTTGGCCAGCTCGTGGCCACACTGCTCCGAGATCGTCGGCACCGCCGACCGCAACGGGTTCGACAACGTGCTGCTGCCGTCCGGGTACACGCTCGGTATCGACTCCACTGCGTTCGCTGCAGCGATCGCCACGCACACCGAACAGATCAACCTGCTGCTCGCAGTGCGTATGGGCGAGATGTGGCTGCCCCAGTTGGCTCGACAACTGGCGTCGATCGACCAGTTCGCTGGTGGCCGGCTGTGCATCAACATCATCTCGTCGGACATTCCCGGTGAGACGCTCGACTCAGCGCCCCGCTACCAGCGCACACGCGAGTGGATGCAAGTGTTACGCCAACTACTCAACGGCGAGGCGGTCGACTTCGAGGGTGAGTTCGTCGATCTCACCCTCGACCCGCCGCGAGCACGCACCGTCGATGGGCGATGCCCGCCGTTCTACTTCGGTGGATTCTCCCCTGCCGCAAAGGACGTCGCTGCGGCCGAGTGCGACGTCTTTCTGACCTGGCCCGACACCGTGGCGAACGTCGGCGACACCGTTACCGAGATGACCGAACTCGCTCGGTCGAAGTACGACCGTGACCTGCTCTACGGCGTGCGCGCCCACATGATCGTCCGCGAGACCGAGGCCGAAGCACGCGCCGCGGCCGACCGGCTCGTGTCGAAACTCGATGCCGACACGGGCGAAGCGATCCGCAACCGTTCACTCGATACCGCATCGGCGGGCGTCGCCCGGCAAAACGAACTGCGCGAATCGTCGAGCGATGACGGGTTCGTCGAGGAGGCATTGTGGACCGGTGTCGGCAGGGCGCGATCCGGCGCGGGTGCGGCGATCGTCGGTGATCCCGATCAGGTCGTCGCCAAGCTGCGGGCGTATATGGAGGTCGGCGTGTCGGCGTTCATCCTGTCGGGCTACACCCACATCGCCGAAAACGATCTTGTCGCCAAGTACGTCTTGCCCCAGCTCGACCACGCCGCCTTGAAGCCACGCTGGACCGCCTGACGGGCGCGTCCTCTCGTCGAACCAGCGCGTCCGGGCCGAGCACGCGGGTGACTCACGGTTGGCGCGGGCGACGTCGAGCTATTGCCAGATGGCTTCGCGCGACTGCGCGTCGAAGAAGTGCAGGTTCTCGCTGCTGACGGCAACCTTCATCGGTTGCCCGGCGCGCACCCGAGTACGCGGGCCGAACCGTCCGACCGCATTGCTCTCGGCGTTGGTGTCTTCGACGGCATCGGGATCGCCGGAGTCGACCACCGGGGCATCGAGCTTGAAGTGCACCATCACCTCGGAGCCGAGCGCTTCGAGCAGCGTCGGCGTGCTGTCGACGTGCTGCGATTCGGGAATGTCCTTGGCCAATTCGGCATCCTCGAAGTCTTCGGGACGGATCCCGAGGATGACGGTCTTGCCGTCGTAACCGCGCAGCGCGGGTCGGGCCTCGAGCGACTTTGGCGAGAGGGCGATCGTCTGGCCGCCGATGGAGATCTCGCCGCCGTTGTCGGCGACGCGCAGCGATGCCTCGTACAGGTTCATCGAGGGCGAGCCGATGAACGCCGCGACGAACACGTTGTCGGGCTTGTCATACAGGTTCTGCGGGGTATCGACCTGCTGGAGGTAGCCATCTTTCAGTACGGCGACACGGTCGCCCATCGTCATCGCCTCGATCTGGTCGTGGGTGACGTACACGGTGGTGACGGCGAGCTCGCGCTGCAGCGCGGCAATCTCGGCACGCATCTGCACGCGCAGCTTGGCGTCGAGGTTGGACAGTGGCTCGTCCATCAGGAACGCCGCCGGCTGACGAACGATCTCCCGACCCATCGCCACGCGCTGGCGCTGTCCACCGGACATCTGTCCGGGCTTGCGATCGAGGTAGGTCTCGAGCTCGAGGATCGACGCCGCCTTGCGGACGCGGGTATCGATCTCTTCTTTTGGCACCTTCGACAGCTTCAGCGCGAACCCGATGTTGTCGTACACCGACATGTGCGGATACAGCGCATAGTTCTGGAACACCATGGCGATGTCGCGGTCTTTCGGTTCGACGTCGTTGACCACACGGTCGCCGATCGACATCGTGCCACTGCTGATCGTTTCCAGCCCGGCGATCATCCGCAACGCCGTGGACTTGCCGCAGCCCGATGGGCCGACGAGCACCAAGAATTCCTGGTCGGCGATGCTGATGTCGAGGTCGTGAATGGCGTGGTAGCCGTTTTCGTAGACCTTGTTGACCTTGTCGAGCTCGACGGTTGCCATTGAGTGCTCCTGTTCGTTCCCCCGAACGCATACCCCGTGACGGGCACGCGCATGTAAGCGCTTTCACCCTAGTGCAGCAGCCAGCCCGAGGTCACCCCCGTGTTCACTCGACGGCGCTGGTTGGGAAGCGCTCAGTCGGCGAGGGTCATGACGACGGCGGTCTGCTCGGCCGGGGCGCGACCGAACAGGCCCTTCACCTTGTACTGCAGGCCGATCAGTGTCGCCATCAATCCGTACTTCTTGCCGACCTTGCCCCGCACCTCGTCGAAGCGTGCTGGATCGAGCGTGGCGGTTGCGTCCCACGTGGGGGCACCGTCAGCCACGTTCCCGCGCATGTCACACGGTTGCAGCGTGACGTTCGGCGTGGCGCTGATGCGCTTGGCCTTCCACGAACCACCATCGGTGGTGAACCCGACGGTGCCGTCGCCGAGGTCGACGATCCACACCGGGGTCGGTTTCGGGGCGCCTGCCTTGGTGAACGTGGTGAGCGACACGTACTTCTCGGCCGCGACGGTGGCGACCAGGTCTGCGGGGGTCTCGGACATCGCATAACGGTAGCGTCGCCGGGCGTGAATCAGATGAAGAACCGGATGCAGGCACTTGGCCTGCTCGACCGGTCGTTCAAGGCGGCGACCGATGACGAACTGTCGGCGCTGCTCGATGCGCTCGACGACGACCACCGCGACGGTGTGGCCTCCCTCGTCGACGAGATCACGGTCGATGGCGTGCGCGAGGGTGTGCGCGCCGGACGGATCGACGGCGGTATGGAAGCGATCGCCGCCGTGGTGACCGATGCCTGTCTTGCCGACTGCATCGAGCAGCTCGGCGATCACGCCGACAATCCGTCGAGCGACCAGTTGCGCGAGGTCCTCCCCGGCATCGTCGAGCGCCACGGCGTGGCGGCGACTCGTATCATGCTCGCATCGACCGTTGCCGGCGAGGCGCCGGCGTCGGCGATCATTCGCGACCTACTCAAGACCGACGAGACGGTGCAGCTGCCCAAGGTGGAACAAGCCCAACGCGCTCCGCTCATCGATACGAGCAAACGCAGCGCAGACGAGCAGGCGGAGCTGCGCGCCAAGCGGGCAGAGGCGCGCAAGGCCAAGAAGGACGCCGAACGGGCTCGCCGCGCCCAATCGCAAGCCGACCGCCGCAAACGCTGACCACACGCGCCGAGCATGTGACAGTTGGGGTCTGACCCCGACTGTCACAATCGTTCGATCAGTCGTGGCGGCTGAGCACCACACGTTCGTGGTCGAGGAGCCACGCCTTGGTGTCGACGCCGCCGGCGAACCCGGTCAACGAACCGTCGGCGCCGACGACGCGATGGCAGGGCACCACGATCGACAGCGGATTCTTGCCGTTCGCGGCGCCGACGGCGCGCGCCTTGTTGGCGTCGCCCATCGCACGCGCCTGGGCGCCATAGGTCGCAGTCGAGCCGAACGGGATGGTCCGCAACGCCGCCCAGGCAGCGAGCTGGAAGTCGGTCCCGCGTGGATCGAGTGGCACGTCGAACTCGGTCCGTTCGCCGGCGAAGTACTCGGCCAACTGCTCACGAGCCCGGTCGATCAGCTCGTGCGCGTCGGCCGTGACATCCCCCGTGACGTCGTCGGCGCTGAGCCCGCAGCGCGCAAAGTCGTCGTCATCCCACAAGATGGCAACGAGTCCCTCGTCGGAAGCGACGATCGTCAGCTCGCCGACCGGCGACTCGGTCGTTGCCGCGGTCAACAGTGATGTGTTCGTTGATGAGGTCATGAGCGCGCTCCGTTTCGATCTGGATGCTGGGCAGGCGGGTGGACGGACGGGTGGGCAGGTGCTGGCGTGTGGTTGGCCCACAGGTGGTGAGTGGCGTACGACGACCACGGCGACCACGTCGCCGGGCACGCGTTGTGTGTGTCGAGCACGCGCCTGATGATCAAATCGGAGTCGAGGAGTACGTCCGGATGGCCGAGCCCGCGCATGATCACGTAGTCGGCGGTCCACGGGCCGATGCCACGAAGACCCAGTAGTTGTCGGCGAACAGTGCTCGGCGACGCACCGACATCGAGAGCGACCTCGCCCGCGTCGAGCGCAGCGGCAAGTCGCCCGATCGTCGCACGGCGCGACGCCGGCATGGGGAACCCAGCGGGGTCATCGGCGTGTTCGGAGAGCGCAGCGGGCGCAGGGAACACGAACTCGAGCGCATCGTCGGCGATGCGCAGCGGTTCGCCAGCGTGGGCCACGAGCCGACCGGCCACCGTGCGCGCTCCGGCGACGGAGACTTGTTGACCGATGATCGCCCGGACTGCCGTCTCGAAGGGATCGACGCTGCCGACGGCACGGCGGCCGGGGGTCGCGTCGATCCACGGCGCCAACAGCGGATCGACGGCCAGGTGTGCGTCGACCGCAGTCGGGTCGGCGTCGAGGTCGAGCAACCGTCTGATCCGCTCGACTGCGGCAGGCAAGTCGCTCCACGATTCGAGAGTGAGCAGTGCGTCGACATAGTCGTCCGACTCGCCGGCGCGCAGCGCCACGACCCCGTGCCCTCCGGGAAGTCGAAGCGTTCGCTTGTAGGTCAGGCCATCCCACCACTCGAGCCCTGGGATGGCGCGCGCGGCGACGAAGTCGAGCGACGCGGCAATCGGGTGCGGTGCGCGGGTGGGCAGGCGGAGACGTACGGCGCCGGTCGACGCAAGGTCAGCGTGACCCGGCGCGGCGCGACGAAGCTCGCGCGGCGTCGAGGCGTACACCTCGCGGACGGTGTCGTTGAACTGACGCACGCTGCCAAACCCGGCGGCGAAGGCCACGTCGGTGAACGACAGGTCGGTCGTTTGCACGAGCACCCGCGCCGTGTGCGCGCGGTGGGCACGGGCCACCGCCAGCGGTCCCGCTCCGAGCTCGTCGGCGAACAAGCGAGTCAGGTGCCGTTCGCTGTAGCCCACATGGCGGGCCAGTCCGGACACCCCCACGCGATCGACCTCGCCGTCAGCGATCAACCGCATTGCTCGACCGACGACATCTTGGCGAGTGTTCCACTCGGGTGACCCTGGAGTGGCGTCGGGCGCACACCGTTTGCACGCACGAAAGCCGCGCTGTTGGGCGGCAGCAGCAGTGAGATGAAACTCGACGTTGCCCCGCTTGGGCGTGATCGCCGGGCAACTCGGCCGGCAATAGATCCCGGTCGTGCGGACCGCAGTGACGAATCGGCCGTCGAAACGACGGTCACGACTCTGCACCGCGGCGTAGCAGCGCTCTGGATCGAGGATCACGATGCCATCCTGCCGGACGGTGCAACGAGAAACGAGCGGAAATCGGACGGGAAGACGGCTCGTCGTTTCAGTCGCCGGCGACGGGGCGGGCCATGGGATCGACACTCGGTGGTGCGTCGGCGCCGCCGCCCCCAGAACGCAGGGGCACCACGTGCGTGCGCAATACCCACAGACCGATCATGGCGCTCGCCGCGCCGGCGAAGAACGAGTACTGCTTGCCGATCACCTGGGCCAACGCGCCGATGAACAGGCCACCGGCGACCGAGCCGATCTCGAAGAACATCGTAAACGAACTCACCGCCGCCGCACGCTCGTCTTCGCTGACCCGATTGACGGTGAGTGCCAACAGCGACGGGTAGTTGAACGCAATACCGAGACCCATCACCACTGCGGCGACCCACAACGCAGGGATTCGAGGAACGAGAGCGAGCAAGAGCATCCCGGTCATCAGACAGCCAAGTCCGATCGTGACCATCCGGCGAGGACCGATCCGTTCCGGCAAGCGAGCACCGAAGACGCGCACCAACAACGTCACCGCCGAGTACGTCGCAAACAACGCACCCGCCCCGCTCATCCCCACGGTGCGGGCGTAGTCGGGAAGAAACGCCGTGAACGACGTGAACGCCACCACACCACACGCCAGCACGATCCCGGACCACACCGCGGCGGGGTGCAGCCAGCGGGCCAGGCCCCGACGCGGCGCAGCGCTCGGTTCGGTCCTCGGCACGCGCCTCGGCAGGAGCGCCGCCACGAACGCAGCACCCAGCGAGAACAGCGCGGCGATGGCAAAAGCCCGCCCGAACTGATCGTCGCCGAGCACCCATTCGCCGAGCACCGGACCGATCCCGATTCCCCCGAACACGGCGACCGAGAAGTAGCTGGCCGACTCGGCTCGGCGGTCCGGTGGCGAGAGATCCGCAATCAACGTGGCCGCCCCGACAAACACCGCCGCCTCACCGATGCCCGTCAGCGCCCGGAGCCCCAACAAGAGGGGGAGCACTTCCACCTGACCGGACAGGCCGCCGCCGGCAGCAGCGACGACCGCGCCGACCATGATCAACTTGCGACGACCGAATCGATCAGCGAACTGACCGATCCACGGCCGGACGGCAATCGCCGAGATGGCGAACACCGCCACGGTCAAGCCGATGCCGAACTCTCCCCCGCCGAGCGGCCCTTCGATGAACAGCGGGATCAGCGGGATCAACATCCCGATGTACACGAAGAACAACGACGCCGCAGCGGTGACGATCACGAAGGGCACGGTGATCAGCCGTTGCGGAGGGGCGCCGTTACTCACGAGGTCCCATGCTGCCGGATCGTTTCCGATTCCGTCGTGCTGATTGGTCACACCCCCTGGGTGACGTGTTGATCGACGTCAGACTCGGCTGACGTGTTGATGGACGTCAGACTCGGCTGACGTGTTGATGGACGTCAGACTCGGCTGACGTCGACCGACACGGTGAGTTGTTGCGTCGACGACGGGCCGATCACGACCCCACGCACGGGCGCCACATCGGCATAGTCCCGGCCCCACCCGACCGTCACGTGGCGATCCGGAGCGATGATCCCGTTGGTCGGATCGATGTCGAGCCATCCGTGATCTGGAATCCACACCGAGCACCACGCATGCGAGGCATCGGCCCCGAACACCTTGGGCTCCCCCGGCGGCGGGTCCGTCTCGATGTACCCGCTCACATAACGCGCCGCAAGACCGAGCGAACGCACGGCCCCCACGGCGAGATGGGCGAAGTCCTGACACACCCCACGGCCGCTGGCGATCACATCGTCGAGCGGTGTGCTCACTTCGGTGAACGAGGGATCGAACACGAACCGTTCGAAAATCGACGTCGATAGCGCTGCGCAGGCCTCCACAATTGGGCGGTTCGGGAGAAACGCTTCGTCTGCGAGGCCCGCGAGCAGTGCCCGGTGCTCGTTCACGGTGACGAACCGCGACGATGCGGTAAACGGCAACACGTCGCCTACCAGGGCACCGCGCATCCCATCGATCTGCGCGCCAACACGCTCCCACGCGGTCGGCCGGCGCGGCAGCTCCTGGCGTCGGACCTCGACCTCGCTCTGCCCGACAACCGCCAACCGTTCGTGGGGCTGGTGAATCCCGAGCTGGAGCACTCGATTGCCAAACGCATCGGTCGACTCGTCGATCTCATCGCCCACCGGATCGCTGATCACTGCGCTCGCCCGCACCTCCTGCGATGGCGTCCCACGCGGGAGCAGGTGGGCAACGCTGTACCCGTCGACCATCGTTGCGCCGTAGTGGTACTCGGTGCGGTGGACGACGCGGTAGCGCCGCATCACGCCGACCGCCAGCCCATGGGCCGCGGGTCGACCGGCGTCACCAGGTGCGTCGTCACCACGAGCCGGGCGATGCGATCGCATACCCCCCAGAGATCGTCGAGGGTTGCCGCGATGCCCTCGACGTCGTCATACTCGCTGCGGCCGAGAATCGCCATGCCGTCGCGCGCTAGTCGGGCGCCGTCGTCCCAGCCGAGCTGGATCGATTCGTGCTCGATGACGCGCAGCGCGGCGGCGGCGGCGCGCGGGTTGCGCTCATCGGCGACGATCAGCCGCGCTGCGAGCGAGAGGTCGACGTCGGAGCGGTGCCGTCGCCGGTAGGCCACCAGACTCTCGTTCACCGCCAGAATCAATTCGACCAATCGGCGGCGGTCGTAGTCGGCCAGCTGGGCGTCGCCCACATGATCGAACGGCCAGGCTGCACCGACGCGCCGCATGAATGCGCCGCGCACCGCATCGATCACCCCGAACACGCGCTCGACCCGCCGTCCGATCTCGCCGAAGCGCCATGCCGGGCCGCGCACGATCGACTCGCTCCACAGCCCCTCCAGCGACGCAAGGTCGATCAGCACAGCATCGAGCACGTCGGCATCGAGTCCGGCCGGGTCGGCCCACTCGTTGTGCTCGACCCGCGCTTCGACGATGTCTTGCAACGTGGCGCGGGTACTGGCCAGGCGAGCAAAAGCCCGTCCTGCGGTCGTCGAGAAGTACTCGCGCACCGACGACACTTCCGCGAGCAACGACCCGAGCTGCTGCGCGAGCGCCGCCAACGTCTCCCCTACGGCCATCGTGGTGGTCCACTCGTCGCGCACCGTGGCGGCGTTTCCGGCGATGGTGGCCACCATGTCGAGCGACGTACCGACCCACGGTTCAGCCGTCGGCGCGTCGACAACACCCGACGTGCGGTCGAGAACGACATCGAGCGAGCGAGCGATGAACGCACCCCGTTCCATCGCCCGCCCCGACCAGTACAGCGCCTCGGCAGCGCGCGTCGGCACCGAGGTGAGCAAGTCCACCTGCGGCAGCGGCCGACGACGCACCAGCCGCGGCGGGGCCACCGTGCCGCCGACCACCCAGACATCCTTCGCGGTCGCCGAGGTTGGCACGCCGGGATCGTCGCCAGTGGCGAGCACGCGGGCACTCCCCCCCTGCATCACTTCGACACCGCGGTCGCCTGCGACCACCTGCAAGCGCATCACTACGGGCCGATCGACCACTCCCGTTCCGTCGAAGCCGGGGACCAGATCGGCGACGAAGCCACCGCGCGCAGCGGCGTCGAGCCGCCGCAGTGGCCCGACATCAGGGATCTGTTCGCCCGCCGTGCGCGGCCGTCGCAACTCGACCCACTCTCCGGCCTCGTCCCACATATCGGCGAGGACCGGGTCTTCCAGCACCCCCGAACCGTGAGCGTTCGCCAACCGCACACCACCCGCACGCGCCGCCTGCAGCACGCCGGGGATCCCGCGGCTGCCCTCGGTGTTGACCTCCATCGGATCGAGGCGGTCGTCCTCCAGTCTGCGATAGAGCACGTCGACCGGCTCGAGCCCGCCGAGTGAACGCAACCACAACCGTCGTTTGCGCACGACCAGATCGGCGCCGTCGGCGAGGTTCAGTCCGAGTTCGGTGGCGACGTACGACTGCCCGACGAAGGACCGATGTTCGACCCCGCCGGACAGCACGACGATGCGCGGGCTGTCGGTGCCGGCGATGTCAGCGAGTGCGTCGCGCACGTGGTCGGTGAACGTGGCGATCGATCGCACACTCGATCCTGGTGGCCGATGGGCGATCGCCTCGCGCTGCACTCTGCCGATCACCGAGCGTCCCAGCATCGTGTAGCCGAGCCCCGCCGGCGCGTCGGTGAAGTCTTTGACCACGTGCCACTCACCAGCGCGATCGCGGATTACATCCACGGCGTACGAGGTCAGCCAACGCGGCCCCAATCGATGCCCGATCGCGGCCACGCGATACCGCTGACTCGACCAGATGCGGTGTGGATCGACGACGCGCCGGGCGAGCAGGGAGCGATCGCCGTACAGATCGTCGAGCACCGCTTCGAGCATCGCCATTCGGGCGATCACTCGGTCGGTGAGGTGCGAGAACTCCTCGCCATCGACGGCGAATGGAATGGGGTCGAGGCGCCACGGTCGCGACTCGACCGACACGCTCCGACCGTCGGCGCGGATCGGCAGATCGTGAACGATGTGACCGGCGCCCTCCGAGGCGAGCAGGCGGTCGGCTTCGAGCTGACGGGTCGCCAAATCGGGCTGCTGAGCGATTGCGGCAATCAACGACGCTGCTGCCGGCGACCCCGTGGC
>JBCCVW010000061.1:0-22373 GCA_039194665.1 Actinomycetota bacterium
GGGGGGGGGGGGCGCCCGGGGGGGGGGGCGCGGGGGGGCTCTGGGGGGGGGGCCTACTCCACCGGGGGCCCCGGGGGGGGGGCGCCCCCGCGGCCGCCGCCCCCCCACGAGGGACGGTCAGGTCACTCGAAAGCGACGGCCGTCTCGGAGCAGATGTTGGCGGCGTAGTCGTCGATGGAGCGCTCACCGGTGACGACGGACGTGATGGCGGCCCCCATCACTTCGTCGTAACGCGGCCAGTCACCATCCCACAACGGACCCTCCGCAGTCGGCGAGTCGTTGAGGCCGTTGAGGAACGCCTGGTTGTTCTCCGGTGGGGTGAACGTGAGGAACGCCTCGGTCGCCGCATCGCTCTGCAAGCTGGGGATGTTGGCTCCCAGCTCAGAGATCTGCGCTTGCGTCTCCGCCGAGGTCAGCGCCTGCACGAGGTCCCATGCTTCTTCGGGATGCTCGGTGTCGGCGTTGACCACGTAAGCGCCCCAGAACAACCAGTTGCCCTGCGTACCACCGGGTCCGGTCGGCAGCTGCACGACGTCCCAGTTGAAGTCGACGTTCTCGCGGGCGCCCGGGGTTGCCCAGCGACCGTTGATGAACATGCCGACCGTGCCGGCGTTGTACGGCAACTCGGCGTCTTCGCCCCAGGCAATGGCGAGGCCCTGGTCGTAGATGTCGACCATCTGGGTGACACCGGCAATCGCCTCAGGCGTGTCGAGCGCACACTCGGTGCGGTCTTCGTTGAAGAAGCTGCCGCCAGCGGAGTTGATGAAGTAGCCGTAGTTGGCCCACCAACTGTTCATGCCGAACCCGGTGTTCTCGCCACCGAGGTCGCTCACTGCGGTGGCCACCTCGGCGAACGCGTCCCAGTCCCATTCGCCGGCTTCGGCCAGCGCCCGCGGGTCGTCGGCTCCGGCCTCGGCGATGAGGTCGTTGTTCAGGTACATCGAGAAGGTCGACACGTCGCGCGGCAGACCCCACAGCACGTCGCCGGGACCGCCGGTCTCGGGATCGTAGGTGAGGTGGAACATCGGCTCGGGGTAGAACTCGTCGGTCGAGAAGCCATCGGCCTCTGCGAGATCCGACAGGTCGAGAATGAGTCCTTCTTGCTGGAACCGGGCGATGTCGGTGCCCGGGATCCAGAACACGTCGGGCGCGGTGCCATTGGCGATCTCGGTGACGAGCTGGTCCTGGTAGGGCGAGCCCTCGGAGTTGCCCGGCTCGTACTCGAGTGCCACGGAATCGGACGACCCCTCGATGGTGTCGCTCACCGCAGCGTAGGCATTGGCCTCGCTCTCGTTGTCGGGACGGGTACGCCAGCGCAGCGTGACCGCTTCGGCGCCGCCGGTGCCCTCGGCTTCCGCCTCGTCCTCCTCGGCCATTTCGTCGGCTTCGTCTTCGGCCATGTCGTCGCCGGTGGTGGCTTCGGTCGTTGCCGCAGTCGTGTCGCTGCCGCTGTCGTCATCATCGTCGCCGCAGGCGGCCACAACGACCATTGCGACGGCGACGCCGACGGCGGCCACTTTCTTCCTGTGCACGTTGGGTGCTCCCTCTTGTGATGAGCCTTGCGGCCCGTTGTGACGGGCCTCGCGGCCCCACTCCCCCTCCCTGCGGTCGCAGGTCGGTCCGTCGGGCGTGGTCGCCCGAGCGATCTGGTGGCTGTTAGGCGACGACGACGTCGACCCCCGCAGCCTTGAGCTGTTCGATCTTTGATTCGTCCGCTCCGTCGTCGGTCACGAGGACATCGACGTCGTCGAGCGTGCACACGGGAGCCAGCGCCCGGGCGCCGAGCTTCGAACTGTCGGCCAATACGACCGTGCGCCGCGCCGCGCCGAGCATCGCCCGCTTCACCGACGCCTCGGGCAGGTTGAGATTGGTCACGCCGTACTCGACCGAGACACCGTTACAACCGAGAAATGCCGTATCGACACTGAGCATCTGCAGCATCTCGGTGGCCAGCGGATCGACGAGCGAATGCTGCTTCGGCCGCAACGTGCCGCCCGAGACAACAACCGTGAACCGCGGATGGGCAGCTTCCAGGGCGAGAGCGATCTTGAGACCGCTGGTGACGATGGTGAGCTCGTCGAGATCGGGGCGGGCCACCAACTCGGTGGCCAACGCTGCGGCCGACGTGCCGACATCGAGGATGACCGTTTCACCGCTCGACACGAGCGTTGCTGCAGCGGCGGCGACCGCCCGCTTCTCGTCGGCGCGTTGGGTGGCAACTTCTTCGAACGTTCGCTCACCGCGCCCGCTGAGGGGCATCGCACCGCCGTGCACGCGGTATGCGCACTGTCGTTCCTCGAGCGTCTGCAGGTCGGCACGGGCGGTCACGGTGCTCACACCGAGTTCCTCAGCCAGCTCGCGAACGCGCACGAATCCGCGCTGCTCCAGCTGCTGTTGGATGCGCTGCAGGCGGAGTTCCGCCGGCATCGTCGCATCGCTGCTCCCGCGCATTGACATCCCCTCGTGCGCTTACGTTTACCTTCCCGTAGCTTTCGTCATCTTTCGTTTCCTGTCAAGTACGAAAATGACGACGGGGTGGGTATGGGCGGCCGGAGGTGCCACCACCGCCTGTTGCGAATTCGAATTCGTATTCGGGTTAGGCTCATCGTCGTGACCTGCCACCACCGACGCGGTGCCCACCGAGGAGCACAACGATGACTGACCGCAACACCTTCGGAATCGACACGACGACGAACGAGGTACTCGACGGGGTCGACCTCCACGGCACCACAGCGGTCGTCACCGGAGCGTCCGGGGGGCTCGGTGCCGAGACTGCACGGGCATTCGCGTCGAAGGGCGCCGAGGTCGTGCTGGCGGTCCGCGATATGGCCAAGGGAGTCGAGGTGGCGCACGACATCCGGGAGTCGACCGGCAACGATGCGGTGGAGGTCGACGAGCTGCACCTCGACTCGCTGTTCAGCGTGCGCGCCTTCGCCGAACGCTTCACCGATCGTCACGGCTCGTTGCACATCCTGGTCAACAACGCCGGGGTGATGGGGTGCCCGCACGAGACGACGAGCGACGGTTTCGAGCGCCAGTTCGGCACCAACCACGTCGGCCACTTCCTGCTCACGATGCTGCTGCTTCCAGCGCTCGAGCACGGTGCGCGGGTCGTCGCAGTCAGTTCGCGGAGCCACCAGCTCTCGCCGGTCGTTTTCGACGACATCCACTTCGAGAATCGGCCCTACGACAAGTTCTCCTCGTACGGCCAGTCGAAGACCGCCAACATCCTCTTCGCCGTCGAGTTCGAGCAGCGCTACGCCGACAGGGGGCTGCACGCCTATGCGTTGCACCCCGGCGTCATCCGCACCGAGGTCTCACGCCATCTCGAGCCCGACGACTACAAACAGGTACGCAAACGAGCAACCGGCGGCCGCTTTCACATCAAGACAGTCGAAGCGGGTGCGTCGACCGCGGTGTACGCCGCCACCGCTCCCGAACTCGGTGATCGCGGCGGCCTGTATCTCGAGAACTGCCAGGTCTCTGGCGTCGACGACGAAGACAATGCGCCGACGGGTGTGCGCTCCTATGCGATCGATCCCACCAACGCAGCGCGGCTCTGGCGCGCGACCGAACAAATGGTCGCCGACCACCGGTGACGTGACGACTCGACAGAACCGCTGGACGTCCGACCTGCACTGGGTTCGCGACGGCCAACAAGACCGCAGCCGCAACACCCAGCGAGCACTCCTCGACGCCGCTGAAGAGCTCTTTGCGCTACATGGCGTGGGGGGCACGTCGATCTCGGACATCGCGGAGCGCGCCGGCTCGTCGGTCGGCTCCGTGTACCACCACTTCCGGGACAAACAAGCGCTCGTCTATGCACTCTTCGACCGGATGTGTGGCGAGCTCGAAGCGACGACCGATGACGCCGTCGACCCGGGCCGATGGGATGGCGCCACGATCAGCGATGTGCTCCACGGCTACCTCGAGTTCTCGCTGGCGACCGGACGCACGCAACGGGCATTCAAACGACTGAGCGACGAGACCGCACGCACCGACCCGGTCATGCGCGAACGGCTCGCCAAGCTGTACGGCCAGATCGACACGGGCCTGACCGGCCTGCTGCACGCCCGTCGCGCCGAGATCGCCCACCCCGACGCCGCACTCGCCATCGACTTCGTTGTCGACCAGCTCGCCGCCATGCTCAAGTTCCGGCTGGATCCGCTGGCCCGAACGACCGGACTCGGCGAACGAACCGACGACACCTGGATCGCTCAGGCACTGCGGTCGGCGCAGGCATACCTCCAACTCGAGTCCTCCCCGACCGCGAACGGCACATCGTCATGATCCAATACCGTCGACTCGGCCGCACCGGCGTCCGCGTCAGCAACCTCTGCCTCGGCACGATGATGTTCGGCGGCAAGTCCGACGAAGTGGAGTCGATCAAAGTGATCGACCATGCGGTCGACACCGGCATCAACTTCATCGACACCGCCGACATCTACAACGCCAACGAGAGCGAACGCATCGTCGGCGAAGCGCTCGCCCGCAACGGCCAGCGCGACAACATCGTGCTGGCCACCAAGTTCAACTTCCCGCAAGGCGACGACATCAACGCGCGGGGTGTGAGTCGCCGTCATGTAGTACGCGCCTGCGAGGCATCACTACGACGGCTGCGCACCGATCACATCGACTTGTATCAAATGCATCGCGGCCCGTCCACCGTGCCCATCGACGAGACCCTGCGCGCCCTCGACGACCTCATTCGCGCCGGCAAGATCCGCTACATCGGCGCGAGCATGCTGCCTGGTTGGCGGATCGTCGAATCGCTCTGGGTGGCCAAGGAGTTCGGCTTGAACCGTCTCGTCTGCGAACAACCCGCGTACAACGTTCTCGATCGAACCGCCGAACGAGAAGTGATTCCCGCATGTGCGTCGTTCGGGCTTGGCGTGATTCCGTGGGGTCCGCTGTGCGGCGGACTGCTGAGCGGCAAGTATGACCGAGACGGCGGTCCACAAGACGGCCGTTGGCAGGATGGCCGAGACAACCTCGACCGCCGGGCAACACCGCACGCGTGGAACGTCATCGACCTCTTGCGGGAGATCGCTGCGTCAAAGAGCGCCACGGTGTCGCAGGTTGCGCTTGCGTGGTGTTCCGCGCAATCCGGGATCACCGCGCCGATCATCGGGCCACACACGTTCGAGCAGCTCGTCGACAATCTCGGCGCTACAGAGATCGAACTCGACGTCTCAGACCTCGCCGCGATCGACGACATCGCACCGCCGAGGAGCACAACGGTTCGCTACTACGACGAAGCGGCAGCAACGGACTTTCGCCCCAACTCATACCGCGCGCTCGTGTGATCGGCCACACCGAAACCGCCGACTCGCGTGTGGAGATTCACCGGTACGCCCGATGGCACTCCTCGAATCAGGACCGAGCAACCTCCGGACACGCCTGCCCAGGCACGCCGATCGATGACGTGACTTGACTGTGGAGACGATGGGACTCGAACCCACGACCCCCTGCTTGCAAAGCAGGTGCTCTAGCCAGCTGAGCTACGTCCCCGAAGGGATCCCGCGAACAGGACGGTACAAGGTTATCGGGTCTCGGCCGACGCCTCTCGTGGTCGGCGTGTGTAGTACCGCCACTCGCGCGTGACCTCGAGCCCCACGCTGCGGTACAGACCAAGCGCAGCCGCGTTTTGCGCTTCTGCGCCGAGCCCGAGGATGGTCACTTCGTGATGCGCGACCATCTGGCGGAACGCCTCGACGAGGAGGGCGCGGCCGATGCCACCACCTTGGGCGGCGCCGGCGACAGCGAGCTGCGAGACCCATCCGGTCGGCCCTGGATATAGGCGACACATCGCTGCTCCGACGACCTCACCGGCGCGCTCAGCCACGACGTTGATGCGCGGATCGAACGACGGGTAATCGACCACAAGGTCGAACCACTCGTCGAAGTCTCGGTCGGTGTGGCCCTCGACGTCGGTCCATACCGAGTAGATCGTGCGGTACACGTCGGCGCGCTGCGCCACGTCGAACGGGGCAAAGCGCACGTCGGTCGGCGCGCCGACATCCGCGAGGTCGTCGATCGGCAGACTCCGCTCGAGTTCAAAGCTCGATCGGTGATGGATGAGACCTCGCTTTTCGAGCGCGGTCACGAGCGCCACGTCGATCGGCGTGGCGTCGATCGACGCGTCGTTGTCGTCGAGCAGCCAATCGACCAACGCGAAGCGCGCCTCGTCGTGCTCTCCGCGGCCGGCGAGCAACGTGTGTCCGTGGCCGAGGCGGGCAGCGAACGCCACCACCGCATCGTCGACGGTGGCGACGCGACTGCCCGCTGCGATGCTGCCCACCGCCCGTCGCACCTGGTCGAGCGATTGATCGAACTCTTCCTGGTCGATCTCCACCTGACCCCACCAGCGCACGTCCTGTTCCTGGACAACGTCGAGGACCGCATCGAGATCGTCATCGACGGTCGGGCGGATGTGGAAGCTCACCCCTCCAGCTTGACCGCATCGGCGGCGAGAGCGAAGCGAGTTGTGCGGTTCAGTCGTCTTTGAGCGCGACAGCGTTCGGCGTCACGTTCATCTTCGGCTCGTACTCCTTCACCGCCACCAGGCGGCGTTCCTGCTGATAGGTCGCTCGAAGCTGGCCGCGGCACTGATCGCAGGGGCCATAGAACTCCTCGTCGACGGCGGTCGAGCATCGAGGACACGAGAACTCCATCGGGAGCGACGATAGTGGGCCTACGATCAGCGGCGATGGTGCCGGGCTCTCCACCCCTCGACGACGCAGGGGCGGTCGACGATCCGACCGACGGAGCGGATCGGTCGAGCGGGGGGCCGAACTATCTGGCCCGGCGAGCGATCGCCGTGCTCGGCGCTGTCGCCGTGGTCGCCGCCGGAGCAATCGTGGTTGGGCAGTTGATCGGCGACGACAGCGGCGGTGGATCGACCTCGTCGGGTGCAGTCGACGCCGAGTGGGACACGTTTGTGCTGGTCGATGAACGCACCGACGACGTGGTGCTCCTCGACGAGGACGGGAGCGAACTCGACCGGCGGACCACCGGGGTGCGCGCACCGGTCGAGGCTGACGTTGCTGGCGCCACGCTGATCGTGCGCGACGACGAGCGGGCCGCGATCGTCGACGTCGACAGCGACGACGAGCCGGTCGAGGTCGAGTTCGCCTCTGGCACGGCGCCGCTCGTACGCGCACCGGGCAGCGCCAACACGATCATCGCCGGGTCGGCCGATGCCGAGCGTCTCGTGATGGTGCACGGACCGACCGGCGACGTGCTCGACACCGACGATGTGACCTCGGTGGCCGGGGCCCGCTACGACACCACACAGACTCGCGCCGATCCGAGTGGCCGCAACGTGTTGGTCACCGATGCCGGCAACTTTCAGAGCGTGTTGTGGTCGTTCGATCGCGACGAGCCGTCGTTCTTTCCCGGCCTCGCGCTGGCGATCGGTTCGGACGTGGTCGTCACGACGCAGAATGTCGGCTCCGACGCCACGATCAGTGTGTTCCGCCACGACGGCACGCCAGTCACCGCCGCGCGCACACCCGCCGTCCGCGCCGCGATGGTCGCCGACGACGGCATCGTCCTCGTATCGGTCGAGGGTGAGATCCTCGCACTCGGGTTCGACGACGACGAGGCCGAGAGCGCTGAGACGATGGCGATCGGCGCCATCGCTACCGGCAACGTGAGCGTCACCGGCGACCGGTTGATCGTGCAGGGAGCCGACGGCGTGGGCATCGTTGACCCCAGCCCGTCGATCGTTGGACAAGTGGCCGGTGCGCAACCAACCACCTTCGGCCTGGACACCAACGCGCCGCACCGGGCAACGTGCTTGATCGTCGATCGCGATCCGCCCGGTGAGATCGTGCTCGTCGACATGTCCACCGGCGACGTGGTCGCGGAGGCGCTCGGCACGGTCCCCGCGGTGGCCTCGGCGGATGGCTGCGCCGCGCTCATCACCACCGATCAGGGCACCCAGTACCTGACCGTCGACGCGGTGACCGATCTCGCGCCGACCGGCGAGGTGCAAGCGATGTCGCCCGACGGCGCGATTGCGGTGATCGAGGACGGCAACCGACTCGTCGCCGTCCCACTGGCCACGTCCGACGATGGGGATGAAGCGGACGACACCGACATCGGCCGATCCGGCCGGATCGTACGCTTCATCGAGCGATGAGCGCTGCCGAGCCGCCAGAAGAGGTGGTCGCGATCGACGACGGCCCAACGGTGTGGCGTTTCGATCGCGAGTTCCTGAACTCCAACTGGACCTGCCGTTTCGGTGACGGTTGCAAGGGCATCCTCGATCGCGACGCCACCGAACTCGGTCAGGGATGCTGCTCGCTCGGTGCCCACTTCGGCGACGGCGACGAGGGCCAGGCCGAGGCGATGACCATCGCCGCGTTCGCCGAGATGATCCCCGACGAGCGCTTCCAGTTCCGCGATACCGCCCGCATGGCTGGTGTCTTCGGCGATGCCGAACGCACCCACACTCGCGTGGTCGACGGTGCCTGCGTGTTCCTCAACCGGCCGGGGTTTGCCGGAGGGTCGGGCTGCGCGCTGCATCTCGCCGCGCTCGATGCCGGCGAGCGGCCGATCGACTGGAAACCTTCGGTGTGTTGGCAGCTCCCACTCCACGTCGACTTCCAACCGATCGACGACGCGCGCGAGTCGGCCACGGTGAGCCGGTGGGGGCGCGCCCAGTGGGGTCGCCACGGCGAGACGATGGCGTGGTGTTGCACCGAGCGCGCCGACGGTGGTGAGGGCTACGTCGGCGACGAACCGGTGATCGACTCACTGCGCGACGAACTCGAACAGATCACCGGCCCCGAGGTGTACGTCGAGCTCCGACGCCGACTCAAGTCACGTTGATCGCATCGAGCACGTCGGCCACGCCAGGCGAGTCGAGGTCACCGGTGGTCAGGTCTCGCCATGCACCTCGTTGCGTGGCCCACGAGACGAAGTCGTGGGCGGTGGAGCGCACCACCGGTGCCTCGTCGGTGGCCGTTTCCACGACCGTCCATCCATCGGTGCCAGGGGCGAGGGTCCAGGTACTCGCTGCGGGACCGTCGAACACGAGGTTGATCGGTTGGGCGGGCGCTGCAGCCAAGGCAGCTGCGTTCATCTGCGGTAGCCCGGCGAGCATCCACACCAGCGAGGCCCGGAGCGTGTCGTCGTCGCGGGGCAGATCGGCAGCGCGGTCGATCGCGGCGCCGATGTCGTGGCGCAGGTGACAGTAGTGATCGAAGACGATGGCATTGGCCAGCAGATGCAGTGGGTGGGTGCCCAGATCACTCATCGGCACCACCGCGTCGGCCATCGCCGGGTCTTGCAGCGCCGCCAAGGCAGCAGCCCCCTTGGGCGACCACTCGGTGTACGCCGCAGCCACCCGCTCATCGTTCCACTCGTGTCGTCCGGCGACGACCGCGTTGGCGTCGGCCTCGGTATCGCCCGTCATGGCCGCGTCGAGCGATTCCGGATCGGCGATTTGTTGGAACACCGCCGCCATGTGCAGGACCACGTCGCGCACCTGCCAGCCGTCGCAGCCCGACGCCGCGCGCCACTCGTCGGAATCGAACGAGGCGATCAAATCGCCGGCACGCACGATCTCGCGGTCCAGCGCGGGAATGGCGTCTGCGGTCATCACCCGAAGGTAGCGGCGCTGCTGATCGTCAGGCGGAGCGGAGATGACGGCCAGGAAGGAGCCCGGTCGGCTCGCCGAACTCGGCGACGAATACGCCATTGATGATCGTTGCGTCGTAGCCCATTGCCCGTTGCACGTATCGGCCAGCGCCATCCGGCAGGTCGCGCACGAACTCGGGGATCGGCAGCGTGAGCGAGGGCATGTCGATCACGTTGATGTCAGCGAAGGCGCCGGCGCGCAGCCGGCCGCGATCGGCAAGACCAAAGAGGTCGGCCGCATCCGACGTCAGTCGACGCACGGCCTCCTCGATCGGCCACCGCTGCCGCTCGTGCACCCAGTACGACAAGAGGAACGTCGGTTGGCTGGCATCGGCGATCTGCTCGAGGTCTGCGCCCGTGTCGGCGAGGCCGAGCACCACCGCTGGCTCGTCGAGCAGCTCCGCGATCGTTGCAAGATCGCGTTGGTGCGGTGCGTGGGCGACGACGTGTGCGTCGGTCTCGAGCACGAGCTCGATGAACGCCGCTGCAGGGCTCACGCCGCGGGAGTCGGCGATCGCCGCCAGCGAACGAAGCGGGTCGTTGTCGTAGCGGGCCTCGTCGTCGGGCAGCATCACGAACAGCTCATCGAGCGCCACCGACGCGCCGTGCACATCGGCTTCGGCGATGAGCGCTTGGCGATAGCTGCTGTCACGCAACATCTGCAGGCGGCGCCCGTTGCCTTCGCTGCCGAGGCGTAGCCATGTCGGTGCGGCGTCGAACGGCGTCCGGGTGTCGAGTCCGTACAACGTGCCAGTCGGGCGGGCGAGGGTTTGCGGGCGGAGGTCGACGCCGGCCCGCCGATGGGCGCGCACCGTGTCGAGCATGTCCCGATCGACGTCGTGACCGAACGACGTCATCTCGAAGCAGGTGGGCCGACCGCTGCGCCGGGCCAGCGCGGCGAGCGCGGTGAGTTCCTCGGCCCACGACTCGTGATCGTCGGCACGCGACGTAGCCGCGATCACCCCAGCGCCGCGGCGGGCCAGCGCGTCGGCGATCGGCCCGAGTTCGGAATCGGTGTCATCGGGTGACGTCGACCGGCGACGGTCGATCGAGACCCCGAGCGCGCCGGCACGTAGCGCGGCACCGGCCAACTCGCCGATCGCCGCGACATCGTCAGCGGTGAGGGCCGTGTTCGTCGCGGCGCGCTCTCCCATCGCGTACAGCCGCAGCGTGCGCTCGCCGACCAGCCCCCCGGTGTTCACGGCCGCGGATCGCCGGTCGATTGACGCGGCGTACTCCTCATACGTTTCCCAGTCCCACGCCGGGACGTCGAGCGTGGTCGACTCGGCGACCCCGGTGACGTCGGCGATCGTCGTGGCCAGTCGTGGGCGATCACTCGGTCGACATGGCCCGAGGCTGAGGCCGCAGTTGCCGATGACCACACTGGTGACGCCATGCCACGAGCTCGGCGTGGCATGTGGGTCCCAGTCGAGATGCACGTCGAGCTGGCTGTGCGAATCAACGAATCCAGGCGTGACGACGCGGCCCTCGGCCTCGAGCTCCCGGTGCGCCGAACTGTCGATACCACCGTCGTCGTGGCTGACCACTTCAACGATACGGTCGCCGACCACGGAGACGTCGCCGACGAACGGCACCGCACCGGTGCCGTCAACGATCGTGCCGCCGCGGATGATCAGATCACTGTGCATCGTCGCCTGCGTTCGACGGTGGAGGACGTCGAACGCAGCGGTGAGGTCTATCTGAACGATGTGTCAGCCACGCGCGCATCGAGATGACGATTCGATGTCGACCTGGCCCGCCGAAATTGTCACGAAATCCGGCGCGCGGCGCCGGATCGGCCCCGAATTTCGGTGGGACGGTGCCTACAGCCGAGAGTGATCGGTGGGTGTGTTCAGTAGGGGGTGAGCAGGATCTCGGAGCCGATGGGCGTGAAGCCGGCGCGCAAAAAAGCACGCAACGATGCAGCATTGCCGGGCGCCACCTGGGCCCACACGGGCTGACCCAAGGGCACTGCGCCCAGGCCACCAGCGATCAACCGGGCACCGGTGCCCGACGGGGCGCCGGTGAAGCGTTCGATCGACAGCTCTACACGATCGACGAGTCCGTGGCCCAACGTGGCCAGGCCGGCATCGTCGCCGAGCACGCGCACATCGCGCCGGTGATGGCGAGCGCGTTGTACCCGTGGGTGTTCCTCCAGGTCGTCACGCTCGTCGAGCATCGCGTTGCCGGTGCCGAACGACAGCAAGAACGCGTCGTGGGTGCCAATGTGAAACTCTTCGCCCGCCATCGCCGACACCACCGCTGGATGGGAGACGCCGCCGAAGCCGTCAGCGCCCTGCGCGATCAGCGTCGCTGGGTCTCGCCCGGTGAGGGCGACGGCGTGGCCGGTGAATTCGACTGCGGCGCAGGCGCCAGCGTCGTCGGGCGGCAGGAACTCGACCGCACCATCGATTGGCGGAAAGCGGCCCGCCGTGGCGGCGGCCAACAGCTCGGCCAATCGATGCATCGTGCGAGATTACGTTGGCGGCAATGCAAGTCGATGTGATGACGATGCCCCGTTCGCTGGCCGAGATGGGGCCGGCCGCGACGCGCACGACGGACGCGGGATTCGACGGGATGTTGCTGACCGAAGGCGGGCGCAGCGTGTACACCTCGGTGACCGCAGCTGCGCTGGCGGAGCCCTCGCTGGCGTATTCGACCGGGATTGCCGTGGCGTTTCCGCGCAGCCCGATGGTTACTGCGCAAACCGCCTGGGAGCTGCAGGAACTCACCCGCGGCGGCTTCCGCCTCGGGCTTGGCACGCAGGTCAAGACGCACGTGGTGCGCCGCTTCGGCATGGAGTTCACCCAACCCGGTCCACGCTTACGCGACTACGTGCGGGCGGTGAAGGCGAGCTTCGCCGCGTTCCGCGGCGAGCCGCTCGACTATCGAGGCGAGTTCTACGAGCTGACGTTCATGTCGCCGCAGTGGAGCCCGGGTCCGATCGACGCCCCCGACCCGAAGGTCGACATTGCCGCGGTCAACCCGTGGATGTTGCGCATGGCGGGCGAGGACGCCGATGGTATCCACCTCCATCCGATCGCCGAGCCGGGCTACATCGAACGCCACGTGTTGCCGCAACGGGCCGCCGGGGCCGAGGCGGCGGGCCGCAACCCCAACGACATCGCGCTGATCTTGCCGGTCACGACGATCGTCGGCGATACCGACGAAGAGATCGCACGCGGGCGCGAGGCCGCCCGGGCGTCGTTGTCGTTCTACGGATCGACACCGAATTATGCGTTCGTCTGGGACGAGGCGGGGTTCGAAGGAACGACGGCACGCATCCGCGAACGGCAGAAGGCCGGCGACTTCGCCGGCATGGCCCGACAGCTCACCGATGAGCACCTCGCGGTGTTCTGCACGGAGTCGACCTGGGACGGACTGGCCGACGCGTTGCGCGCCAAGTATGCGGACACGATCGAGCGGCTGGTGATGTACAGCCCCGCATTCGACCCGCACCACTTCGAGCGCTACGGCGAAGTGGCCCGCCAGCTGTAAGGGTGGTTACAGGACGCGGTTGAGGTACGGGTTGGCGAACGTGCGCGCCGGGTCGAGCTTGTCACGCCACGACCCGAACGTGTCCCACTCGGGGTAGCGAGGGGCGAGCGTCGCCGCCGACTGGTAGTGCATCTTGCCCCAGTGAGGGCGGCCGGCGTAGTCGTCCATGATCGACTCGACGCCTTGGAAGTACGCCTCGTAGGGGGCGCCGACGTACTGGTGCACGGCGATCCACCCGGCGTCGCGATCGCTCGCCGTCGACAGCGGAATGTCATCGGCTGCCGACGTGCGCACCTCGATCGGAAACAGCGGCGGGAACGGCAGCGTTTCGATCAGCGCCAGTATCCGGCGCAACGCTTCGGGCACCGCCGCGCGCGGGATGCCGTACTCCATCTCGACGAAACGCACCTTGCGCGGGCTGCAGAACACGCGGTCGCTGCGATCGACGAGCTCTCGTTCGCCGGCGCTGGAGGTGATCAACTTGGCGATGCGCGGGGCCATGGTGGGGAACCGTCGACCAACTCGACACACGGTGCCGAACGCCAGGTTCTCGCCGATCCATTTGTCGCGGACGTAGGCCATTCTCGGCTGCGGCTCAGCCGGGCGGTCGGTGCGCGTGTTGCGCTTCACCTGACACCGACGTGCACCCGGAACGGCATAGAACTCGACGTGATCAGCCGAGCTCATCACGTCGTCGAAGTTGTCGAGTACGTCGACGAGCGGCTCGATGGTCTCCACGGCGTGCAGGTTGAACGCTGGCACACACCGCAAGGTGACTTCGGTGAGCGCACCGAGTGCGCCGACGCCGACGCGGGCGACGCGCAGCAACTCCGGGTCGTCGGTCTCGCTGGCGCGGACCACGCGACCCTCGCCGGTGATCATCTCCAACCCGACGATGTTGGTCGCCAGGTTGCCGAACACGGTGCCAGTGCCATGGGTGGCGGTGGACGTAGCGCCGGCGATCGACTGCTGGTCGATGTCGCCCAGGTTGGGCAACGCCAGCCCGCGAGCGAACAGCTCGTCGTTGAGCTGGTGCAGCCTGATGCCCGCTTGCACGGTGACGTCACGCCCGTCGACGTGCAACACCTGGTTCATCGAGTCGAGCGACACGAGGTGACCGTCGGTCATCGCCGCACCGGTGAACGAGTGGCCGGCACCGATCACCTTCACCCGCTCGCTGCGCTCGGCGGCGTTGCGCACGATGCCGGCGAGCTCGTCGGTGAATTCGGGCCGCCGGATCGAGGCGGGAACACAGCGCTCGTTGCGCGCCCAGTTGCGAACGGAGCTGACCATCGGCCCAGGTTATGCCTGCGACAGCACGTCGACCGCACGCTGCAGCTCGTCGACCGTGGTGGTGTAGTGCACCGAGAGGCGGAGCATCTCGGCCAGGCCGCGTCGGTCGACGTCCCACCGCGACGAACCCGGGAAGGTGTAGCTGCTGTTGATGTGCGCTGCCGCGAGATACGCCTGGAGCTCCGGTGCGCTGCGCCGTGACGACGTGGTGGTGACGATGCCACAACGCTGCGCGCCGTCGTCGTGCACGTCGTAGCCGATGTCGACGAGCATCGCCCGCAGCTGATCGGCGCGTTCGACCACCGTGGCCTCGACCCGATCGATACCCCATGAGGCGAGGTGATCGACCGCTGCGCCGAGCCCCAACCACGCGGCGTGGGAGTACTCCCAGTACTCGAAGCGGCGGGCCCCAGGCGCCCATTCGTATCGATCGGCCGCGACGAGGAGTGCGCTGTCGTGATCCGGTTGGGATGGAGTCACCCGGTCGAGCACGCTACGGCGGGCGTACAGGAATCCGGTCCCCCGTGGTCCACGTAGATACTTGCGGCCGGTTGCCGACAAGAAGTCGCACGGGATCTCATTGACGTCGACCCGCCATTGGCCGACCGACTGACACGCGTCGAGGAGGAACGGCACGTCGACAGCCCGAGCGGCGGCGCCGATCTCGGCGGCGGGATTGACGAGGCCGCCGTTCGTCGGTACGTGAGTGAGCGACGCGAGCGCCACGCCATCACCGTCGCCAAGTGCCTCGCGATAGGCGTCGACCGACACTGCGCCGGTCGAGTCGCTGGGGACGCGTTGGATGCAGACCCCGCGCAGTTCTGCTGCGCGCAGGAAGGCGATGATGTTGGCGCCGTACTCGTGGTCGTGCGCCAGGATGCGCTGACCGCGCTGCATCGGTATCGACCAGAACGCCGCGTTCCAGGCGGCCGTGGCGTGCTCGGTCCGGGCGACCTCGTCGGGCGCCGCACCGATCAACTGCGCGATCGAGGCGTACACCGCGTCGTCGCGCTCGGCTGCTGTTGCCGCTGCCTCGTAGCCACCACGCAGCGCCTCGGCGCGGAGGTGTGCGATCTGCGTGTCGAGCACCGCCTGCGGCGGCAGCGACGCGCCGGCATGGTTGAGGTGGATCAGATCGGGCTGACATCCCGGCGTGGCCGCTCGCGCTGCGGCGATCTCGGCATCGCTGAGCGGGTCGGCCACCGGCGCAGTCTGTCAGTCGAGCGCGTCGAGCAGTGCGTTCTCGACGACCTCTGTGAGCGCGGGGTGAATGTAGAACACGCTCCGGGCCACGTCGGTGGCCGTCGTACCCAGCTCCATCGCTTGGATCAGCGGCTGGATCAGCGTCGCCGCCTGCGCGCCAAGGATGTGGGCGCCGATGATCAGATCGGTCTCGCTGTCCACCAACACCTTGGCGAAGCCGACCGAGTCTTCCATCGCCCAGCCGTACGCGGTGCCCCCGTACTCGCGGAACCCCACGCGGAACGATCGCCCGGACGCTGTGGCCTCGGCTTCGGTCACCCCCACGGTGGCAATCTGCGGATTGGAGAAGACCGCACTGGGTACGGCCTTGTAGCTCTGATGACGGAGATCGTCGGGATGGGCGATGTTCCAGAAGGCCACCTTGGCCTCGGCGTTGGCCAGGTGCTTGAGCTGGTAGTTGTTGGCCACGTCGCCGACCGCCCAGATGCCCGGGACGTTGGTGGCCATCGTGTCGTCGACCGTGATCGTGCCGTGGTGGTGGCACTCGATGCCCGCCGCGTCGACGTCGAGCAGGTCGCTGTTTGGCTCGCGACCCGTGGCCACGAGCAGCTCATCGACGACCGACTCGCCGACGGCACAGGTGATCTTGATGCCGTCGGCGACACGCTCGACTCGAGTGGGGACATGGCCCAGCTGGAGGTGGAGGCGTTCGCCGAGCGCGGCCGTGAAGCGACTGCGGATGTCGTCGTCGAAGCCGCGCAGTAGCGCATCGCTGCGGTTGATCAACGTGACCTCCGAGCCCAGCGATGAGAACACATGGGCCATCTCGACGGCGATGAATCCACCGCCGATGATCCCGAGCCGCGGCGGCAGGTCGGGCAGGCGCATGATCGAGTCCGAGGTGTGGAAGCCAGTCTCGACCAACCCGGGAATTGGGGGAATCACCGGTCGGGCACCAGCGGCGATGAGGATGTTCGGCGCAGTGATGCGCCGACCCTCGACGTCGAGCAGCTTCTCGCCGACGAACATCGCGGTACCTTCGATGTAGGTCACGTTCGGCGTCCCGCTCGCCCGGTAGTCACGGCCCGAGGCCACGATGGGATCGATCCGGCCGAACACCCGGTCGCGAATCGCTGGAAAGTCCGCGCCCTCGAAGCGGGTGTCGACCCCGAGGCGATCGCCGTGCCGAGCCATCAGGGCCATGTCGGCCGGGAGCACGAACATCTTCGACGGGATACAGCCGCGGTTGATGCAGGTGCCGCCGAACACATCGCGCTCGACGAGGGCGATGTTCCAGTCGTCGAGGAACTCGGGGATCGAGTTGCCCGACCCACTCCCGATGATGATCAGATCGAATGCTTCGGCCTCGCTCGTGCTCACGATCAAGTTTCAACCCGGGCCGCACCGCGATCCTTCCCGACGCGTTGCGCGCGCACGCCGGATGGGGCATGGTGTCGGAGATGGCGGGACGGCAGACGGGCGACGGCTTCATGCGCTGTAGCGACGGTCACGTTCGGTGGGGCGTGTATGGCGCCGCGGGCGTCGTGTTCGTGGTGCGTGACACACACGGCACCCCGTTCGTGATGCTGCAGAAGCGCTCGGCATTCGCCCACGAGGGCGGCAACTGGTCGTGCGCGGGCGGGGCACTCGATCTCGGTGAGACGCCCTTCGATGGCGCCTTGCGCGAAGCCAGCGAGGAGGTCGGCACGCCGCCGCCCATCGTTGCCGTGCTCGGTGAGTACGTCTTCGAGCCAGCGACCGATTGGTCATATACCACGATCGTCGTCGAGGTTGGTGAGCCCTTCGGCGAGTCGATCAACTTCGAGACCGACGCGGTCGAGTGGTTTGGGATGGAACACGTGGAGGAGCTGCCGCTGCACTCGGGTTTCGCCGGCGCATGGCCGCATCTGCGAGCGATCATCGACGCCGCATAACCGCCACAACCAAACCGCGGTTGCTCCGTACGATGTTCCGAATGACCGTCGACGAGCGAACCGAGGCTGCCCAGCAGGTGCACGGGGTGTGCCATCACGACTGCCCGGATTCGTGCGGTTGGACCGTCACCGTCGAGCAGCACGTCGAGGCACCGCAGCCGGTGGCCGTCGCCCTTCGGGGCAACCCACTCCATCCGTATTCGAAGGGCGAGTTGTGCCCCAAAGTGAACCGAATGCTCGACCGGGTGTACAGCCCCGATCGAATTCTCACACCGCTGCATCGGGTCGGTCCGAAGGGGTCCGACGAGTTCGCGCCGATCAGTTGGGATGAAGCGCTGGCAACGATCGCCGCCCGCACCCGGGCGGTGATCGACGAGCACGGCGCCGAATCGGTGCTGCCGTTCTCCGACGCTGGAAATCAAGGCGTGTTGGCCATGCAGGGTCTCAGCGGTCGCTTCTTCGGTCACATGGGGGCGACCCGCCTGACGCGAGCGATCTGTGGGCCGACCGTGGGCGCCGGCATGTCGATGACCAACGGCACGGGTCGAGCGATGGATCCGGCCGAACTCGAACACAGCAAGCTGATCATCTTGTGGGGCACGAACACCCGGCTGACCAACCGGCACCTGTGGCCAACGATCGAGTCTGCCCGCGCCAAGGGTGCTCGCCTGGTGGTGATCGACCCGTTGCGCACCATGACCGCCGCGGCGGTCGACGAGTCACGTGGCGATCGGTTCATACAGCCGCGTCCGGGTACCGACGTGGCGCTGATGCTGGCGATGATCCGGGTGATCGTCCACGAGGGCCTGGCCAACGACGAGTGGATCGCCGCGCACACCTCGGGGTACGACGAACTGGTCGAGGCGGTCGAGCCGTGGACCGCCAGCGCTGCGGCCGACGTGACCGGCGTCGATGCGGCCACGATCACCGCACTCGCCCGCGAGTACGCGACCACGGCGCCAACGGCGATCCGCACGCTGATCGGCGCAGAGCACCACGAGAACGGTGCGATGTTCTTCCGCACGATGGCCTGTTTGCCGGCGCTCACCGGCGCATGGGCACACCGCGGCGGGGGTATCGCCAAGAGTGTCGGCTCGTACTCCGACGCGTTGCTCGACATCGCTGCCTTTCATCGACCCGATCTCGACGTGCGCGCTGACGGAACCTTGCCACGAATCGTCAACATGAGCCGTCTCGGCGAGGTGCTCACGTCGCCGCATGCAGGATTCGACGAGGGACCCGCCATCCATGCGTTGTTCGTGTGGAACTGCAATCCACTGGTGATCGTGCCCAACGCCGAGGCGGTTCGCCGCGGTCTCGAACGCCACGATCTGTTCACCGTCGTCCACGAGCAGTTCCTCACCGACAGCGCGCGCTACGCCGACATCGTCCTTCCAGCCACCACGCAGATCGAGGCCGACGACGTGATGCTTCCGTGGGGCCACCTGTGGGCCACGTGGAACCAGGCCGCAATCCCGCCGGTTGGCGAGTCGTGTTCGAACACCGAGCTGTTCCGCCGTCTTGCTGGAGCAATGGGTTACACCGAACCGGCGCTGTTCGACGATGACGCCACCCTGCTGCGCGACGGGTTCCCCACGATCGACCTCGACGAGCTGCGGTCGGCGGGCTGGATCCGCGTGCCCTACCCCGACGACGGACGTCCCTTCGGCGAGGGCACCTTCGAAACAGCGTCGGGAAGGGTCGAGTTTGCGTCGGAGGTGTTGGAGCAGCTCGGCCACCCCAGGGTGCCGACGTTCGTCGCGCCGCGGGAGAGTCCGCACGGCGATCCCGATCTGGCGACACGGTTCCCGTTCCAGTTGCTCACCCCGAAGCACCACGTGCGCTTCCTCAACTCGAGTTACCCCCAGCTCCCCAAGCACGGGCCGCCCGAAGGGGGGCCGTTCGTCGAGCTGCACGCCGACGACGCGGCGTCACTCGGTGTTGCCGACGGCGACACGGTGCAGGTGTGGAACGACCGCGCTGCGCTCCAACTGCCTGTTCGCGTCAGTCAACGCGTGCGTCCCGGCCTGGTCGCAGTGCCGTTCGGATGGTGGCGCGATCACCACGGCGGCGACGGCACGGCGAACAGCTTGACCAACGACACGCTCACCGAGTGGGGCGGCGGCGTCGCGTACAGCGACACGCTGGTCGCGGTGACGCCGCGCTGACCCCCGTAGTCTGCGGTCGATGTCCGCCGACCTGATCTACGCGTTCAGGGTGATGCGCCTCCCGCTGCGCGACGCGGGCGGGGCGCCGATCGGACGGATCGAAGACATCGTGGCGGTGCCGGGGAGTCCGGCCCGCGGCGAGCAACCGGCGGTGGCGCCACGAGTGGTGGGTTTTGTCGCCCGCAGTCAACGACGACGGATCTTCGTCAACGCCAACCGGGTCGCGGAGCTCGGGGCCGAGGGGGCGCGACTGCGCAGTTGGGACGTCGACCTCAACCCGTTCCGGGCCCGGCCGGGTGAAGTACTGATCGGCGAGGATCTGATCGACCGACGCATCGGCGACGAGCAGGTGAGCGATGTCGCGTTGCGTCAGGCCCACGACCAGCGAACGACGTGGTGGGAGATCGACAAGGTACGCCTCGCCAGGCGCGGCGCGTTGCGCCGACGTCCGAGCTACCGGTTGGTCGACGTCGACGAGGTGCCCGATCTGTTCGGCACCCCGACGGAGATGCAGGCGCAAGCGGCGCGTTTGCGCGAGCTGCACCCGGCCGAGGTGGCGGCGATCGTGCGCGCGCTGCCGATCGACCAGCGCCGCCAATTGGCTGCGGCGATGGACGACGAACGGCTGGCCGACGTGCTCGAAGAGCTCCCCGAGGAGGAGCAGGTGCGCATCGTCGAGGGACTCGATCGTGGACAGCTCGAGCGGGTGTTCGACGAAATGGAGTACGACGATCTCGCCGACTTGCTCGGCGAGATGGCACCGGAACGTCAGGAGCAGATGCTCGGTGTCATGGACGAGGACGACGCGGACGTGGTGCGTCGTCTGCTGTCCTACGCGGAGGAGACCGCCGGCGGCATGATGACGCCCGAAGCGATCGTTCTCGGTCCAACCGACACGGTCGCCGATGCGCTGGCGCAGCTACGTCGATCGGACTGGGTGGTCAGCCTGGCGACCCAGGTGTTCGTGGTCGATGCGCCATTCCGGCCGCCGACCGGCCGCTTCCACGGGGTGGTGCACATGCAACACCTGTTGCGCGAAGCGCCGCAGATGGAGCTTGGCGACATCGTCACCGACGATCCGTTCGTCGGACCCGACGCCACCGACCGCCACGTTGCCGAGACCCTGGCGTCGTACGACCTCTTGGCGATCGCAGTGCTCGACGACGCGGGGCGCTTCCTCGGCACGGTCACCGTCGACGACGTGATCGACCGCATGCTGGGCAAGGGTTGGCGCGCCCGCCATGCCGCCGCACAGACCAAAGCCAGCACGGCCACCACGAACGCGGTCGGTGCCCCGTGAAGCGGCGCGAGGACCTGTCGGCACCACGTGCGGTGCGTCGGCTCGGAGTGCAGTACGACTCGGAGGTGTTCGGCCGGTTTGCGGAATCCATCGCCAACTTCCTCGGCACCGCTCGGTTCCTCGTGTTCCAGACGGTGGTCATCGTGGTCTGGATCGGTTGGAACACGGTGCTGCCCGAGTCGTGGCAGTTCGACCCGTGGGATCGAGGGCTGGTGCTGCTCACCTTGGTGCTGTCGATCCAGGCCTCGTACGCCGCCCCGCTGATCCTGCTGGCGCAGAACCGTCAAGAACAGCGCGACCGCAACAACAGCGAGGTCGACCGGCGGGTCGCCGAGCGCACGCAGGCCGAGACGGAGTTCCTCGCCCGCGAGATCGCGGGCGTACGCCTCTCACTGTCCGATATGGCCACCGGAGAAACGTTGCACGAGGTCGCCGAGCAAATCGCCTCGCTGTCGGAGACCGTCGACCAGTTGGCGACCCAGGTGCAACGCCTCGCCGTTCAAGCCGACGCCGGCGTCGACGACGCCTGAGCGGCCGTCGACGACGCCACCCGTCCAGCAACACTCTCGACCAACTCGACCGTGAGCGCGGCGAACGGCTCAGGCCGCTCCCATGTCACCAGATGATCGGCGTCGACCGCGCGCACCTCAGCGCGCAACGCCGACGCGAGCGCACGTTGCTTGCGTGGCTTGACGAGCCGATCGTCGGTGGTGATCAGCATCCCCGCCGGAACCTCGAGCGACGATGCCCACGGCCGAGCGTCGTATCGGGAGAGGGCGCCGCCGGCCTCGATCACCGCGGTGGGAAAGTTGCGGCGTGTCTCGGCCACCAGCCAGTCGCGGTAGCTGGCAAGCGGGTGATCGTCGGGGATCAGCGAGGGCAGTCCCCGGGCGATGTACCGGGCGTAGAACCGCGAGCGCATGCCGGTGCCGGCCAGCGGCAGCAGCCGCCACATCACGCGCTCGCGCCGAGTTGCCCGCCACTCGAGCGCCGTCGCTTGGGTGACGAGCCCGGCGACCAGATCGGGGTGTCGACGAGCGAGCAGCATCGAGACCGGCCCACCCATCGAGTAACCGATGGCGATGGTCTGGTCGACGCCAAGCTGGCGCACCACCGCCGCGGCATCGTCGGCGACGTCCTCGAGCGTGGACGGCTCGATCGTACGCAGCCCGCGTCCATGGCCGCGGTGGTCGAGGGCAATGAACGACCACCGCTCGGCCAGTTGTTCGTAGGCGCTGAAGAACTGCAGGTCGGCCGAGGCGGTCCAGCCGTGGAGCAACAACAGCGTTGGTCGACTCGGGTCCGGGTGCTGGTGATGGCGGACGAAGA
>JBCCVW010000062.1:0-22111 GCA_039194665.1 Actinomycetota bacterium
ATGAGCACCGCGGCCGGCGGGGTCTTGAGGATGAAGTCGAACGAGCGATCCTCGTAGATCGTGATCTCGGTGGGGACGACGGTGCCGGCCTGCGACTCGGTCTGCGCGTTGTACGCCTTGACGAAGTCCATGATGGCGATGCCGTGCGGGCCCAGCGCGGTACCGACCGGCGGCGCGGGGCTGGCTTTGCCCGCTTCGATCTGAATCTTGACAACTGCGACGACGGTTTTCTGCGCCATTGGTGGGGGTTCTTTCTCGATTTACTTCGTCTGGATGTTCGTCTGGATGGCCGCGATCGGGCGGCTCAGAGCTTGGCGACCTGGCTGAAGTCCATCTCGACCAGGGTCTCCCGACCGAAGATGTTGACGAGGACCTTCAGCTTCATGTGGTCGGCGTTGATCTCGGCGATCTCGCCGGTGAAGTCGGCGAAGGGGCCTTCCTTGACGCGCACGCTCTCGCCCTCTTCGTACTCGAGCTTGGCCTTGCGGCGTGGCGCCGCCTCGGCGCCGTCGGTCTTCGGTGCGAGGAACGTCTTGACCTCACGCCGCGACAACGGTGTGGGCTTCTGGCCTTGGCGGCTCTGGCCGACGAAGCCGGTGATGCCGGGCGTGTTGCGCACGCAGTACCACGACTCATCGTCCATCTTGCAGCGCACCAGCAGGTAGCCAGGGAAGACCTTGCGCTGCACGGTTTGCTTCTTGCCGTTCTTGTACTCGTCGACCTCTTCGGTGGGGATGACCACTTCGAAGATCTTGTCTTCCATGTTCATCGACGAGATACGCGCCTGGAGATTGGCGGTGACCTTCTTCTCGTACCCCGACTGGGTGTGCACGACGTACCACTGGCCGGGGCGCAGCAGCGGGTCGTCCATCGGATCGGGTGCTGGCGCCTCGTCGGCCGCTTCCCCGTCAACGTCTGCAGCGAGGGCGTCGTCGGTGTCACCGTCGCCGGCCTCGCCGGCGTCTGCTTCGGCCGCAACGTCGTTGTCGGCGGGCCCGACGTCGGTTTCCACCTCGGCCAGCGCTTCGGCCGCGGTCTCGGCCTGCTCGACGGCCTCGCTCTCGACGGCGTCGTCGGCCTCGATCGTGTGATCGCCCATCGGCAGCAGATCGCCGGGCGCAGGGCGCTCCGCGTTGGTGTCGTCGGCGGTCTCGACGGTGTCGTCGGCGGTCTCGACGGTGTCGTCGGCGGTCTCGACGGTGTCGTCGGCGGTCTCGACGGTGTGGTCGTCGGCAACGGTGGTGGTGCCGGTGTTGGTCGTATCGGTGTCGGTCGTATCGGTGTCGGTCGTGTCGTCAGTCATGTCGATTCGCTCCGGTCACGATGAGTAGAACCACTGCGACCATTGGCTGAACAGGTAGTCGAACCCGCCGACCATCGCCGTGTAGATCACCACGGTGATGATGACGATGATCGAGTAGCGCCGCACCTCGGGCCGCTTGGGCCAGGCGACCTTGCGCATCTCGTCGCGCACCTCACGCAGGTACTCGACCGGGCCGACCCGATCGCTGCGCTTGTTCTGTTGCCGCGGCGCGCGAGTGGTGCGCCCCTCGTCGTCGAGGGCGCCCATCTTGCGAAGCTGACGCTTCTGCTCGCGGTTGAGGTCATCGAGTGACACGTGGTTCTCTGCGATCTGTCGCTAGTGATCTATTTCTTCGTGAGACGCAGGGCAGGAGGGACTCGAACCCCCGACCGTCGGTTTTGGAGACCGATGCTCTACCAGCTGAGCTACTGCCCTCGGGTTAGCGCCCGAGGCGCCTGTGCGAGGGTACCAGCGCAACCGGAGCACCCGGCCCCGGGCCTGGCCGGGGCGTGCGTCAGCGCGTCTCTTTGTGCAGCGTGTGCTCACGCTCGTGCGCGCAGTACTTCTTCATCTCCAGGCGCTCACGATCGTTGATCTTCGACTTCATCGTGATGTAGTTGCGCCGGTTGCACTGCGTGCACTCGAGGGTCACCTTGACCCGCTTGTCGCTCTTGGCCATGTCGTGGCCGTCCCTTCCGTTCTCGAGGCGTTGTTGGCGTGAGCAGTCGACTCAGGCGAGGATTTTGGTGACGCGGCCAGCACCAACCGTGCGGCCACCCTCACGAATCGCGAACCGCAACCCCTCGTCCATCGCGATCGGCTTCCCCAACTCGACCGTCATCTCCACATTGTCACCCGGCATCACCATCTCCGTCCCCGACGGCAACTCAATCGTCCCCGTCACATCCGTCGTCCGGAAAAAGAACTGCGGCCGGTAATTGTTGAAGAACGGCTTATGACGGCCACCCTCATCCTTGTTCAACACATACACCTGACCCTCAAACTTGGTATGCGGCGTAATCGACCCAGGCGCACACAACACCTGACCACGCTCCACATCCTCCTTATCCGTGCCACGCAATAGCGCACCAATGTTGTCCCCGGCCTGACCCTCATCGAGCAGCTTCCGGAACATCTCCACACCCGTGCACGTCGTCTTCTGCGTCTCGCGCAACCCAACGATCTCAATCTCGTCACCAGTGTGGATCACACCCTGCTCCACCTTCCCGGTGACCACGGTGCCACGACCCGTGATCGTGAACACATCCTCAATCGGCATCAAGAACGGCTGATCCAACTCACGCACCGGCTCCGGGATGTACTCATCACACGCGTTCATCAACTCCATGATCTTTTCCTGCCACTCCGCATCCCCCTCCAGAGCCTTCAACGCAGAGACCTGAATCACCGGAGCATCATCACCAGGGAACTCGTACTCGTTCAACAACTCGCGCACCTCGAGCTCCACCAACTCGATGAGCTCTTCGTCGTCGACCATGTCGGACTTGTTCAACGCCACCACGATGTACGGCACACCCACCTGACGAGCCAACAACACGTGCTCACGAGTCTGGGGCATCGGACCGTCCGTCGCCGCCACCACCAAAATCGCCCCATCGACCTGCGCCGCGCCGGTGATCATGTTCTTGATGTAGTCAGCATGCCCCGGCATATCCACATGCGCGTAATGCCGATTCTCCGTCTCATACTCAATATGAGCAATCGAAATCGTAATACCCCGAGCCTTCTCCTCCGGCGCCTTATCAATCGTGTCAAACGCCGCAAAATCAGCCAACCCACGCTCCGACAACGTCTTCGAAATCGCCGCCGTCAACGTCGTCTTCCCATGGTCAATATGACCCATCGTCCCAATATTCACATGCGTCTTATTACGCTCAAACTTTTCCTTGCTCATGGCAGCTGCGACTCCAGTCGTCGATTTCGTTGGTGGGTTGTCAAAGAACGGTTTCGGGGATTCGTGTCAGAGGGTGACGATCACTCGCCACGAACTCGCTTCACGATTTCCTCAGCGATCGCTTCGGGTACCTGCTGGTACTCGGCGAACTGCATGGTGTACGTGGCCCGGCCCTGAGTGCGGGAACGGAGGTCGGTACTGTAACCGAACATCTCCGACAGCGGCACCTGGGCATTGACCACTTGGGTGTTGCCGCGAGCTTCCATGCCACCGACGCGTCCGCGCCGGCTGGACAGGTCGCCCATCACGTCACCCATGTACTCCTCAGGAGTCACGACCTCGACGGCCATGATGGGTTCGATGAGTACGGGCTTGGCCATCTCGGCGGCCTTGCGGAACGCCGCCTGACCGGCGATCTTGAAGGCCATCTCCGACGAGTCGACGTCGTGGTACTGGCCGTCGACCAAGGTGACCTTGACGTCGACGGTCGGGTAGCCGGCGAGCACACCGTTGTCGAGCGATGCTTGGAGACCTTGGTTGGTCGGCTGGATGTACTCGCGAGGGATGCGTCCGCCGGTGATCTTGTCCTCGAACTCGTAACCGCCGCCGGGGTTCGGCTCCATGTCGATCTTGACCACAGCGAACTGTCCGGAACCGCCGGACTGCTTGATGTGGCGGTACTCGACGCCGGTCGCCGGCTTGGTGATGGTCTCGCGGTAGGCGACCTGCGGCTTACCGACGGTCGCCTCGACTGAGAACTCGCGCTGCATGCGGTCGACCAGCACCTCGAGGTGCAGCTCGCCCATGCCCGAGATCACGGTCTGACCCGTCTCGTGGTCGGTACGGATGCGGAACGTCGGGTCCTCGTCGGACAGCGACTTCAGCGCCTTGCCCAGCTTCTCCTGGTCGCTCTTGGTCTTCGGCTCGATGGCCACGTGGATGACCGGCTCGGGGAACTCCATGCGCTCGAGAATCACCGGCGCACTGCGGTCACAGAGCGTGTCGCCGGTGGTGACGTTCTTGAAGCCGAGGCCGGCAACGATGTCGCCGGCCATGGCGATGTCGAGGTCCTCGCGCTCGTTGGCGTGCATCAACAGGATGCGCCCGAGCCGCTCGCGGTCTTCTTTGGTGGAGTTGTAGACCTCGTCGCCCTTGTTGACCTCGCCCGAGTACACCCGGAAGTAGGTCAGTTTGCCGAACGGGTCGGCGACAATCTTGAACGCCAGCGCCGCGAACTCAGAGTCGTCGGGACCGCGGGTGATCTCCTCGTCGCCCTTCAAGTTGGTGCCCTTGGTCGGCTCGATGTCGAGCGGCGATGGGAGGAAGTCGACCACGGCATCGAGCATCGGCTGGACGCCTTTGTTCTTGAATGCCGAGCCGCACAAGATCGGGACGAAGTCGAATGCGAGCGTGCCCTTGCGGATTGCGTCCTTGATCTCGTCTTCGGAGACATCCTCGCCACCGAGGTACTTGTCGAGCAGCGCCTCGTCTTGCGTGGCGATGGTCTCCATCATCTCCTCGCGGTAGCGGTTGGCCTCGTCGACCATGTCGTCGGGAATGTCGACTTCGTCGTACTTCGCGCCGAGGTCGTTCTCGTCGACGTCGGTCCACAGCAGCGCTTTCATCTTGACGATGTCGATCAGACCCTCGAATGGTTTGACGGCCTCGGGGCCACCGGCACCGACCGGAATCTGGATGACGAGCGGCACCGCCTCGAGCCGGTCCTTGACCATCTCGACGGTGCGGTAGAAGTCCGCGCCGATGCGGTCCATCTTGTTGACGAAGCACATGCGCGGCACGTTGTACTTGTTGGCCTGACGCCACACGGTCTCGGTCTGCGGCTCGACACCGGCGACCGAATCGAACACGGTGACGGCACCGTCGAGGACGCGCAGCGAGCGCTCGACCTCGATGGTGAAGTCGACGTGGCCGGGCGTGTCGATGATGTTGATGCGGTTGTCGTTCCACACGCAGGTGGTCGCAGCCGAAGTGATCGTGATGCCCCGCTCCTGCTCCTGCTCCATGTGGTCCATCGTGGCGGCGCCGTCGTGGACCTCACCGATCTTGTAGCTCTTGCCGGTGTAGTAGAGAATGCGTTCCGTCGTCGTCGTCTTACCGGCATCGATGTGCGCCATGATGCCGATGTTGCGGGTGCGCTCCAGGGGGAACTCTCGCTTGGGCATTACTTCACTTCCGTCACTTCATCTCAAGGGGCGTGGGGGATTCGAGCGTCTGCGCAACGCCACCGGCGCGCATGCACGGCGTTCAAGTGTATCGGTGGATTTGTCACCCCAGGCGTGGGCTATCAGCGTGCGAGATAGGCCCGCCAGCCCCCGAAATCGGTGATCTCGACCGCGCCATCGTGCCCGATCGACTCCGCGATGAAGCCGGTCGGAGCGGTGCCGTCGTCGAGTTGCACCCGGCCGAGACCCAACGGTGCCGGGATGAACGACACGAATCGTCCGACTGCGCTGGTCGGCAGCCGCCACACCTCGACCTCGATCGGACCGGCGGTCGGTCCCGGAGCCCGCACCAACGCCGGCTTCGGTGGACTCGACTCGAGTGCATACAACCGATAATCGGGCGTGGTTCGGGCACTGCGCACGAATCGACCGCCGAGGTCGGTCAGCTGCCAGTTGAGTGGTTGGCCGCGCAGATGCGCACCCACCACCACCACGTCGGTGCCACCGTCGCCGGAGAAGGCCCCTGCCGCCCCGTCGTCGCGAGCGACGAATCGACGCGCGAGCTCGATGACGACGTCGTCGGACCATGCGGGGCCGCAGAACGTCACGCCGAACGGCCACCCGTCAGCACGGTCGGTGCCGGGCACGGCAACCGCTGCCTGGTCGAGGAGGTTGACCCAGTTGGTGTAGTGACCCAGGCGCGAGTTGCGACCGACCGGATCGCGCCCGACCTCGTCGAGCGTCGCGACACCCGGGGTGGTCGGCGTGATGACCACATCGACCGAGCGCCACACGTGCGCCGACCGCCGCTGCAGATCGGCCAGGTGATACATGGCGCGATATGCATCGGTGGCCGAGTGGCGAGCGCCCGATCGGATGATCCCGGCCACGGTCGGATCCGCATCGGCGGGCTCACCGTCGAGGAAAGCGCCAACCGCGGCGTATCGCTCGGCGACCCATGGTCCGTCGTAGAGCAGCGTGCCTGCCTGGACGAAGTCGGCGATCTCGCACTCGACGATCTCGACGAACGGCAGGGCTGCGAGACGCTCGATCGACGCTGTCCAGGCCGCCTCGTCGAGCGCGGAGTCGAGCGACACGCCGGCGGGCACACCGACCCGCAGCGTCGGTATTACCAATGGGGGCAGCTGTGCCGGACGCGAGAAGGGATCGCCCGTGTCGACACCCTCACCGATCGACATCGCCAGCGCGGCGATGTCCACCGACCGACTGAAGAACGATACGCAGTCGATGGAACGCACCGCGGGCACGACACCGGTCGTGGGCACGCGACCGCGCGTCGGTTTCACCCCGACGATCCGCGTCTGCGCTGCAGGCACCCGACCCGAGCCCGCGGTATCGGTGCCGAGGGCGAAGTCGACGAGGTGTCGGGCGACCGCCACCGCCGAGCCCGACGACGACCCGCCGGGCACGAGGCGCGGGTCGATCGGGTTGACTGGCACACCGTACGGACTTCGGGTCCCCACGAGCCCGGTGGCGAACTGGTCGAGATTGGTGACGCCGAGACAAGTCGCCCCCGCGTCGATCAGCCGACCGACGGCAGGCGCCGACGACTCCGGCAGGTAGGCGTAGGACGGACATCCGGCGGTCGTCGGCACACCAGCGACGTCGATGTTGTTCTTCACTGCGAACGTCACGCCCGCGAGCGGCAACGCCGGGTCGACCGCATCGACCGCGGCGTTCGCATCGGCAAGGCTGATGAACACCGCGGGGTCATCGATCGCGGCGACGGCATCTGCCGCCGCCGCGACCCGCTCGCGCGGATCGAGCCCACCGACGATCTCGGCAACCAGCGGCGGCTCGACGTTGCGACCGGTCATACCGCCTCGGGTTCCACGATCACGAGGACATCGCCGGCGCCGATCACCGCGCCGGTCTCGCTGCGCACCTCGGCCACGGTGCCCGACACTCCCGCCACGACGTTCGTCTCCATCTTCATCGCCTCGATCACGGCCACCACGTCGTCGTGCGCCACCGTGTCGCCGACCTTGACCGGGAGCCGCCAGATGACCCCCGACACCGACGACACAGCAGCGGCCATCCCCTCGGGCACGGGCGCGACGTCGGCGGCATCGGTCGACGCCTCGATCGTCGAAGCGACATCGATGCCAGCTGCAGCCCAGCGCTCTCGCTCCGCAGCGAACGCGCCATCACGCGTTGCGGTGAACGAGGCGATCGACTCCGCTTCCGACGACAGCATGTCGAGGTATTCACGCACCGAGAATCGGGTGAGCTCGATGTCGAGCTGGTGCCGACCGATCTCGAGGTCAGCACGCAACTCGAGCAGCTCGTCGGGCTCGACCGGGTACCACTGGATCTGATCGAAGAAGCGCAGCAACCACGGTTGCTCGACGTCGCCGTCGACCAGATCGTGCGAACGACGGTGACCCCACCGGTCCCAGACCGGAACCGTCCGACCAACGAGTTGGTAGCCGCCGGGTCCCTCCATGCCGTAGATGCACAGGTACGACCCGCCGATACCCACCGCGTTCTCTGCCGTCCAGGTTCGAGCGGGGTTGTACTTCGTGGTCACCAATCGATGACGCGGATCGATCGGTGTCGCGACCGGTGCCCCGAGGTAGACGTCGCCCAACCCGAGCACGAGATACCGCGCCTCGAACAGGATCCGCTTGACGTCGTCGATCGAGTCGAGCCCGTTGATCCGACGGATGAACTCGATGTTCGACGGCCACCACGGAGCATCGGGTCGTACCGATTGGTGATAACGATCGATCGCGGTCTGCGCTGTGGGATCGTCCCACGCCAACGGCAGCCGCACGATGCGGCTTGGAATCTCGACGTCGCCGAGATCACCCAAGCGCGCATCGAGATCGAGGACCGCCTCCACGACGTCGGCGATGGCGAGTCGTTCGGGGTCGAATCCGACTTGCAGTGACCGGACCCCGGGCACCAGTTCGCTGATGCCGGAGAGCTGCCGCTGGCCCAATGCGTTCATGAGCAGCCCGACGCGAAGACGAAGGAGCAGGTCGAGCACGTTCTCGCCGTACTCGACCAGCACAGCGCGATCGCCCGCGCGCCGCACCGTCACCCCGGGGTGGTCGAGAGTTTCGTCGACCCGCGCCAGCACGGGGTCGAAGGTGACCGCTCGGCGCTCGGCGGATCCGGGTTGCAACTCACCGTGCGGTACGAATCGGATCGCGTCGCCGGGCCGCGCCTGACCGATCTTCCAGAACTCGTCGTGGGCGACCGTTGCGGGGCACACGAATCCACCCAGGCTCGGACCGTCACGGCCGAGGACGATCGGCATGTCACCCGTGAAGTCGACCGAGCCGACGGTGTAGGCGTTGTCGTGGATGTTCGAGGGATGCAGCCCGGCCTCTCCGCCGTCTGGGCGGGCCCACGATGGCGTCGGCCCGACGAGCCGCACCCCGGTGCGATCACTGTTGAAGTGGACGGTCCATTCGGCCGAGTACAACTCCTCGATGTCGGCGGTGGTGAAGAAGTCGGGTTCGGCGTGCGGTCCGGGCAGCACCCCAACGGTCCATGTCGTTCCCAGCACAGGCGCGTCGGCGGGGTCGAGTCGGTCGCCGACCACCGCCTTCCCGGAACCCGGGGAGACAGCGAGCACATCGCCGGGGCGCAGAACGCGACCGGAATGCCCGCCGAATCCGCCGAGGACGAACGTCGACGCACTGCCGAGGTGTGCGGGGACGTCGAACCCACCGTCGACTGCGATGACGCCTCGCAGACCCGGCCCGGCGGCGGTGGCCAGCGCGAGGTGCGACCCGGCCGGCGCCGCGACGACCGTCCACAACGGAACCGGTCGACCGTCGAGCGTCGCGTCGAAGTCTGCGCCGCCGAGCACGAACGTGGCGTCGTTGCGGAATTCGAGCGTCGGCCCAACCATCGTGACTTCCAGCGCCGGCGCGCCGGGATCGTTGCCGAGCAGCTCGTTGGCGAGACGATGCGATCGGTCGTCCATGGGCCCCGACGGCGGCACTCCGACGTCCCAGTGCCCCACACGACCCGGACAGTCTTGCACCGTGGTGAACAGGCCACCCTCGATCACCTTCACCTCGTGCGCGGCGTGCGACGCGTCGTCAAGGGCGTTGGTGGTGAGCGACCCGTCGACGAAGTCCGGGCGGGAGGCCACCGCACCGAGGAACGAACGATTGGTGGCCACGCCGCCGATGCGCAGATCGTCGAGGGCACGGCGCAGCCGGCCGATGGCCTCAGCGCGCGTCGAGGCGTGCACGATCAGCTTGCCGATGAGGGGGTCATAGAACGGGGTGATCTCGGTCCCCTGATCGACCCACCCGTCGAATCGGACATCGGGAGGCACGCACAATTCCGTGACGAGGCCGGCGCTCGGCGCGAACCCGTCGAGGGGATCCTCGGCGTAGATCCGCGCTTCGATCGCATGGCGCGGCGGCACGACTTCTGACGGGAGCGTGTCGAGGGGCTCGTCCGCGGCAAGCCGCACCATCCACTCCACGAGATCGACACCGTGCACCACCTCGGTCACACCGTGTTCCACCTGCAGCCGTGTGTTCATCTCCAAGAACCAGGCATCGCCACCGTCGTCTCGATTCACGGTGTCGGCGTCGACGATGAACTCGACGGTTCCCACCGACCGGTACGCCACCGAGGCGGCGAGACGGCGAGCGTCATCGCACAGCCGCTCGCGCAGTCGCTCTGAGATCGCCGGCGCCGGTGTCTCTTCGATCACCTTCTGATGTCGACGCTGGGCCGAGCAGTCCCGCTCGCCCAGATCGATCACCGCGCCACGACCGTCGCCGACGACTTGCACCTCGATATGCCGTGCCTGCGCCACCATGCGTTCGACGAACAACGTCGCATCGCCGAAGTTGTTCGCCGCCAGACGCTGCACGGCTTCGAATGCTTCGGCGAGGTGCTGCGCATCGTCACAGCGGCGCATGCCGATGCCGCCACCGCCAGCCGATGCCTTGAGCATGACCGGATAGCCGATGCCGGTGGCCATCGCGAGCGCATGGTCGACGTCGACGAGTGGCTCGCTCCCCGGTACCAACGGCACGTCGGCATCGCGGGCGAGTTGTCGTGCGGTGTGCTTGCGTCCGAAATGCTCGAGATGGTCCGGCGTCGGGCCGATGAACGTCAGCCCTGCGGCTTCACAGGCGGCCGCGAATTCCGCCGACTCCGAGAGCAACCCGTAGCCCGGGTGAATGGCGACGGCACCGGCATCGAGCGCCGCATCGATGATGCGGTCGCCGCGCAGGTAGCTGTCGGCTGCCGGCGCCGGTCCGATGCGCCGACCGGCGGTTGCGTTGCGCACGTGCGGCGCCTGCCGATCGGCGTCGGAGTACACGGCGACGGACTCGATCCCGAGTCGGTCGAGGGTGTCGATGATCCGACATGCGATCTCACCTCGATTGGCGACGAGGACGCGTGTGAAGAGTCGGGCCACGTCGGGCCTACCCGGACTCGGTGACGACCATCCGCACCGGTGTGGGGTTGAAGCCGTTGCACGGATTGTTGATCTGCGGACAGTTCGAGACGACGACGATCACATCCATGTCGGCGCGCAGCTCGACGGACTTTCCCGGACCCGAGATCCCGTCGACGATTCCGAGACTGCCGTCACCTTCGACGGGCACGTTCATGAAGAAGTTCACGTTCGGTACCAGGTCGTGTTTGCCCATCCCGCGCTGGGTCAGTTCGTGCAGGAAGTTGTCGACACAGGCGTGCTGGTGGTTGGTGTGGTGGCCGTACCGCAACGAGTTCGACTCGCGCGAGCACGCCCCGCCGACGGTGTCGTGCCGGTCGACGTTCGAGGCCACGATGGTCATCAGCGGATGGCCCTCGTTCGAGCGCAACACCGAGCCGGTGGTGAGATAGACATTGCCTTGCGCGCTCATCGTGTCGGCTGCGCTGTAGCGCTCGACCGGATCATCCGCGCTGTACACCAGGAAATCGACCGCCTGATTGCCCTCGAGGTCGATCACATGGAGGTGTTGACCGGTTCGCATCAGCTGCGACCACGGCGCACGCGCCGCGAGTGTCGTGTCGATCAGCGGGTCGTGGAACACCGCCGTTCCGTCGAACGTCACGATGACGCTCCGACCATGGGGCGGCCTCGGTACCAGTCGTCGACGTTCTCGAACGCACGACGCGCCTCGGGCGACGAGTTTCGAATGCGGTCGTCGATCGGCGCTGATGTCCCCTCGCGCGCTTCGATGTGGAGCGGCGACGCCCGGTACTCCGCGCGCGGATCGAGGACGTGCGGTGTCACGGCGAGCGCGACCAGCACGTCCATGTCGGCCCGCAAGACGACCTCACCCCCGGGCGGCGACTGCTCACCTTCCCACCGGAACGACCCGTCGGGCTCGACGATCACCGCCTTGAAGAGGTTTATCGCCGGGGCCACGTCGCGCCGGGTCAACCCGGCTTTCGACAGCGCCACGGCCAACAGGTCGCGGGCATTGGGCGCATGATCGTGTAGCCCGTGCGAGCCGTACTTCTCCGCGTTCCAGGCCCGGTTCGACATCGCGTTGAACGTGTCGTGGCCTCGGCTGGTGTCGCTCTCGATCGACATCAACACTCTGCCCATGTCGGAGAGGAGCATCTGCCCATCGCTGAGATAGGCCTGCCACTGCACCTTGACGGTGTCGGCGACGTTCAATCGTTCGGCACGCTGATGATGGTTGAACACGAGCAGTTGCACGCACGTGTCACCCCCGGGATCGGACAAGCGCAGGCGCGCGCCACGCGGCAGCACGCGCACGGCATAGTTGCCTTGCTCGACGGTCTCGCGCCAGATCACGTCCGGCTCGTCGAGAGGGACGTTTCGCCAGAACTCCGCGACCGCGGTGTCGGCTTGCGCTCGGGCATGCGCTCGGGCGCCATCGGTCGTTCCGGTCGTGGTCATCTCGCTCCCTCCTCGGCAGCACCGACGGACGACACATCGGTGGCGATCGCATTGTCTTCGACCAAGTTGTCCGCTTGCAACGTGTCTTCGATGTCGTCGACGAGATCGAGGAATCGAGGATCGCGCTTGACCGCCGGCCCACGGTCATCGCCGAATGGGATCTCGATCACGTCGGCGACCCGGCCGGGGTGCGGCGACATCACGATGATCCGCTGACTGAGATAGATCGCCTCCGGCACGTCGTGGGTCACCATCAGAATGGTCGCTCCGGTCCGTAGCCACACGACCCGCAAGAACTCTTGCAACGTCCGCTTGGTGAGCGCATCGAGCGCACCGAACGGTTCGTCGAGCAGGAGCACATCGGGCGCGGGCGCGAGCGCCCTGGCGATTGCGACACGTTGACGCATCCCTCCGGAGAGCTCTTTGGGGAGTTGATCGGCGAAGTGGGTCAGCTCCATGATGCCGAGCAGTTCCGCGACCCGTTCCTTGCGCTCCGCGGCAGGCACCTTGGCCAGCTCCAAACCGAACGACACGTTCTGGGCCACCGTCTTCCACGGATAGAGGGAGTAGGCCTGGAACACCATTCCCCGGTCGGGGCCTGGGCCGACGACACGTTCGCCGTCGATCTCGACCACGCCGTCTGTCGGCTCTTCGAGTCCGGCGATGATGTTGAGCATCGTCGACTTCCCGCATCCCGACGCGCCAACGATGCACACGAACTCGCCGGCACGGACATCACAACTGACATCGTCGATCGCCCTGACCACGCGACGACGGCGCAACGCCGACGACGTCTCGAAGTCCTTCACCAGGTGACGAATCGCCACCTTCGGCAGCGCACCACCGACCGAGGCGGCAGCCTCGCTACGGATCGCCGTCATGTCAGTCGCGAGCCCATCTGGCGGTGCGGTTGCGCAGTGCCCGCAGCGCCATGTCGCTGAGGATGCCGAGGATCCCGAAGATCAGCAGCAGTGCGAACATGCGGTCGACGCGCCGAAATCGCTGCGCCCTGATGATGCGGAAGGCCAGACCCTCCTGCGCGGCCAGGAGCTCGGCGACGACGAGCATCAGCCATGCAGCCGCAAGGTTGATACGGGCGACATCGATCATGCCCGGCCAGGCGTGCGGCAGAATCACACGCCGCATCACCGTCGGTCGGCTGGCGCCCAGGGTGTACGACGCCTTGATCAACTCGTTCGGGACCGCACGCGCGACGTCGGCGATCATCAAGATGTTGTAGAAGACCGTGCCGACGACGACGAGCGCGATCTTCGGTGCCTCGTCGATCCCCAGCCAGATCAGGAACAGCGGCGTGAGCGCGGTCGCCGGGATATAGCGCAAGAACCCGAGCTGCGGTTCGAAGAACGCGTCGACCGTGGCGAAGCTCCCGATCGACAGGCCGATGATGGCGCCGAAGGCGAGACTGATCGAATACCCGATGACGACTCGCTCGGTCGATGCAGTGAAGTCGGTCCACAACACTCCCTCGCGCCACATCTCGGTGAGCGCATCCCACGTCGCGGCAAACGTCGGAACCGCGAATCCGTCGCTCGCCCACACCGTCGACGCCACGCCCCAGAGCCCGACGATGCAGGCGACCCCGGCGAAGATCGCCACGGCCCGTGCCCGCTGAGGGATCGCTCCCCGCAGCCGCAGCAGGTTGCCCTGCTGACGGCCCCGTCCGCCGCGGGTCCGCGTTGCGGACGAGGTCGAAGGCGACAGCATGACCGAACGAATCGACGGTTCGCTCAGCGACGATGCTCAGCCGCCGCTGCGTTCCACCCAATCGGCGGTGAAGCTCGAGTCGAGCAGGCCGTCGAGCGGCGCTTCGTTCTCGGTGAATCCGGACTCTACGAGGAACGGGTTGATGAGCTCAGCGGTGAACAGGAGTGACTCGGTGGTGTCGCCGTCCTCGAACGCCGCCAGCGCGTCTTCTGCCGAGAAGATCGTCGTCCCTTCGGCGAACAATTCGTACTCCTCCACCGTTGTCTCGGCGACTCCGGCCATGATCCCGGTGGACTCGACGGGGTTCTCCTCGATGTAGTCGAGCGTGAGGTACCACGCGTCGACCATCTTCTGCACCGCAGTCGGGTTCTCGTCGACGATGTCGCGAGTGGCGACGATGTGGTCCGGAATCAGTCCCGGGAAGTCGGCGGAGCTGAACAACTCGGCAGAACCGGCACGCCCGAGTGCGGTGAGCCAGAACGGTGCGAACACGCCGACGCAATCGAATTCACCGGCGGCAAAGCTCGCGGCGGCAACGTCGGTCAGCACGCCGACGAAGTTGATGTCGTCCTCGGTCAGTCCCACCGACTCGAGTCCTTGGACCAACAAGAAGTGGTCGACCACGCCGGCTTCAGCGGCGACCGTCTTGCCCTCGAGCTCCTCGATCGTCGTGATCGACTCGTCGCAGATGATCTTGTCGTTGCCGGTCGAGTTGTCGTTGACCACCACCACGACCTGCTCATCTCCAAACGCAACGCTGGCCATGGTGTCGCTGAGCGTCTGGGTCACGAAGTCGAGCTCGCCGGCCACCATCGCGTCGATGCTCGCCAGGTAGTCGGCGAAGAAGATCAGCTCCACGTCGAGACCGACCTCTTCGAAGATGCCCGCCTCCTCGGTCACGGCGAGCGGGAACCAACCCGGCCAGGCGGAGTAGCCGATGGTGATCGAGTCGACTGTGTCGGACGAGGCAGTGTCGGCCGTCGTCTCCTCTGTCGCAGTCTCTTCCGTCGCGGCATCATCAGCTGCGGTGCTGTCGGTGCTCGTGTCGCTCGACGCCTCGGCGGTCGTCGCCGGCGTGTCGCTGCTGCTGTCGCCATCGTCGCCACACGCGGCGGCGACGAGCGCAAGGGCCGACAACGCGGCGGTGATGCGAATCCTACGACGGTTCATGAGACGCCCTTCTGTGGGTGGATGCGCCGAACGTAGAAGTGCTTTGTTTCAATCGAATGTCATTCGAATTAAGCGAGATGGGCCATCGCGTCACGCCCGTGTTTCGGCTCTGGTGCCAGCGTCAGCGGTTGAGATCGACGTCGGTGTCGTTGCTGATCGAGTCGAGTGCAGCTGGATTTCGCAGTAGCGCCCGGAGGCCGAGGTCGGCCACGAACGACCCGATTCGACCCGGATCCAGCGGCTCGCCGACGTCCGACGCCGGTGGGCGGTACCAGTTTTGTATCGCCTCGTCGTTGGCGAGAACCGATCGAGCGGTCAGCTCGACGTCGACATCGACGAAGTCGCCGGCCCCAACGCCTTGCGCCACGAAACCCTCGACACGGGATACCAATCGACGGCGGTCCTCCCAGTAACGACTGAGGTTGGCCCGATCATCTCCAGCCAACCGGTGCACTTCGTTGATGTCGAAGCTCAACTCACACAAGGCAGCGGCGTCGTTGCGGATGAAGGCGTGCAGCCGCCTCGGCGCGTCAGAAAAACGAACGGCGGCCGCGTCGGCGATTGCCAACGGTTGTTGGTTGACCTCGGTGACGATGCGATCGAGCAGCTCATACTTGTTGGCGAAGTAGTAGTAGATCGACGACACGGCGAGGCCGGAGGCGTCGGCGATCTCGGCCATCGTGGTCGCCGCGACCCCACGGCGGGCGAACAGCCGCGCGGCGGCGCCGACGATTTCATCGTCGACGGGCCCCTCGGCGGTGCGGCGGACACGTCGCGGACGTCCGGCGCCGGCCGCACGACGACGCGGTCGGTCGCCGTACCGTCGCGTCGCCACGACCGCCGACTGTACCGAACGGGTGCGGTCCGCATACCGGTGTGCACATGCACTGCGCGGCGCTGGCCGCCGTGACTGGACTCAGCTGAGGATCGTGATGCCGTCGCCGAGCACCTTCGCGCCGAGCAGCACGAGCACCACGGTCATGATCGTGGCGTTGTGGTCGATCAGCCACTGTTTCATGCTGTCGAGCGCCGGCTGGGCGCGAGCACCAGCGACCGCGTTGGCGATGACCGGCGTGAGCACGGTGATCGACCCGATCGCCACGAACACTGCCAGGACGATGTACTCCTCGCCGCTGCTGAGGCTGCCAGCACCGATCGTGGTGGCCGCGGCAATGGTCAAGCCAAGATTCTTCGGGTTGATGGCAGACAGCAACACGCCGACACCGAGGGCCCGAACAGCAGTGAACTCATCGATCGACGCCATCCAGGCCGGGGGAGACGCTTCCTCGCCTGGTGCGGGGCGCGAGCGCCACTGCCGCACGCCCAACATGATGAACAGCACTCCGACTGCCACCTTGATCCACCCGTTCGTGCTCGACGCGGTGCCGTCGGAGTCTTCGAGGCCGAGCGCCAGCACCACCGTGCCGGCCACAAACAGGCCAGCGATCCAGCCGACGGCGAAGGCGATGCTGTTGACCCTTGCGGCGCGACTGAACAACATCAAGATCACGGCGATCACCGGAACCGGGCTGATCGCCACGCCGACGGCGGTGCCGAGAATCTGACCGATCACCTGGCCCATGGCAGCAGTGTGGCAGCCCTATAGGGCCGGCCGGCGCTTATCGGCCCTGGATGTAGCCGTACAGTTCGTCGTTCTCGGCTTGCAGCTCGTCGAGCCGGAACTTGACCACGTCGCCGATCGAGACGATGCCGGCGAGCTCTCCGTTGTCGTCGACGACCGGGAGGTGACGAAACCGTTGCCCGGTCATCAGCACCATCAGATCATTGACCGTGTCGTTTTGTTGGCACGTGACCACGCTCGCCGACATCGCCCCCGAGACCGGCTCGTCGAGCGTGGCAGGACCGTCGTCGGCCAACCGCCGAACGATGTCGCGCTCGGAGATGATGCCGTCGATGGTGGTCGTGTTCGCGCTGACGACCAGCGCACCGACCTTGCGCTCACGGAGCTGTTCGACTGCAGCACCGATCGACGCGTCAGGCGCGATCGTGGCGACGTCGCTGCCTTTCACGGACAAGATCGCGTGGACGTTCATTGGCACCATCCCCTTTTCGTCGCCAACGTCAGTGGGCGGCACGTTAGTGCACGCCGGCCACCGCAGCGACCGGAGCACGCAGGCAGAACTACCAGCGGTAGTGGGCGAAGGCCTTGTTCGAGTCGGCCATCTTCTGGATGTCGTCGCGACGCTTCATCGCTGCACCCAGACCCTGCGAGGCATCGAGCAGCTCATTGGCCAAGCACTGGGCCATGGTCTTCTCACGACGCTCGCGCGAGTAGTCGACGATCCAGCGCACGGCAAGGGTGGTGGCCCGACGGGGCCGCACCTCGACAGGCACCTGGTACGTGGCGCCACCGACGCGGCGGCTGCGCACCTCGAGCGGCGGCTTGACGTTCTCGACCGCACGCTTGACGACGTCGATCGCCTCTTCGTCGGTTTCGGTCTTGGTGTCGATGATGTCCATCGCGTCGTACACGATGCGCTCGGCGAGCGTGCGCTTGCCGTGCAGCATGACCTTGTTGATCAGCTGGGTGACGAGCACCGACTTGTGGATCGGATCGGCGACGAGCTCGCGCCGCGGGGCAGGACCTTTACGCGGCATCGGTCACTTCTCCTTCTTGGCGCCGTAGCGGCTACGAGCTTGCTTGCGATTCTTCACGCCGACCGCGTCGAGCGCGCCGCGGATGATCTTGTAGCGCACACCGGGAAGGTCGCGAACACGACCCCCACGCACGAGCACGATCGAGTGCTCCTGCAGGTTGTGGCCCTCGCCGGGGATGTAGGCGGTGACTTCGATACCGGAGTTGAGGCGGACACGGGCCACCTTGCGCAGCGCCGAGTTCGGCTTCTTCGGGGTGGTGGTGTACACGCGGGTGCACACGCCGCGACGCTGGGGCGAGCCCTTGAGCGCCGGGGTCTTGCTCTTGGTGACTTTCGAGCTGCGCCCCTGGCGGACGAGCTGCTGAATGGTGGGCATACGTTCGGAACCTCGATCCGGATCGTCCACGGACTCGGCGCACCGAGTTGCGGAATGTGGTGAGTTGGCACCCCGAGTGGGCGCCGCCATACAGCGGCCGACGTACGGATTCCCCGCTGAAAGGACCCTGCAATGCTACGGACGGGGTCGCCGGGACACAACAGGTGTTGCGATCACGGGCATGCGCCGAGCGATGAGCCCTCGGCGGCGGGGCGCCGCTCCAGCATGGCCAGTGAAGCGACGTTGCCGATGTCGCAGGGATCGACCCGTACGTCGCCGGCGACGTACACACGCATGAAGTCGACGATGCTGTCGGCGACAAAGCTCTGAATCTCGGCGCTCCCGCGACCCCACATCTGCCCGTGGTCTTGCCCATCGACCACGACCAGGAAGGTGTCGCTGGTGTCGGGATACCGATCGAACGGCTCACGCCGCCATCCGTCGCGGTCGATCGAACCCGTCACATTGCTGTCCATCTCGGCACCCCCGACAAGGTTCAACGCCGGGAGATGCATGGCGATCCACGTGTTGTCGTCCGGTCCACGATCGAACCCCCCGAACTGATCCGCACCTTGCGGGGAGATCGGTGCGATCGCGTCAATGCGCGGATCGGCGAACGGCGCACCGAAGTCGGCGCCAGCGACTGCGTGCGCCGTGTAGGCGCCCCATGAGTGGCCGACATGGCCGACTCGATCAATGTCCACTGTGCCGTCGAACTCGGCAGGCAGTGTCAGCAACCCGTCCTCCAGCGCGTCGAGCACAACGGTCACATCGGCGGGCCGTTCCACGTTCGGCGATCGCCCTTCAGCCGGCAGCGTGTGTCCAATGTGCACGGCGACGAGCCCCGCGGCGGCAAGGGCCGACCCGATGTGCTCACCACTTCGGTGACCCCGGTCGCTCCCCCGCCCGCCGTGGCTGACGAGCAGGAGTGGCGCCGCTGCGTCATGTCCGCGCGGCGCATACGTGCGGTACGGAATCCGGCGGTCCCGTACGGAGTCGAAGAGTTCGGCTTCGCCCACCACCACGTCGAACAGTGGGGGGTCGGCGTCGGCCGGAAGCAGCGCGGATGCCTGGTCGTTGATGGTGGTCGAACTCGCTGAGCCCGGCGGCGCAACCGGGGTCGTCGGCCCGGAGTGCACACGCGTCGAAGACGGAGTGGATGCCGTGGCGTCCGGGGCCTCGTCGTCGGCGACGTCGGTGGCACTACCCGCGCACGCAGCCAACGCGACGGACGCACCGAGTACGAGCCGAACCGCGACCGAACAATTCACGGCGGACCTGCCCGTGCAGTGGCGTGGACGTCCTTCAGTCCGTCCACACCGCTGCCGGTCGTGATCAACCGATGGATTCGGAAGACGGCGCCGCAGCGCCGTTGGTCTCCGCCTCGGCGGGCTGTTCGCCAGCTGCGTCCGCGTCGTAAGTGCCGTGCAGATCGGCGAGGAACGCCGCCGGGTCGGCCACTTCGGCATCGCTCGAGTAGAACGTCATCGGCTCGTAGTCCGGGGCTTCGATCCCGAACTCGCGGTAGCGCATCATGCCCGTACCAGCCGGGATGAGCTTGCCGATGATGATGTTCTCCTTGAGGCCGATGAGGTCGTCGCCGCGACCGTCGATGGCCGCCTCGGTGAGGACCCGGGTGGTCTCCTGGAAGGAGGCCGCCGAGAGCCACGAGTCGGTAGCCAGCGAGGCCTTGGTGATGCCCATCAGCTCGGGGCGTCCCTCGGCGGGACGCGACCCGTCTTCGACCATCTGTCGGTTGGTGTCGCGGAAACGCTTGGCATCGACACGCTCGCCCGGCAAGAACGCGGTCCCACCCGGCTCTTGGACGCCGACGCGCCGCGTCATCTGACGGACGATCAACTCGATGTGCTTGTCGTGGATCGACACACCCTGGTCGCGGTACACCCGCTGAACCTCTTCGACGAGGTACAGCTGCGTCTCGCGGATGCCCTTGATCTCCATGATCTCCTTCGGATCGAAGGGACCGTCGGTGAGGGGCTCACCGGCGCGGATCTCTTGGCCATCTTCCACGATCGGACGAGCGCCGAGCGGCAGCACGGTCTCGTAGGTATCGCCGGCGTCGTCCGTGACGACCACCGGGATGCCCTTGCCCTCGTCTTCGCGCAACACCAGCGTGCCGGTGGCCTTGGCCAGACGAGCCGAACCCTTGGGCGTACGAGCCTCGAACAGCTCGACCACGCGGGGCAGACCGCCGGCGATGTCCTTGCCGGCCACACCACCGGTGTGGAAGGTACGCATCGTCAGCTGCGTGCCGGGCTCACCGATCGACTGGGCGGCGATCACGCCGACCGCTTCACCGAGCTCGATCAGCTTGCCGGTCGCCAGTGAACGGCCGTAGCACATGGCGCACACGCCGAGTTCGGCGTCGCACGTCAGTACCGAACGGACGCGTACCCGATCGATGTCGGGGTCGTCGCGGAGCGCAGCGAGCTCTTCGTCGCCGACGATGGTGTTGCGCTCGAGGAGGGTGATCTCCTCGCCGTCTTTGACCATCGGTGTCGACAGCTCGACGTCTTGCACGAGCGCCCGCCCGTACAGCTTGGTCTCGAGGTAAGCACGACGGTTGGCCGTGTCGGGCGCCACGTTCTCGACCCAGACGCCGAGGTTCGTGCCGCAGTCGTCCTCGCGGATGATCAGCTCCTGGGCGACGTCGACGAGACGACGCGTGAGGTACCCCGAGTCGGCGGTCCGCAGCGCGGTGTCGACCAGACCCTTGCGAGCGCCGGGTGTGGCGATGAAGTACTCGAGCGTCTCGAGACCCTCGCGGAAGTTCGACTTGATCGGACGGGGGATCATGTCACCGCGTGGGTTGGCGACGAGGCCGCGCATGCCGGCGATCTGGCGCATCTGCGTCATGTTCCCGCGGGCACCGGAGCCGACCATCATGTCGATCGGGTTGAACTGCTGGGCCTTGAACTCGGCCTCCATCGCGGCCTGCACCTCGGCGGTGGCGTCGGTCCAGATGCGCACCTCCTGCTGGCGGCGCTCGCCGTCGGTGATGATGCCTCGGCGGAACTGCGTCTCGACCTTGTCGGCCTGGCTCTCGTAACCATCGAGCAGATCGCGCTTGGCCTGCGGCGTGCGCACGTCGTCGATCGACACGGTGAGCCCCGACTGCGACGCGTAGCGGTAACAGACGTTCTTCACGTTGTCGAGCGCCTCGGCAACGGTGGCCTTGTCGTAGTTGTCGGAGAGGTGCTCGACCATCACACCCATCTCCTTCTTCTTCACCGTGTCGGTGAAGTGTCCGAAGCGTTCGGTGTAGTCGTCGGGCAGCGCGTCTTCAAACAACGCCCGGCCGGCCGTGGTCTGATAGCCCTCCTTGCCCGGGGGGCGCATCTCGATGGCTGCGTGCAGGTCGAGCGTGCCTTCTTCGTAGGCCCGCATCACTTCCCACAGGTGGCGGAAGCGGCGGCCCTCACCGGTGGCGCCTTCGATGTGCTCGGTGAGGTAGTACCCACCGATGATCATGTCCTGGGACGGGGTCACGATCGGACGGCCCGATGCCGGCGACAGGATGTTGTTGGCGCTGAGCATCAGCACGCGGGCTTCCGCCTGGGCTTCCGACGACAGCGGCACGTGGATGGCCATCTGGTCGCCGTCGAAGTCGGCGTTGAAGGCGGTGCACACCAGCGGGTGGATCTGCAGCGCCTTGCCCTCTACGAGGACGGGCTCGAATGCCTGGATGCCCAGACGGTGCAGCGTCGGTGCACGGTTGAGGAGCACCGGGTGTTCCTTGATGACGTCTTCGAGGACGTCCCACACCTGTGGGCGGCGGCGTTCGACCATGCGCTTGGCGGTCTTGATGTTCTGCGCCAGCTCGAGGTCGACCAGCCGCTTCATGACAAACGGTTTTAACAGCTCGAGGGCCATCAGCTTCGGCAGACCGCACTGGTGGAGGCGCAGCGTCGGGC
>JBCCVW010000063.1:0-21036 GCA_039194665.1 Actinomycetota bacterium
ACCGGTGCGATCGACCGTCTCGACCGACGCTTCGACCTCGACGAACGTGTCGTCGATGTGGAAGTTCACGTACACGCCGCCGACCATCAGCGGATGACACAGCGGGATGAGGTCGGACGTGCGCTTGGCCGCCTGGATGCCGGCCACTCGGGCGACGGCGAGCACATCGCCCTTCTTCACTTCGCGGTTGGCGATGGCCGTGGTGGTCTCGGGCTGCATGAACACCTTGCAGCGGGCCACGGCTCGCCGATGTGTTGGTTCCTTGGGTGTGACGTCGACCATCCGCGCACGGCCGAGCGGGTCGAGGTGGGTGAACGACAGATCACTCATGGGAGCCCAAACGCTAGTCGGCCGATCGGAGCGGTACCGTTCCGCCCATGTCCGAGGAGTTGCCGTACGACGCAATCGCCCACATCCGCACCGACGGTGTGCGGCTCATCGACATCCTCGTCGACTACGGCCTCACTGCCGATGTGCCCTCGTGCCCAGGGTGGACGCTCGGCGACCTCGGCTGGCACATCGGCCGGGTGTGGGAGTTCTGGGGGACGGTGGTTGCCGATCGCATCACCGACGTCGAGCAGGTCAAGCAGCTCGATCGCGATCCTGCCCGCCCCGCTGACGACGTGCTCATCGATTGGATCACCGCGGCACACACGGCGTTGTACTCGGCCCTGATCGACAGTCGCACCGGGCGGCCGGTGTGGACGTGGGCGGGCGAACACGACGTGGCCTGGGTGCGCCGGCGAATGACCCAAGAAACCGCCGTGCACCGCTGGGACGCGGCGAACACGGTCGGCCGGCCGTACACCATCCCCACTGCCGTCGCTGCCGACGGCATCGACGAGTTCCTCACATGGCACGCCCGCCTCGCCGATGGCGCTCAACCGGTGGGCGGCACCGTACACATCCACTGCACCGACACCGACATCGATGTCGCCGAAGGAACCGACGACCGCTCGAAGGTCGACGGTGAATGGATGATCACCGCACTCGACGCCGACGGTGCCACCTTCACCCGCGAGCACGCCAAAGGCGACGTCGCCATCCGCGGGGCGGCCGCCGACGTGTTGTTGTGGCTGTGGGGCCGCAATGCCGGGGAGCTGCAGTTCTTCGGCGACGAAGCCGTGGCGCAGCGGTTCCGCGACGCGAGCGACCGCTAGGCCGTGCCCCCAGCGCCCGCTAGGCCGCGCCGACGAGCCGCCGAGCGGCGGCAACGACGACGTCGACCGCACTGGCCACCACGCGGTCGTGAACGTCGTCGTCGGGGATCTCCTGGGTGGTGCGGTTGACCAACACCCCCGCCACCATTCCGGCGCGCCATCCGTTGGTGGCGCACTGGGTCAGCAGGGTCGCCCCCTCCATCTCGTAGTTCAGCACGTTGAGCTGCGACCACTCCTCGCGCGTGCCTTGCAGCGAGCGACGGACGTACCCCGACACCGTGTCGTACCGCTCTTGGCCCGGGTAGAAGGTGTCGGACGAGACCGTCACCCCGGTGTGTACCGGGACACCCTGCTCGTCTGCTGCAACGACGAGGGCGTGGACACAGTCGTAGCTCGCTACCGCGGGATACTCCGTCGGCGCGAAATGCCCGCTGGCCCCGTCGAGCCGCACGGCCCCGGTGGTCACGATCACGTCGGCGATGTCGATGTGCGGCTGGATCGCACCGGTGGTGCCGACGCGCAAGAACGTGGTGACGCCGAGTTGGCCCAGTTCCTCCACCGCAATCGATGTCGAGGGCCCGCCGATACCCGTCGAACACACCACGATCGAACGCCCGCCGGCGCTGGCGCGCCACGAGGTGAACTCGCGGGTCGCGGCGAGCTCGACGGGGTCGTCGAGGAGCGCGGCGATCTTGGGAACGCGCCCAGGATCCCCCGGAAGGATGGCCAAATCGGCGCCCTCGACGTCCGATCGCACGAGCCCGAGGTGGAACACGTCAGCCATCTCGCTCAGCCGCCGATCTGGCTCATCGACTTCGCCGGGCGCACGAAGTTGACCTGGTTGATCCGGTGCCCAGCCCACTTGGTGGCAACGGCTGCCTCGATTCGCGCACCGAGCTGATCGTCGGTTTCACCATCGCGCATCGCTGACATCAGGTCGAACTCGCGGGTGGCGAACAGACAGGTGCGAAATTGGCCCTCAGCGGTGAGCCGCACCCGATCGCAGTCGCCGCAGAACGGCTTGGTCACCGTCGGGATCACGCCGACCGTGCCCCCGCCATCGAGATATCGGAACCGATCGGCAGGCGCCGCCCCGCGCGCGGGTAACTGCTCGAGCGGAAACACCGCGGCGATGCGCTCGACGATCTCGTCTTGGCCGACCACCCGTTCGTCGGCCCAATGGCCGTCAGCGTCGAGCGGCATGAATTCGATGAACCGCATCTCGACACCTTCGTCGCGGCCGAACCGCGCCAGGTCGACGATCTCGTCGTCGTTCACGTGGCGCTCGATCACCGCGTTGATCTTCACCGGATCGAAGCCGGCCTCCTTGGCCGCGGTGACCCCGTCGAGTACTCGCCCGAGTTCGTCGCGACGGGTCATCTCCGCGAACTTGGCGCGATCGAGGCTGTCGAGGCTGATGTTCACCCGGCGCAGCCCCGCCGCACGCAGCGGCACGGCGTGCTGGCGCAGCGTGGCCCCATTGGTGGTCATCGCCAAGTCGACCGCACCGGCCGGACCCTCGATCGCCGCAAGGCGCTCGACGAGCGTGGTCAGCTGCGCGCGCACCGTGGGTTCTCCGCCGGTCAGGCGGATACCGCGCACCCCGTAGCGGGTGACGAACAGCCGCGCCAGGCGCTCGATTTCTTCGAAGGTCATCACGCTCGAGCGCGGCAACCAGGTCATCCCCTCTTCGGGCATGCAGTACGTGCATCGGAAGTTGCAGCGATCGGTGATCGAGATGCGCAGGTCTTCGATCACCCGGTTGAACGGGTCGACCAGCGGCTGGGCCTCCATCACCCCAGCGTACCGACGCGCCGGTCAGATCTTCCCAGCGACGCGATCAGCGGTCGCCGCGCAGCGCGAGCGTCGCCACTTCGCCGCCCTCGGCGACGCCGTCGCCGTCGGGGACCACGGCCAGCGCATCGGCCAACGCGGTGGCGGCCAGCTGGTGGCTGCCCTGGGCAGCGACCGGCCGCGCGTGAAGGCGGCCATCGTTACCCACCTCGGTCTGCACGCGCATGAAGTGCACCTTGCCATCGGCCCGCCGCGTGAGCGGTTCGTCGGCGATCGCCACCGTGCTCGCACGGGTCAGCTCACGGTGGCCCATCATGCGCCGCAACGCTGGCCGGGCAAACAACTCGAAGCTCACGAGTGAACTCACCGGGTTGCCCGGCAGACCGAAGATCGGCACATCTTCGAGACGGCCGAACGCGAACGGCTTGGCCGGTTTGATGGCGATCTGCATCCACGTCATGTCGGCGACACGCCCCAACACGGCCTTGACCACGTCGTAGTCACCCATCGACACCCCACCGCTCGACACGATTGCGTCGCAGGTGGCAGCCGCATCACGTATCACTCGTTCGAACGTGTCTTCGTCGTCGGGGACGACGCCCAGGTCGACGACGTGGCAGCCGGCATCGGCGACGAGCGCCGCGAGCATCGTCTTGTTGCTCTCACGGATCTGGCCCGGCTTGAGGGGCGCACCGTCCTCGATCAATTCATCGCCGGTCGACAACACTGCGACACGGAGACGGCGGTGGGCAATCACTGTTGCCGCGTTCACACTGGCCAGCACCGCGGCGACGGGCGGATACACGACCGTTCCGGCGACGAACAGCTCGTCGCCTGGTTCGACGTCTTCACCGGCAGCGCGGACCGCTGCGCCGACCGGGACCGACCGAGAGAGCCGCACTCGCTCGACGCCATCGGCCTCGCCGAGTCGTTCCGAGTCCTCGACCATCACGACCGCGTCCGCTCCGGCGGGGATCGGCGCACCTGTCATGATCCGGATGCACTCTCCGTGCCGGAGATCGTGGGTCGACGCCGCGCCAGCCGCGACCTCGTCAGCGACGATCAGGTCGACGGGCACCTCATCGACATCGGCGGCGCGTACTGCGTAGCCGTCGACCGCCGTGTTGGCGAACGGCGGGACCTGCTCGGTCGACACGACCGGTTCCGCGAGGACCAACCCGACGGCATCGCCGAACTCGACCTCGATCGGGGCCAGCGGGGGGCACGATCCGAGGACGAACGCTTGGGCATCTTCCAACGGTGTCACGCCGCCACGGTACCGGTCACCGCGGTGCCCTTCCCGAAGCGCCCCGTAAGGTGACGCTCGTGACCACGCCGCTCGCTGCGCTCCCCGCCGATGGCTACGTCGCCCGGTGGCGCCGGTGGGAGCACGACGCCGATGAGACCTTGTCGCTGCGCTGGGAGAACGAGGGATGGACCGCCACCGGGGAGGTCGGGCGGGAAGCGGTGACCTACGTGATCCGTCTGTCGCCGACCTGGCAGGTGCGCCAGTTTCTCCTGTTCCGCGACTTCGACGAACCCGATCTGTGGCTCGGCACCGACGGCGGCGGGCGATGGGGTGAGATCAACGGCGCCCACCGACCCGATCTCGACGGCTGCATCGACATCGACCTCGGGTGCACGCCGTTCACCAACACGCTGCCGATCCGGCGGATGCAACTCGATGTCGGCGACGCGGGCGACATCAACGTGGCAATGATCGACGTCGACAAACTCTCGGTCGAGCCGACGCGGCAGCGATATCACCACGTGTCGCCGCGTCGCTTCGAATACACCAACCTCGATTCAGGCTTCGTCACCCGGTTCGACGTCGACGAGTACGGCCTCGTGCGCGACTACCCCGACCTGTTCCGCCGCACGTAGACGTCGTAGAGCTGGGGTCAGACCGCATCTGTCACAGGCCGGCAAGGTGTTCGCGCAGGGGGGCGGCGAGTTCGGGGTGCGCCAGGCCCAGGCTCACCGAGGCGGTGAGGAAGCCCAACGGGTTCCCGGTGTCGTATCGCTCGACATCGGCGACCACCGCATGGAACGGCGAACGCGCTGCTTGGGCCCGCAACGCGTCGGTGAGCTGCAGCTCACCGCCCCGCCCGGGCGTGAGCGAGGCGATCTCGTCCCATGCGTCGGCGGTCAGCACATACCGTCCAGTGAGGATGTAGTTGCTCGGCGCCTCGTCGGCCGCCGGCTTCTCCACCAGGTCGCGCACGGGGATCACGCCCTCCGCCGAGCGCTCGCCGTACGGGTGGATCACGCCATACGAGCTGACCTTGGAGCGGTCGACTTCGAGCACGGCGACCACGCTGCCGCCCGTCGATGAGCAGACACCATTCATCTGCGCCAGCAGCGACGAATCGCCCATCAGCTCGTCGGGCAGCAGCACCGCAAACGGCTCGTCACCGACCGCCTCGCGTGCGCAGCCAACGGCGTGGCCGAGGCCCTTCGGCACGTCCTGGTACACCACCGTCGCCTTCCAGTCACGACCGATCGCCTCGACCCGTTCGGCAGCATCGTCCTTGCCGGCGGCGCGCAGCGCCTCGACCATCTCGGGGGCCGGCGACAGATAGGCCTCCACAGCGGGCTTGGCGTGGCTCGACACCACCACGATGTGCTCGATGCCCGCGCCGAGCGCCTCGTCGATCACCACCTGCAACGCCGGCCGGTCACCGATCGGGAACAGCTCCTTGGGCACCGCCTTAGTGGCGGGGAGAAAACGGGTACCGAGGCCTGCGGCGGGGATCACTGCACTGCGCACCTGCATGTGGGCGACCCTACCCAGACCCTCTCGATACATCCTCGACACATCGTCGATACGCGCTCGCTCTGCAGCAGCGCGATCACCGTCACATCGCAGTCGACCTTCGGGAGTCGCCCGATCGCTCGATATCGTGTGGCCCCCGATGCCCACGTACGTCTACAAGTTCGTCGACTCCGGCGAGACGATCGAGGTCCAACAGGCCTTCAGCGATCCGACGTTGACCGAGTACGCGCACCCCGAGACCGGCGAGACCTTGCCGGTCAAGAAGGTGTTCCAGCCGGTGGGTGTGACATTCAAGGGCTCAGGCTTCTTCAAGACCGACAATCGCTCGTCGAGCAACGGCTCGTCGGGATCGTCGAAAAGCAACGGCGACAGCTCGACGTCCGACACCAAGAGCGAGTCGAAGAAAGACTCCTCGTCGTCGGGCGACTCGAAGAACAGCTCCGACTCGAGCTCGTCCTCGACGTCCTCGTCGAGCTCCTCAACGTCGACATCCTCGTCGTCCACTTCGTCGTCCTCGTAGGCCGCCGGCCTACCCCGTTGCGCCTTGCGCCTCGCTCTGGCTGAACGCGCGCACATGGAGGACACATGGGGTACGCCATCCGACGGTTCCTGTCGACACACCGCTGGGCGTACTGGCTGCTGGTCGTCTCGCTGGCCTGCGTGGTCGGCGTATCCGTGCGCGGCGCCACGACCGACGCCGATCACGCACGACGTGCGTGGCGTGAGACGCAGGTGATCCTCGCCGCAGTACGCCACCACGACGCCGGCGAACCGATCGAATATGAGGAGATCGAACTACCGGTGGCCGCGGTTCCGGCCACCGCGCTCCGCCAGGTCGACGCCGATGCGATCGCCCGCCAGCCGATTGCCGCGGGCGAGGTGCTCACGGCTGTCGACGTGGCCAGCGAGGGTGCCGGCGTTGCGGCGCAGGGCACGCTGACGATCGCCATCCGCTCGTACGAACCGACGATCACCGCCGTCGGCGACAGTGTGCACGTGCTCGCCGAGGGGCGATCGGTGAGCGACTCCGGGGTGGTCGTCGACGTCGTCGACGACGTCGTGCACGTGGCAGTGCCCGAGACCGACGCTCCGGCAGTTGCCTGGGCAGCAAGCACTGGATCAGCGACGATCGCCGTCGCGCCCTAACCACTCCCCAAATCCTGCGGATTCCAGGCGCCTCGTGCGTGAATTCGCGAACAGATCGGGTTGGGCTGCGTCCGCACGAACGACTCTCCTCGCGGAATCCGGCGCGCGGCGCAGGAAACGAGCAGAATTTCGGAGGAGCGCTAGCGCACGCCGGTGGCGATGAGGACGAGCACCAGGATGCCGAGGCCGACGCGATAGATCACGAACGGCATCAGGCTGTGCGTGCGCACAAGGGTCACCGTGCCCCACACCGCGAGCCAGCCGGCGATCGCTGACGTGATGATGCCGACGATCGTCGGAACGATCAGATCCTCCGGAATTCCCTCGCTGATCAGGCCGGCGCCCTTCAACACCACCGCGCCGAAGATCACCGGAATCGACATCAAGAAGCTGATTCGCACGGCGGCATCGCGATCGAACTTCAGGAACCGAGCCGCAGTCATGGTGATCCCCGAGCGCGACGTTCCCGGGTTGAGCGCCAGCGCTTGGGCGGCGCCGACGGTCAGCGCATCTCTGGCGCGGAAGCCGTCGACCTTGCGCGTCCCAGCGGTGCGATCGGCCCAGCCGAGCAGCAGGCCGAAACCGATCAACGAGATGGCGATGATCGTGGGAGTACCGAGGGCGGAGTCGATCTGGTCTTCGAACAGCGCGCCAACCGCTGCTGCCGGCAGCGTCGCCAGTACAAAGAGCCAGGCCAGACGGCCCTCGGTAGTCGCCGGACGCTGACGCTGGAACACGAGTTTGGTGCCCTCGACGATGTACGTCGTGACGTCGCGCCAGAAGTAGGCGACCACGGCCACCAGCGTTCCGAGGTGCAACGCCACGTCGAACGACTTCTTCAGCGAGTCGGACTCGAGCTCCTCCCATCCGAAGAGCCACGGCACGAGCAGCAAGTGACCACTCGAGGAGATGGGAAGAAACTCGGTGAGTCCCTGCACGATCCCGAGAATGATCGCCTGGTAGATCGGCACGCTCGCCCTGTCTAGCGGCTACGGCTGCCCGCGGAGCGGTCAGGTCGAGCTGGTGGAGGGAACGATGCGCGGCGTCCACGGCCGCGGCTTGTCCCAGTGGTGCCCAACGATGCGCGCGTCGCCGAGCGCCACGAGAAACGATGCGGCATCGTCGAAGTCGGGCATCTCGACGAACGCCGCGCCGAGTGCGTCGGGAACGTGGGCATCGCTACCGGCGCCGGCGAGCAGGTTGTGCTCGTCAGCGAACGCGGCTGCACGCCGGTTCAGGCTGGACAACGACGTCTTCGAGTTGAGTACCTCGACCGCGTCGATCAGGCCCTCGGCAGCCAACTCGAGCAGCGCCGGTTCGGCGAGGTTGCGACGCATCGGGTCGAACGGGTGGGGAACGTAGACCAACCCTCCCTGGTCGCGGATCTGACGCGCCGCCTCCACGTGGCCGATGCCCATCGGCACCCGTTCGGTGAGGAACAGCCCGATGATCTCGCCCATCGCGGTCCGCAGCTCTTCGCCGACGATCACCCGGCACGGCAACTGATCGGCGAGTTCCACCGCTCCGGCGACCGCGTTGTGATCGGTGATGCACAAGACGTCGATCCCCGTCGCAAGGACGGCATCGTGCAGTTCGTCGGGCGTGGTCGTCGAATCGCCGCTCCACATCGTGTGGCTGTGTAAATCGACCCGCACGCAGCCGTCGGCCACCGGATCGGCGAGATGCGGATGCCGTTCGATCGCTTCGGCGGCGGGGGCGACCACGTACTGCACGGTAACGCCAGGGGGACCGACGGACCTGATCCGGAGCCGGAGGGACGGTTCTTGTTGCCAAATCCGGCGCGAAGCGCATGGATTCGACAGGATTTTGGTGAGGGGTGAGTTGTCTAGGCTGGCGCCTGGGGAAAGGGGGCGCCGATGGTGTCGACGCTGTTGGAACGAGTCGCTGCGCGCGGTGACGATCTGGCGATCGCCGACGAGGTCGGGGATCTCACGTGGCGTGAGTTCAACGAACGGGAGAACCGGCTGATCGCCGGGATGCGCGGGCTCGGGCTCGGCGTCGGCTCGACGATCGCGTTATTGGGGAACAATCGTCGCGAGTGGGTCGAGGTGCTCGGCGCCGGGGGCGGCATCGGGGCGATCAGCGTCCCGATCAACTGGCACTTCTCGGTCGACGAGGTGGCCTACATCCTCGACAACTCCGGGGCCGATGCGCTCATCGCCGATGCGGAATTCGCCGAGGTCGCGCTCGCCGCCGCCGAGCAGTCCGGCCTCGGGGTACGGATCGCCTACGGCGGCCCGATCGACGGATTCACCGACTATGACGAATTGCTCGCCTCGGCATCACCCGACGAACCGGCTGAAGAATTCGCCGGTGCGACGATGTTCTACACCTCCGGCACGACGGGGCGGCCGAAGGGCGTGAAGTCGACGCTGCAAGCGGTCGGCGGCGATCCGCAGGCGGCGGCCGATCAGCTCGCCATGTTGATGACGCTGTACGGCAACCCGATCGACGACGACAGCGTCGTGCTGTGCAATGCGCCGCTGTATCACGCCGGACCGCTCGCCTTCTGCGGCGTCCCGTTCCTGCTCGGGGCGTCGCTGATCCTCCGCCGCAAGTGGGATGCGGCTGAGACGCTCGAGCTCATCGACCGCTACGCCGTCAGCCACTACTACGCGGTTCCGACGTTCTTCACCCGCATGCTGAAGCTGCCGGAGCAAACCAAGACAGCGTTCTCCGGCGACAGCTTGCGCTTCGTGATGCACACCGCTGCGCCATGTCCGCCACCCGTGAAGCAGCAGATGATCGCGTGGTGGGGCCCAGTGATCAACGAGTTGTACGGCGCGTCCGAAGGCGCTGGCACCGGCACCCTGGCGACGTCGGAACAGTGGCTGGCCAAACCCGGAACCGTCGGCACCGCAACCGCCGTCACCGAGGTGTTTATCGTCGATGACGACGGCAACCCACTACCGCCTGGCGAGGTCGGCCAGATCTACTTGAAGAGCCTGCTGGGCATCGACTTCGAATACCTCGGCGACGAAGAGAAAACCAAGGGTGCGCACCTCGAGCCGAGCGTGTTCTCGTTCGGCGACGTCGGCTACCTCGACGAGGACGGCTTCCTGTTCCTCTCCGACCGCAAGATCGACATGATCATCTCCGGCGGCGTGAACATCTACCCCGCAGAGATCGAGGCGGCCATCATCACCCATCCGGAGGTCGCCGACGTCGGCGTGTTCGGCGTCCCCAACGACGACTTCGGGGAAGAGGTGAAAGCCGCCGTGCAACTCGTCGACGGCGCCGATTCGGAACGAGTCGCCGCGGAGCTGAAGGCACTCTGTCGCGACAAACTCGCCGGGTTCAAAGTGCCTCGGTCGTACGACTTCATCGACCTACCACGCACCGCCACGGGCAAACTGCCCAAGCGCGAGCTGCGGGCCAAGTACTGGGACGACACGGGGCGCACGATCTGAAGCAGGAAGTGACCTCGTAGGGAGCTCGCGAATCGAACCCGCAGATCGCTGCCGCTCGGAGCGGCCGGGCTGCGCACACCTCGACGCGACCGGCTATCACCGGTGAACAGGCTGTAACGGTCGTGTCTGCCTCGGCGTGAGGGGTGGTTGCAGGTCAGGTGCCCGACATGGTGACATCGGTGATCACCAGGCTCATCCCCGCGGCGCGCATCGGCAGCCAGTCGATGTCGCCGCCGATCTCGGCGATGTCGAGGAGCATCTTTTGCAGCGTCGAGGCGATGGTCACCTCGCGCACCGGGGCACCAACGGTGCCGTTGTCGATCAGGAGTCCGGCAGCGCCGGTGGAGAAGTCGCCGCTGATCGGATTGACGCCCGAGTGCAGGCCCTGCATTTGCTGCACGAGCAACCCGCGGTCGATGCCGGCGATCAACTCGTCTTGGGTCTTGGTTCCGGGAACCAGCGAGAGCGCGAGACAGCCGACACCCGGGGTGCCGGCGAAGCCGCCCCGGGTCGCATTGCCCGTCGAGACAGCACCGGCGCGCCGTGCGGAATACGAGTTGTGCACGAACCGCTGCAAGACGCCGTCGTCGATCAACACGTTGCGCCGCGCCGCAAGCCCTTCGCCGTCGACATCGGTCGCGGTGTAGGCAAGGGGGTTGGTGGGATCGTCGACCAATGTGACACCGGAGGCCGCTACCTGCTCGCCGATGCGGTCACGGAACAGCGAACGACCCTTCACCACCGCTTCACCGTTCAGCGTGGAGGAGATCACCGACAGGAACTGCGCGGTCACGAAGGGGTCGAGCACCACGGTGAGACGTTCGCTCGCCGGTTGCGTCGCTCCGAGCAGACGCGTCGCCCGCTCGACGGCCTCGCGCCCGGCGCGCTCGAGATCGAACTCCGCGGGCGATCGGCCGACCGAGAACCCGAATCCGGTTTGGGTCTCGGCGTTGTCGCCTGCGCCTTCGTCGGCGAGCGTCGAAACAGAGACATAGCAGCCGTTCTCGCGGCCCGAGCGCCGGATGCCCGTGGTGGATGCCACCGCAGCCTCGGCATTGGCATCGGCGTAGTTGGCATCGTCGACGCGCACCCGAGGATCGCCACCGGAAGTGAGCTTCTCCAGTTCCTTGGCCAGATCGATCTTCCGATCGGCGGGGAAGTCGGCCAGCTCGTCGTTCCACAACACCTGGTCGGTGGGATCGACTCCGTCGGGCTCGGCCAGGCCGGCCCACTCGTCGGCGGTGCCGAACTCGACGTTGTCGCGCGCCTCGGCCAGCACCTCGGCGATCGCCGCCTCGTCGAGGGTGCCGGCGTAGGCAAACCCGGTGCGGCCGTCACGAATGACGCGGATCCCGATGCCCTCCGACTGGGCCGACACGAAGTGCTCCACGTCGCCCTCGTAGACGCGGACCTCCGTCTCGCCACCGCGCGACACAAATGCTTCGAGTTGCTCCCCCGCTGCCGCCTGGTCGATCACCCGGTCGGCGATCGCCTGCAACTCGCTTTCGAACGTGGTCACAGCCCGCCCTTACGCCGTGCCGCCGACGGTGAGCGACTTGACGCGCAGCGTCGGCTGACCGTCGCCAACCGGCACACCTTGCCCGTCCTTGCCACATGTGCCGGGGCTGCCCATCGCGAAGTCGTTGCCGAGCATGTCGATGTCGGTCAACACCTTCGGGCCGTTGCCGATGAGGTTGCCATCGCGCAACGGCTCGGTGATCTGACCGTTCTCGATGAGGTACGCCTCGGTCATGCCGAACACGAAATCGCCCGACGCCGTGTTGACGCTGCCGCCGCCGAGCTTGGCGACGTACACACCGTGTTCGGTCGACGAGATGATGTCGTCGGGGTCGTCTGGACCGTCGAGGACGAATGTGTTGGTCATCCGCACCATCGGGAGGTGCTGGTAGCTCTGGCGTCGCCCGTTGCCGGACTGTGGACGGCCCTCTTTGCGGGCGCGCAGGAAGTCCCACATGTAGTCGGTGAGGATGCCGTCTTCGATCAGCACGTTGCGTTGGGTGACGTGGCCTTCGTCATCGATGCCGAGCGTGCCCCACTCCCCCGCCATGGTGCCGTCGTCGACGAGCGTGACGAGTGGGTTGGCAACCAGCTCGCCAACCTTGCCGGCGTACACGCTGGCGCCCTTTTGGATGTGGTCGGCTTCGAGGCCGTGACCGCACGCTTCGTGGAACAACACGCCGCCGGTGCCGTGCTTGATCACGACGGGCAGCGCTCCAGACGGCGCCGGGCGGGCAGCGAGTTTGGTGATCGCTTGGCGTGCCGCCTCACGGCCCAGATGCTCCACATCGACCGAATCGAAGACTTCGAAGCCGATCGTGTGACCCATGGATTGGTAGCCGGTCTGCATGCCGCTGTCGCCGTCGGCGACGGCACTCACGCGAAAGAGCGTGCGCACGACGTCGTCACCGGCGAGTACGCCATCGGTGTTGGCCACCAGGACTCGCTTGCGGCTGTCGCCATAACCCGCGGACACCTGCACGATCTCGGCGCCGACCGACCGCGCCGCATCGTCGACGCGCTGCAGCAACTCGACCTTGCGCGCTTTGGCCACCGTGTCAGGCTCGATCGCAACGGTGTTGGGCCGATGCGGCGCCGACGCGGTCAGTGCGACAGTCTTGACACCGCCACCCCCGCCTGCGGCAGCCGCAGCTGCTGCGTCGGCGGCCGCCGCGAGGCCGCGCTCCGAAAGGTCGGATGTGTAGGCGAACCCGGTGGTGTCGCCCGCAACGACGCGAATGCCGGCACCGCGGTCGCGGCCGCTCGTGACCTGCTCGACGCGCCCATCGTCGAGCCCCGCCGACGTGGACCGTTTGTCCTCGGCGTACACCTCGGCGAATTCGGCCCCGGTTCGAGTGGCCCCGGCGAGGACTCGTTCGAGCACATCGGACTCGATCAGCGGACTGGACGTTTCCTCAACGATCGTCACGCTTCGAGCCTACGAGCCGCGCGTGACGTTCAGCCCTGCCGAGCCGCATTCACCGGTGAGCGGAACCCACCCATCGCGGGGTTTCCCTCACCGACGCGGGCTGCGGCGATCCACCGGTGACGGGTTCGGTGTTGTCGCGGCGGGGCCACGCGGCAGTAGCGTGACGGGTCGTGACGCTCGAAACGGGTCTGCGCGGGGATGCCAAGCTCGTCGTCGGTGAGGCCGATACCGCTCGTGCCCTCGGCTCCGGCAACGTCGACGTGCTGGGATCGCCACGACTGATCGCGCTGTGCGAAGAGGCGTCGTGCAACGCGTTGTCCGGCGCCCTCGAACCGGGGATGTCAACGGTTGGCATGCGCATCCAGTTCGATCATCTACAACCGACGCCGATCGGCGCCGAAGTGGTCGCCGAGGCGGTACTGGAGAAGATCGACGGGCGACGTCTGAAGTTCACCGTGTCGGCGAGTGACCCGGGTGGTCTCGTCGCCGCCGGCAAGATCACCCGAGTGGTGATCGACGTCGAGCGGTTCATGTCGAAGTGCAGCTCCACTGACTAGCGGCGGCTCAATTCGCGCTCGAGCACTACCGGGCTGGACGCCGCCGCGCCAGGCGGGCTCCCTCCCGGTCGCGCCGCCGGCTCCACCGACTAGCGACGGCTCAACTCCCGCCCCAGCACCTCAAGGTCGGACGCCGCCGCGTTGGGTGTGTTACCGCGCCGCGGAGTACGGCAGCCAGCGTCCCTCATCGAAGTCGTAGAGCTTGCACGCCCGCGTGGCGCGTAGATAGGCACGAGCCGAGAAGCGTGCCGTCCGCACGGTGTCGGGATACTCCGCCGAAATCGCAGCGGCGGCGGCCGGCAATTGATGGAACGGAATTCGGGCATCGACGTGGTGCGGGATGTGCACGAAGATGTTGTGGAACCACAGTCGGTTAATGAGCCGGTTCGTGCGCAGGACGGTGGTCGACTCCATCTGCCCTCGGAACTGCGACCACTCCTTGCGCGGCCACCAGCGGATGTCGGGATCGACGTGGTGCACGTACACGGTCCAGCCGATGATCTGGACGAACAGCAAGAACGGGATCACCAGCACCTTGATCGGCATCCATAGCGCGCCAACCCAGCCACCCATCACGGCACCGAGGGCACCGAGCGCAATCACCGCGAGGGCGACCGCCGAACCGAGCACCACCTTGTCGCGTACGACTGCATCGTGGCGCTTGCCAGATGGGTTGTAACGCCACATTTTCTGCCACCAGATCTCACGCAAGAAGTAGGCGCCCGAACCGAGCCACGACCACTCGAACCGATGGCGTAGCCGGTGCGCCCAGTTGAGGGCCCGGTAGTCGTCGACCGCCAGCGGGTGCCAGACGAAGTCGAATCCCTGACGCGTCGTGTACCCGTGGTGGATGCGGTTGTGGCCGAGGTCCCAGGCCGCTTCGACGTGCAGGCTCGGCGCCATGCACACCTGGGCAACCACCCGGTTGGCTCGTCGCGAGTCGAGCAACGCCGCGTGTGACGCGTCATGGCCGAGCACGAAGAGACCCGAGACGGCCAGTCCGGAGAGCAGCCACAGCGGCAGCAGCGCCCACCACTGGTTGGTCAGCACCAGTCCGACGGTGGGGCCGATGTACAACGCGGCCGCCATCAGCAACGTCCACGCGGCGCGACCGGTCGGCCGCTCGTAGCACGACTGCGGGATGACCGCCCGAACGTCGTTCAGCGATTGTGTGCGAGGGCGCGGGAGTACTGCGGCGTCACTGCTCACTGCGCTGACGGTATGCAGCCGACCGACCAGTAGGTAGGGCCATCTGGCCCTACCCGTCAGTCGGTCGGCTGCGTCGTTGGCTCGGCTCAGTCGAGGACGTAGCCGGTGACGTCGACGATGACGTCAGTAGCGCGATGCGCGTACACGCAGAGCGTTCCCTCGGGCGACAACTTGATCGTTGCGCCGTTGGCGATCGTCTGTCCGCTGGCATAGTTGAGCATCGAGGTCGTTGGACGATCGGTGCCGCACGGGTACGCCGTGACGAAGCCCTGAAGCTCCGGATCGATCACCGCGAGATTGACCATCGCGGCCGTTGCCACGTCGGGGACGCCAGTCCGCCCCCCGACCGTGATCTCCACCTCCTGGCGGGCTGCGAGGCGTCCGACGCCTTCCTCGCGACCGTCAGCAGTCGGTTCGCCCTCGCGGGTCTCGAACACCCGCGCCGGGGTGACGACGCCGATGGCTTCAGCATTCGCCACCCACCCGGTGAGATCGACGATCAGATCGAGGTCGCGATGGGTATAGACACACAGCGTGCCATCTTGGGACAGCTCGATCGTGCCGCCGTTGGCAACGGTCTCACCTCGAGCGAAGTTGAGCATCGATGCTCCAGGCCGCTCTGCGCCGCATGGGTATGCAGCCACAAACCCACGCTCGTCGGCGTCGACGGCGGCGATGTTGAAGACGCCGGCCACGGCGTTGCCGGGCACGCCGTGGCGCCCTGCCACCTGCACGACGGTCTCTTGGCCGGCGGTGCGGCGACCGATGCCCTGTTGATCACCATCAACGGTGCGCTCACCTGCGCGTGTGTCGACAAGACGGCCTGGAACCGTTGTCGCAACGGCGGACTTTGCGGGCACGTAGCCGGTGATGTCGACGATGAGGTCAGTTGCACGATGGGTGTACACACACAGTGAGCCATCGCCGGAGAGTTGGACCGTTGCGCCGTTGGCGATCGTCTGCCCGGCCGCATGGTTGAGCATCGACGCCTGCGGCCTGTCGCCTCCACACGGATAGGCAGCGACGAAGCCGCGCGCCTCGGGCGCGATGGCAGCGACGTTCACGATCGCGGCCGTGGCCGATGGTGGCACCCCGTGGCGGCCGACCACCTCGATCACCGTCTCCTGGCGGGCGGTACGTCGCCCGATCCCGGCCTGCCGGCCGTCGACGGTGGGCTCATCAGGCCGAGTGTCGACCAGACGGCCCGGCGTGAACGTCACGACGCCCGACGCCGCCTCGACCGGTGGCGGCGACTGGCCCGGCGGCGTCGGTGCACCACGACCGGTGCGCAGCAGAAGCACGCGGTTGCCGTCCGTCCCGATGACGATCACCTCGCGTGTGGTCATCCGCGGTTCGCCATTGTCCATGAACTCGCCTGGCCGGCCGATCGCACTGTTGCGGCCAGCGAGGGGACCGACCAATCCGGTATCGGGAACGTACGTCACTGCACCCGCATCGGCCAGTGACCCGTGGTCGTAGCCCGCGCTGCGCACGAGTGCGCCGCCGCCGTCGAGCACGACCGCACCACCGCCCCCGAGGCGGTCACCGGCGGTATCACCGTGGACGCTGTTCGCTGGGCTGACCGGCCCGACGATGGATGACTTCTCGTCGAAGCGGGTAATGGCGCCGACGTCGACCGTGCCAGCATCGTCCCACTTTGGACTGAGCACCACGAAGCTCCCGCCCTCGGTGGCGAACACCGCATTGGAACCGACCTCGTCGTCCACGGTGGTTCCGTGGAGGCTGTTCGTTGCGCTGACCGGACCGGTCAGCCCAGTGGTGCCGTCGACGAGCGTCACCGCACCGGCGTCAGCGATCGCGCCGTGATCCCAGCTCGGACTGGCCACGACGTAGTCGCCGCCGGCCAGCGCTGTCACGCGCCGATCTCCCACGTTGTCGCGCGCACTCGTACCGTGGAGGCTGTTGGCGGTACTGACCGGACCGGTCGTCCCAGCGAGGCCGTTGCCGAGCGTGACGGCGCCGACGTTCTCCAGTCCACCATTCGCCCACCTCGGGCTGGCGACCGCATAGTTGCCGTTGGCGAGCGCCACCAGATCGCCCGAGCCGACGCCGTCCGACGGTTGTGTCCCGTGCAGGCTGTTGTTCACGGTGACCGGTCCGACCGAACCAACGTCGGGATCGACGAAGGTGACGGCGCCGACGTTTTGGACGGGCCCAACCGGGTTGTCCCACCCCGACGAGGCGACGACGTAGTGGCCGTTGGTGAGTGCGACGACGTCGCTCTGGCCGACCTGATCGAACGCCGTGGTGCCGTGCAGGCTGTTGGCCGCCGTGACTGGACCGACCAGACCGGACGCCGGTGCGAGGGTGACCGCACCGACGTTGGCGACAGCGCCATGGTCCCACGCCGAGCTGACCACCACGTAGCGACCATCGGCCAGGGCTACTACCCCGGCGCCGCCAACTCGGTCACGCGCAGTGGTGCCGTGCAAGCTGTTGGACGTCGTGACCGGGCCAACGGCCCCTGTGGTGCCGTTGCCGAACGTCACAGCACCTGCATCGGCGACGCCAGGGCCGTTCCACTGCATCGACGTGACGACGTAATTGCCGTTGCTCAGCGCCGTCACCCCGCCGAGTCCGACGCGGTCCTCGGTGGTCGTTCCGACCAAGCTGTTCGCTGCGGTGATGGGCCCGCTGATTCCGCTGCGACCGTCGGCAAGGGTGACGGCCCCAGCCCGCGTGGACGTTCCGTTGTTCCACAGCCGGCTCGTCACGACGTAGTTGCCGTTCGTCAGCACCACAGTGGGGCCGAACCCGACGAAGTCGCTGGCAGTTGTCCCGTGCAGGCTGTTGGCCGTCGTGACCGGCCCATCGATGCCCTCGACCCCGTCGACGAAGGTGACTGCGCCCACGTCGGGCACATCGCCGAGATCCCAGCCGGTGCTGTAGACGACGAAGTCACCGCTTGGGAGCGGCACGAGTCCGCCACTGCCGACTCTGTCACCGGCCGTCGACCCGGTCAGCGTCGAAATGAGTCGCTCGGTCTCGCCGTCGTAGAGGTATACCGCGCCCACGTCAGCCAGCGGACCGGCATCGAATCCTGGGTCGGCGACGACGAAGTTGCCGTTCACCAGCACGGCCACCGAGCGGCCGAACAGCTCGCTTCCCGGCCCACCTTCGAGGGAGTCGGCGGACGTTGCAGCGTCGGCCGGGGGGGTGGCTCCGTTGTTGATCGTGAAGAAGGCGCCGGCCGACGCGGCCATCGCCAGCGCGGCGACGCGCCGGCGCAGTGGGTGCAGTCGTGTAGTCATGGAGCCATCGTCGATGCGATGCGCCGTGCCGGCGTCGGTAGCGGCTACGCAATACGGCGGCGGCGGCGCGGCGGCGCTACGTAGGCGGACGCCCGCGGCGCAGCGACGGCGGATTCCGCGCCCGGCGGCTCTTCAGCCGTCGGGCCGCCGCTCAGGCGAGGTTGCTCGAGCGGGGGTAGATGTCGTCGGGGTCGGTGAGCACGTTGACCAGGTACGGCACGCCCGACGCAAATGCGCGATCGAGCGCCGGGCCGACCTCACTGGGTTCGCGCACGGTTTCACCTGCGCCGCCCAGCGCGCGCACCACCTCGTCGTAACGGGTTTCGGGTTGCAGGTCGCAGGCCATGTCCCAGCCATAGATCGCCTGCATCGGATGCTTCTCGAGCCCCCACATCCCGTTGTTGCCGACGATCATCACGACCGGCAGTTCGTGGCGCACCAGCGTGTCGACGTCCATCAGGCTGAAACCCGCGGCGCCATCGCCGAGCAGCAACACCACCTGCGACTCGGGCCGGGCGACCCGCGCCGCGATGGCGTACCCGAGCCCGTTGCCGAGACAGCCGTAGGGTCCGGTGTCGAGCCAGCATCCGGGTTGGTAGACCTCGATGAACTTGCCGGCGTACGAGGCGAAGTCGCCGCCGTCGCAGATCACGACGCCATCGCGATCGAGCCGCTGGCGCAGTTCGCCGTAGATACGACCGGGCTTGATCGGATCGTTGTCCGCCGTGAGCAGCGCGCCGTCGCGTGCGCTCGCCGCCTGCTCGGCAGCGCGCAACTCGGCGATCCAATCGGCGTGGTCGACCCGCTCGCCCCGCCACTCGGCGAGCGTGCCGAGCACGACGCCGATGTCGCCGGCCACGGTGAGCACATCGACGTGTTCGGCCACACCGGACGGGGCGTCGACCACGTGGGCCACGGTGGCGTCGCCGAACACGCCGAACCCGAGGCGGAAGTCGAGTGGTGTGCCGAGCACGACCACGACGTCGGCGCGCGCTTTGAGCACGCCGCGGGTGCGCAGGAACGCGAGCGGATCGTCGGCGGGCAACATCCCTCGGCCCATCCCGTTGAAGAAGCACGGCACGCCGAGGGCCTCAGCGGCGGCGCGCAGTTCGGCTTCGGCCCCCGCCCAGTACACGTCCGAACCAACGATGAACGCCGGTCGCTCCGCCCCCGCGACCAACTCAGCCAGCCGGCCAAGCGCCTCGCCATCGGGGTCGACACCCGCTGGCGTTTCGCCCTCGGGAACGTCACCCGCCGACGGCCCGAACACATCGAGCGGAAAGTCGACGAACGTCGGTCCGCGGTGCGGTGTGAGAGCGGTCGCCGCGGCGTCGTGGACCACCGCACCTGCCGACTCGGGGTCGGTCACCGTGGTCGCCGACTTGGTGATCGACTCGACGATCGGTACGTGATCGAGCTCCTGCAGCGACCCGGCGCCCCACCGACCCTGCGGCGCGCGGCCGCCCATCACCACGAGGGGCGCACCGTTGAAGTTGGCTGACGTGATCGCCGAGACGCCGTTGGTGATTCCGGGCCCGGCGGTGAGCGCTGCGAACCCCGGCCGACGGGTGAGTTTGGCGTACGCCTCGGCGGCGAACGTCGCCGCAGCCTCGTGACGCGTGTCGATCACGCGCATGTCCTGATTGCGGGCGGCGTCATAGAGCGGCCAGATGTGCCCACCGTTGAGCGTGAACATCACGTCGGTGCCAAACGCACCCATCGCCGCCACCGCTTGCTCGCCTGCATGTCCCTCGACTCGACCCATGTCGAAGGACCGTAATCCGCGCCTACGATTGGCTGACGATGCAGGCGATCGAGGACGCGCCCGCACCAGAACGCCCACACCGACTGTTCTGGTGGAAAGAAGCGTCGATCGTGCTGGTCTTTTACCTGGCGTACTCGTGGATCCGGAACCAGTTCGGCTCGAACGCCATCGCCGACAACGGCATCCCAGCGGCCGCGTTCACCAACGCCGAACGGGTGATCCGCTTCGAGTCGTGGATCGGGCTCTACCACGAGCAGACCGTGCAGGAGTGGTTCCTGCCGTACCGAGGATTCATCCAGTTCTGGAACGTGTACTACGGCACGGCGCACTTCATCGTCACGCTCGGCGTGTTCGTACTGCTGTTCGTCAAGCGCAAGGACGTGTTCCCGCAGTGGCGCAACACCCTGGCCGCCATGACCGGCCTGGCGATCGTCGGCTTCGCGTTCTTCCCGCTCATGCCGCCCCGGCTGCTCGATGCGCCCTGTCCGATTCCGACCGGCGACTACGCCATCGAGGTCGATGCGTCAGCCGGCGCCGGTGGTGGCGACGGTGACGACGCCGAGGTCGACGAGCCCATCAACACGCAGTTCGGTGGTGCATGCGTGCCGAGTTCGCTGCGGTCGGGCAAGGAGAAGACCTTCACGGGCGACAACGGTTTCGGCTTCGTCGACACGATCAAGGTGTACGGAGGACCGTGGGCGTTCGATTCCGAGGCCGTCGCCTCGATCTCCAATCAGTACGCGGCGATGCCGAGCATGCACATCGGTTGGTCGACCTGGTCCGCGCTCGCCGTGTGGCCACTGCTCCGCAAACGGTGGCTGAAGGCGCTGGTCCTGCTCTACCCGGCGGCGACATTGTTCTGCATCGTCGTCACCGGCAACCACTACTGGATCGACGGACTGGGCGGTCTGGTGGCCTTCGCGATCGGTGCCGTCGTCGGCTGGGGTCTCCACCGATGGAACCAGAATCGGCTCGATCG
>JBCCVW010000064.1:0-21020 GCA_039194665.1 Actinomycetota bacterium
CCGGCGACCTGAACTTGCCGCGGGCCATGACCGGCGACGATGCGTTCGACTTCTTCGGCGGCCTCAGCGGCAGCGCCGACGATTCAGAACGCGCCTCGCTCATCGATCGCTTCGGCCTCGATCCGACGCGACCGGTACGCGAACTGAGCACCGGCAACCGCCGCAAGGTCGGGTTGGTGCTGGCGTTTCTCGGTGATCCCGAGTTGCTGATCCTCGACGAGCCGACGAGCGGGCTCGATCCGGTGTTGCAAGAGGAGTTCCGCACACTGCTCGCCGAGCGCAAGCAGCGCGGTGTCACGATCTGGTTGACGTCGCACGTGATGGCCGAGGTCGAGCGCGTCGCCGACCGAGTCGGGCTGATACGCGATGGACGACTCGCGCGCGAGCTGGCGATGGAGGACCTCCGCCATCAGACCACGGGCCGCATCCGCTTCGAGTTCGCGGCACCGATCGAGTCGTCGGCCTTCGACGGGATCGACGGCGTGACCCACGTCGATGTGCGTGGCGCCGATGTGACCGTGTCGATCGAAGGGCCCGTTGCCGCCTTGCTCCGACGGGCGGGCGACCTCGGCGCCGTGCACATCGAAACGCAGCGCCGCGACCTCGACGACATCTTCCTCGAGTTGTTCGATCTGCGTGCCCAACCCGACGGACCAGCTGACGATGCAGCCAACGGGACATCGTCGTGAGTACCGGATGGCGGATTCTTCGACGGTGGATGCGCGATCGCCGTCTGTCGACGCTGTCCTGGACGGCCGGCTTGGTCGTGATCGTGGTGATCACAGCGGCCTTCTACCCCTCGTTGTCGTCGAGCACCACCGAACTCGGCGAGAGCAGCAGCGGCGCCATGAGTGCGCTCCTCGGCTTGAGTAGCGCCATCGATCCGTCGTCGCCGTTGGGATACCTGTGGATCGGCTTGTACGCCAACGTCGTGCCGATGACGCAGATCGCGTTCGGCATTGCGCTCGGCAGTGCTGCCATCGCCGGCGACGAGGAGACCGGCACGCTCGAATACATGCTGTCGATGCCCGTCACCAGGGGAACGATCGCCGTCAGCCGGTTCGTCGGCGCGTTGGCCATCATGATCTTCTCGGGAGCGCTGGTGTGCCTGTCGCTGATCGCGTCGATCCCTCTGTTCGAGCTCGGTGACGAGGTGACCACCACCGCCGCCGACGGCTCGACCACCACCCAGCCCGGGGCGACAGCACTCGACGCGTTCAACGGCACGCTGGCGTCGACTGCAGTCGGTTTGGGTTTTCTCGGGCTGGCCTACGCGCTCGGGGGGATCACGGGCCGCAAGGGTCCGAGCACGGGCATCACCGCGGCCATCGCAGTCGGCGGCTACGTGCTGTACACGATCTCCAACTCCACCGGCTCGCTCGATTGGCTGGCCGAGCTCACGCCGTGGAAGTGGTACGTCGACGACGCCTCGCTCGTACTCGGCCTCAGCTGGGCGGTGATCCGGCCCGTGATTCTCGCCGCCGTCGGCTTCGTGGTCGGCGCGATCGTGTTCACTCGCCGCGATCTACAGCCGCCGAAGTAGCGCTCGGCCGGCGGAGCCCATGAGCTCGGTGAGGTAGTCCTCCAGCGCCCGCTCGTCGTCGAGCTCGGCGCGCAGGCCGACATGACCGTCAGGACGGATCACATGGAGTGTTGGCGTCGTGGCGCGCCCATCGATCGCTGCGTGCAACGGCGACCAACCGAGCTCCCTGGTCGCTGCATCGAGCCGCCGATGGTGCCGCCTGGCAACGGGCGACGACGCCGTCATTACCAGGCGGTGTCGTAGCTCGCTGGAGGACCACGACGGCGGGGCGACCGCTCCTGGGGGAACGCCGACACCACCACGGTCGATGACGATCGGCGAGGTCGGATAGTCGACGATCCAGGTCGGTTCGTCGTCGTCTACGGCGAGCACACGTCCGAGCTCGGCCAGACGCTCCGGGTCTGCGGCTCGACCCTTCCCGTCGGCGGCTCGATCGACCGCGTCACCCGCATGGATGACCGCCTCACCGATCGGCCGTCGCTCGGCGGAATACGAGTCGAGCAACCGATCATCTGCGCCGCCTCGCAGCACCATGGCCAACTTCCAGCCCAGGTTGTGGGCGTCGTGCACGCCGATGTTCATTCCTTGCCCTTGGGCAGGGGAGCACACGTGCGCAGCGTCGCCGGCGAGGAGCACGCGGCCGCTGCGGTACTGCGCGGCAATCATCGAATGACACGTGAACTCCGACAGATCGGCGACATCAGCGAACCGCACACTCGGGTGGTAACGGCGCAACACCGACAGTGCGTCGGCGATGACGTCGGCGCCAGCGGCGGGCCGGGTGTACACACGCCAGCGGCGGTCCGGCAGCGGGGTCAGTACGGCGCCCGGGCCATCGAGATAGCCGTAGGTCGCCTCGACCGACGAAGTCCACGGTTCGACCGCAGCGTCGAACACCGCCCAATTGCGATCGGGATGGAGCCGCCGACGAGCGATACCCGCCGCGTTGCGGGTTGCGCCATGGAATCCGTCGCAGCCGACGAGCCACCGTGCATGCACCGTGCTCGAAGCACCACGTCGGTCGAGCGTCACCTCCACGTCGTCGACGCCTTGGCGCACATGGCGCAAGGTGGTCCCCCCGTGGACGACACCGCCTCGTTGCCCGAGGTCGGTTCGCAGCGCGTGTTCGAGGTGTTCCTCCGACAGCCCCACGTTGAACGGGTACGGCGCGCCGGGGTTACCGATGTCGTTCTCGCTGAGCAGTGCGCCGTCGACCGAGACGATCAGCTCGCGAATCGGTACGGCCCGGCTGACGATCGGTGCGGCCACGTCGAATTGGTCGAGGATCTCGAGGGTGCGCGCCGTGATCACGGTCGCTCGATCCCAGGTCAGCGGCGCGGAGTTCCGGTCGACCACATGAGCATCGACGCCGAGCCGGCGCAACATCGTGGTCAGCAACAAACCCGTCGGGCCGGCGCCCACCACGAGCACCTCTGCGTGTGCTGGCAGATCGGCAGCACGGTCCACCGTCCGGACCGTATCAATCAGCTGCGACGGTCCGGTGCCGAGCGCTCAGGGAACGCCGTGCCGCCACATCACCGAGATGCGCGGGCCGGCGTGCGCCACCTTGGGCACCGCATGCTCCCACTCGTGCTGACAGGCACCACCCATCACGAGCAGATCGCCACCGCCCGCCAGCCACCGCCGGCCCGCTCCCCCACCGCGTCGGCGAATGCCGAACGGGCGCGGCTCGCCCAGGCTGACGATCGCCACCAGCGGGTTGCGCACCGTGTGACGATGCCGGTCGCCGTGCCACGCCACCGAGTCGGCACCGGTCCGGTACAGGTTGAACGAGAGCGAATCGAAGTCGACGTCGTAGTACGCACCGAGCCGATGTGCCGCGTCGGCGAGCACGACCGGTGTGATCGCGGCGTCGATCTCGCCGCCCGCCACCAATCGCGGCTCGTCGACCAGCCGGTCATACATCGGGATCTGGGTGCGTTGCCGCCACTCGTTGTCGGCGAGCAGCTGATCGAACAACGTGTCCGCACCACGCACCCACCCGGGCTGATGGTCGATCCACGACCGCTCGTCGAGGTCGACCCGCTGCGGACTCAACGCGTCAAGCGCCGGCTCGCCCGAGCCAAACAGCGATCCCTGCAGAGGAGACACGAACATATGTTCGAGTTTGCTCGATCGACGGCGTGTCCGCAACCCGGTGGCGAGCTGCTCGACCGATAGGGTCCCGCCGATGCGCATCGGAGTGGTCGTGATGCCGACAGACCCGTGGGCGGTGGCGCTCGATTCCGCGCTACGCCTCGACCGGCTGGGGTTCGATCATCTGTGGGTGTACGACCACATGTCGTGGCAGCGCTACCGGGAGCGGCCATGGTTTGCGCCGTACCCCTGGCTCGCAGGCATCGCCGGCGCCACGTCGACGATCCGGCTGGGCACGCTCGTCGCCAATCCCAACCTGCGTCACGCCGCCACGCTGGCCAAGGACGCGATGACGCTCGATCACATCTCCAACGGACGACTCACACTCGGCATCGGCGCCGGGGGCCTCGGGTTCGACGCGACCGTGCTCGGGCAACAGCCACTCACGCCAGGTCAACGCGTCGACCGGCTCGGCGAGTACGTGGAGTCGATCGATGGGTTGTTGCGCGGGACGACGACCTCGTACGCCGGCGACTACGTGACCGTCGACGATGCGCGCATGCTGCCCGGCTGCGTCCAACAACCACGCGTACCGCTCGCCGTCGCGGCGGGTGCGCCGCGCTCGATCGGCCTCGTGGCGCGGTTCGCCGACGCGTGGATCACGCTCGGCGACACCACCGGCGCCGGAACGCCCACCGACGAGGCCGTCGCCCAGCAATCGGCGCAACTCGACACCGACCTCGACGCCGCGGGACGTCCGACTGACTCGGTCGACCGCATCCTGCTCACCGGGCACGACGGACAGCGCCCATTGGCCAGCTTCGATGCGTTTGCCGACACCGTCGGCCGCGCTGCCGATTCCGGCATCGACGAGATCGTGGTGCACCACCCGCGCGCCGACGACGATCAGTGGAACGACGATCCGGCGATCCTCGAAGAGATCGCCGAACGACGCGAGGAGTTGCCATGACCGACCCCGTCCTCGCCGCCATCGACGGCCTCGATGCCGAGGTGGTGCCGTGCGATCCCCACTTGGCCGACACCGCTGCGTTCTGCGAGGCCTACGGCTACTCGCCAGCGGATTCGGCGAACGCCATCTTGGTGATCGGTAAGGGTCGCAAGCCGGACGATCCGCGACCGATGGTGTGCTGCCTCGTGCTCGCCTCGACGCGCCTCGACGTGAACGGCGCGGTGCGCAAACGGCTCGGCACGCGCAAGGCGTCGTTCGCCGATGCGCAGGAAACGATCGAGCGCAGCGGCGGGATGCAGATCGGTGGGGTCACACCGTTCGGGCTTCCCGACGACATCCCGATCTGGATCGACGGCGCGGTGATGGCCCGCGACCGGGTGATCGTCGGTGGGGGTAGCCGCGACCGCAAGATCCTGTGTGCTCCCGCCGCGTTGGCGGGGATCACGCATGCCGAGGTGATCGAGGATCTCGCTCGGCCGCTGTAGCGAGAACGCTCGGCAGCGCCGCGTTGCTGACGAACCACAACTCTTGGACCGCACGTGTCATCGCCACGTACAGCAGACGGGCGCCGCGCGCTGAGCCGTCGAGCAGGTCGTGCGGGTTGATCACCACGACGCCATCGAACTCGAGACCCTTCACGGCCTCTGCACCGAAGATCGGGATCTCACCGTCGGCCAAGTCGTGGACGTGTTCGACGGCATGCAGACCATGGTCGTTCAATGCAGCGACAAGCGCTCCGTGAAGATCGCGCCGCGCGACGACGCCCGTCAGCCGATGCCGGTGTTTGAGTTCGGCGATCTGCCGTCCGCTCGCCGCGACGAGCTCGTCGCTGGTGGTCACGATCGACTGCGGCGGTCGACCCTCGACGCGCACCGACCGGCTCGGGATCGTGTCCACGCCGGTGAGCGGCAACAGCCGGTTGGCCACGTCGAGAATCGGCCCAGGCACGCGGTAGCCAATCGTCAAGTCGGCGACCGAACCCTGCGCTCCGAGGTGGCCGAACACGTCCTCCCAGCGTTGTTGGCCGGCCGGTGTGGTCGACTGGGCCAGGTCGCCGACGAGTGTCGAAGAACCCGACGGCGATCGTCGTCCGATCACTCGCAGCGCAACAGCGGAGTGGTCCTGCGCCTCGTCGACCACCACATGGCCGTAGGTGAACGGCGTGCCGTTCAGCAGTGTGTTGGCCTCGTCGACCAGCAGCTGGTCGGCGCGTGTCCACGTCCGCCGGGCGCCGCGCCGTCCGGGCAGCAGACGGTCGACCAGACGAATCGGCTTCTGCGTCGGCCAGCACTTGTTCAGCGCCTGCTTGAGCGGGCCAGCTTCTGACCACCGATCCTCCCCCCGACAGCGGCGCTTGAGCTCCTGCTGGGCAAGCACGCGTAACCGCTCTCGGCGCTGGTTGATCGGCACCACGCCGTTCTTTGCGGTCTCCACCCACTCGGCGATGACGTCGCGCTCGAACACGTGCGTGCGCACGCCGATCGGGACGCTGACGTCGGCGGGCGGCGGGCCGATGGCGTCGAGCGCGGCGCGCTCGAGGTCGACGAGCCGCTGCGCATCGCCCTTCCAACGCGCCGTCTCGATGTCATCGGTTGCCGAGACCTCGACGCGCGGCAGGCACAACTCATCGACCGTCGCCTGGCGAACCGACCGCTCGCCGAGCGAGGGCAACACGTTGGCGATGTAGTCGAGGAACGCCCGGTTCGGACCAACGACGAGTACCCCGTCACGCGCCAGACGAGCGCGATGCTCGAAGAGCAAGAACGCCGCGCGGTGCAAGGCGACCGCCGTCTTGCCGGTGCCAGGACCGCCCTGTACCACCAACGACTGATCGATCGGCGCACGGATCACCTCGTCTTGTTCGCCCTGAATAGTGGCGACGATTTCGCGCATCTCGCCGGAACGGGCGGCGCCGATCTCGGCCAGGACGGGGTCGGGGATTCCGGTCGCCACGTCCGCCGCATCGGGGTCGTCGAGGTGCTCATCGAAGTAGGCCATGAGCTGCCCGTCGTCGAGGGTGAATCGACGGCGTAGCGATACCCCGAGCGAGTCGACGGCGGTCGCCCGATAGAACGGCGCGGAGATCGGCGCCCGCCAATCGACCACCACGGGGTCGTGCGCATCGTTCTCGATGTGCCGCCGCCCGATGTACCACTGTTCGAGATCGCCATCCTTCGTCGGCTCGTCGATCCGTCCGAAGAACTCGCCCGCGCCTGGCGAGCGCAACGAGTCGAGCGCCTCCCACACGGTCATCTCGACGTACTCCGAGGTGATCTCGTCGGCCGCACCGCCGGGGTCGACACGTTCGAGGCGGTCGATCATCGCATCGCGGCAGGCGCGCGCATGGGCCAGCTGTGTGCGCTCGCGCGCCAGGTCCGGAAATGCATCGTCGTCCATCGGCCCTCCCACCGAATCGTCCGCCGGGTCCTGTACGGCGGGGCGACGACGGTAGCCGTCAGAGTCCGAACACGCGCGCTGCGTTTCCGCCGAGGAATGCGGCGCGGGTCTCGTCATCGAGATCGAGCGCGTCGAGGTGCTCGAGACACTTGGCCCAGGTGATCATTGGGTAGTTCGTACCGAACAGCACCTTGTGCTTCCCATGACGGCGCATGTAAGCGACGAGTTCGGGCGGGTAGCGCCGGGCGGTAAACGCCGAAGTGTCGATGTACACGTGCTCGTGTTTGGTGGCCACGGCGATCGCTTCCTCGCTCCATGGGTACCCGATGTGTCCGCCAACGATGGTCAGCTCGGGAAAGTCGATCGCCACCTGATCGACGTACATCGGACGCCCGTACTCGGACGGCATCAGCGGTCCGGTGTGGCCGATCTGCAGGCAGAACGGCACACCGAGTTCACAGCAGGCGACGTACACCGGGTAGAACCGCCGATCGGTCGGCGGCGCCTCCCACAACCAGGGCAGGACACGAATCCCGACGAAACCGAGTTCCTCAACACACCGTCGTATCTCGCGCACCGCCTCCATCGGGCGGGAGATGTCGACCGAGCCCACCCCGACGAGTCGATCGGGGGCCTGCTCGACGAACGAGGCGACCTCGTCGTTGCTGATCAGCGTGCGGTACGGGGCCGACCAGGCACTGATGAGGGCACGATCGACACCACCTTCGTCCATCAACGCCACCGTCAGCTCCACCGGCAGCTCCTCGGTTGGCGCTTCCTGGCCGGTCCATCGGCGCAACGAATCGAAGACCGGATCGGCCATGTGCCGCAGTGTCGGATGCTGGGCCCAGGCGTCGACGATCATCACGAACTCAGTTCCACACGCACAGAGCGCGGACCTCCACGCTCTCGCGCCGTGTGTCTGGGGTGGCGGCCACGTGCGGGTCGCGGAACGCCGAATGCGGCGTCCAGAACGGACGACCTTCGTCGGCGCACGCACTGTCGTAGGTGCGCAGGACGATCATCTCGTTCGATTGCATCGCCGGGAACGTGTACCAGCGGTCCGGCGCATCGCCCGCGGGGGGTCGCACGGCATAGATCTCGAAGTCGAGGCGGAGTCCGCCGTAGTACGGGATCACCTCAGCGATGAGACGCGACCGGTCGACACTCGTGGCGTCGCATACGGCGAGCGGCATGTCGGCCTGGGTGGGACCGGTGTTGCGCCAGCCCTGCACCACGGCGAGGCGGCTGGCGCTCGTGACGAGATCGCGGTCGAGCCCTTGGCTGGCGAGTAGCGGGTCGAGGAATTTGCGATACGGGCGGTCGTCTTCGGTGACCATCGGGCCGTAGTCGTCGGTGAAATCGGAATGCACGAACTCGATGGGGCCGTAGTCGGCGACGTCCGCAGCTGCCGCTTCGCTCCGGGCGATGAACGGAAACACCACCGCCGTGTCGCAGCCGACGTGCGTCCGCACGAACTCTCCGAACTCGGGCCGGACGACCTGATCAATCTGGCTCTGATCGGTCCAGTCGTCGACCGCGGACGGTGCGTCGACGAAGTCGAAACCGTGCCGTTCGAAGTCCCGTGGCGCCGATGGCGACCGACCGTCGAGCACGTCGCACTCGACCGGTACGACGTCGAGACCGCCGTGATACCTGAACGTCGCCCGACAGTACCGATCTCCACTTCGTCCCACGGTTCGACGGTAACGGGTGATGGTGGGGATATCCCCACCGTGGAACGCCGGGCACCGCCACTGACAAACGCGGTGACGAAGCGCAGGATCGACGTATGGACTCCCCGACCACGACCCAGCTTCCGCCGCCGGCCGACACCCCGCCGCTCCCCCCACCCCCGGCACCGCCTGCGCCGTCCGCGTCGCCCAGGCCCGGCCGCCGGGGGCGACACATCGCCGCGCTCATCGTCGGTTGCCTCCTGCTGATTCCCGGCCTCGGCAGCCTCGCCGGCGGGACCACCGCACTCGTCGCCCAGGGTGTCGCCACCGATGGCGACGGCTACTTCGTGGAGACGATCGACGGCATCGACGATCCCGGTGTTGCGGTCGCATCCGACGACCTGTGGGTGACCATCGACGGCAAGGGCCACGACAACGATGCACCGCGCATCCTCGAATGGCTCGACGTCGACGTCCGGCTGCGTGTGGACAGTGCCGGCGAGCAACCGGTGTTCGCCGGCATCGCCCGCGCCGCCGACGTCGAGCGGTATCTCGACGGTGTCAGCTACGGACGCATCGTGGAGCTCGACGATGCCAGGGCGACCGTCGTCAGCGTTGACGGCTCGACGGGGATCTCCCCGCCGGGCGACCAGGACTTCTGGGTCGCATCGACGACCGGAACCGGCGAGCAAGAACTCGAATGGGACGTGCGCAGCGGAAGTTGGGCCGTCGTGGTGATGAACGCCGACGGGTCGCCGGGCATCGACGTGGATGTCGACGCGGGCATCCGCTCGGGAGCCATCACTCCGGTAGCGATCACCCTGCTCATCGGCGGCGCACTGGCCACCGCTGGCGCCGTGTTCCTGATCGTGTTCGGGGCACGCGGCGAGCGTCGCCGAACGCCTACCGTTCCTGGATCCGACTCGCCTTCCTGACCTCCGACTCGTCGAACCGGGTCTACGCCCGATCGGCTCCGGACCTCCTCGCCGCCGAGCTCGATGCGATCGGCGCAGCGCTCCACCACCAGCCGGGCGACATCACGACGATGTCGCTCGGCGGTGTCGCGTACGTGGTCGCCGACGTCGAGATGCTCGACGATCACGATCGCGTCGTCCTGTCCAACCTTTCTGCCGGGCGGGCGCTGTTCGAGCTGGAGTCCAACCGACGACTTCGGCCGATCGACCTGGCCGCGATCGCGGCCGTCCCCGACGACATCATCACCATCCAGCGCTACGGGGGAAAGACCAACGAGCAATTCACCCACCTGCTGTTCAACGTGACCGTGTGCAACTCGCTCGCGGTCGCCCGTCGGACGACACGCCCGCGAGTGCTCGATCCCGTGGCCGGACGCGGCACCACCCTGAATCGGGCGCTCGTCGCCGGGTACGACGCCCTCGGCGTCGAGCGTTCGTCCAGCGACGTCGAGCACTACCGCACCTTTCTCACCACGTGGTTGCGCAACCATCGGATCAAACACCGCAGCGAGCGAGAACGGGTGCGTAAAGGGCCTGCCGCCGGCACCGAACGGTACTCGTGGTTCCTGCGCGACGGCCCGACGGCCACGATGATCACCGCCGATACGACGAACACCGATGTGGTGATCCCGGCCGGAAGCGTCGACGCGATCGTCGGCGACCTGCCCTATGGCGTACGCCATCGCTCTGCGGCTGCTGGCAGCGACGCCGAGCGATCACCCGGCGCTCTGGTCACCGACGCGCTCCCCGCGTGGCGACGCGTCCTCCGTCCGGGTGCCGCGGTCGGGTTGGCATGGAACACCAAGACGCTGCCGCGCGATGAGCTGCACCACATGCTCGTCGATGCTGGACTCGAACCAATCGAGCTCGCCCGCAGCTTCGCCCACGAGGTCGACCGTTCGATCCATCGCGACCTCATCGTGGCCCGCGCCAGATGACCCGCTGCGCCGGAACCTCGCGGATCGTCACACGTCGAGCCGGTAGACCTGGGCGGCCGTGCCGACGAACAGCGCGTGGCGCTCGCTGGCCGACATGCCGGCGGTGAGCTGCTTGCAGGCATTCCAGAACGTGCGGTACGAGAGCGATGCGCGATCGACCGGGAAGTTCGATTCGAACATGCAGCGATCGGCGCCAAAGCACTCGATGGTGTGCTCGTAGTAGCGACGCTGGGCATCGAGGAACTCCGTCGAGGTTGGCGGCCGCTCGGCGGTGTGGAAGCCGAAGCCGTTGTCGGGCATCGCCAACCCGCCGACTTTGGCGACCACGTTCGGGCACGCCGCGAGCGCTTCGATGTCGGCACGCCACGATTCGAAGATCTCGTCACGCCGACCGGCGAACGACCCGGCGCCGAGCGGGGTACCGAAGTGGTCGAGGACCATCGTGGTGCCCGGCGTGGCCCGTGCGAGATCGAGGAACTCGTCGTTCTGGTAGTGGTAGTGCCACGAGTCGTAGGTCAGGCCGCGTGCGCCCAGACGGCGCACGCCGCGGCGGAACGCCGGATCGGTCGACAACCCCTCGGGCGCTCCGCCTGGGATGGTCAGCGCTCCCGGTTCGGTCGCCCGCGACAGCGCATGGCGAATGCCCCGGAACCGTCCCCCTGCTGCGATTTCGTGGGCGTCGAGGACGTCGTCGAGGGCGTCGTCACGCAGGTCGGCACTGGCGACGATGCCGCGGATCAGTGGTGGGTCGTCGCGCTCGGCCTCGCGGGCGACGAACTCGGTTTCGCCGACGGGAGCGAAGCGTGGTTCACCGCTCGCACGGTACGCCGCGCCGCACTCGACGAACACCGTGGCGATCACGTGGTGGCCATCGCCGACATCGGCGTGTAGGTCGTCGAGCCCATACGGCATGCCACCGCCGGGCGGCCACAGGTGGTGGTGAGGGTCGACGATGGGCAGTGCTGGCTCGATGACGTCTTCGATCACCTGATTCAGCCATGCGTCAGCCACCAGCACATCATGGACCATCTCGCTGACTGCCTCCGTGAGGGGCGAAGATGTCGACATCGTCGGGGACCATCGGGTCGCTCGATGAGGTCGCCGCCTCGGTCGGCCCGAAGGCCTCCACCACCCAGTCGAGGAGTTCGTCGTCGATGTGCTCAACGCTCGTGACGTTGAACACGTGGTAATGGCGCGCCCCCTGGGACGCGACCTTGCGCGAGATCCGATCGGTGTCGAGCTTGCGCCCCAGGGTGACACCGACGGCCACCCACTGCTTCATCGGCGTGATCATGCAGAACATCGCGTCGCGCTTGAGCAACACGCCCTTCGAGATCGGGTCGATGATCAGCTCGTCGTCGTGGTCGACTGTCCGAATCGTGTCGACGATGCGTTCGAACACCGGCCTCGTCAGCGGATGCGCAGACGCCAACAGTTCGTCGAGGCCGACACCGGGCGTGCATACGTGGCTCCGGCCGCGTGCACCGAACGAGCGCTCACAGCTCGGACACGTCCATGCGGCCATACGCCGATCAGCTGGCGCGCTTGCGGCGCCCGGACCGCCGTTGCCGTGACCGGCTCACGCGGTGCAGCTCTTCGAGTTCGATCTCGAAGCGGTCGGCGAGCATGCGCAGGTCGGGCACCAGATCACGGTCGGCGACGAGGGTGAGGTCGACGCGGTCGTCGTGGGAGATGGCGCTGATCGACAAACCGATGCCATCGACGATCGGCACCATGGCGTGCTCCCGCACGATGGGATGACCGGCGATCGGCCCCTCGTCGCGTCCGGGGATGTTCACCACGTACACGTTGAACGGCGGCAGCAGCCGCAAGCCTGCACCGGTCGTGACGAGCAACCGCGCCGCCGTGCCCGCAAGCGCCGATGGCGGCTCGGAGCGGAGCGCAATGTCGCTGGCCGACTTTGGATCGATATCCATCGTGAGCTGCGACATTGCGTCACTCACGTCGGCCAGCCGCTGCAACGCATCGTGGCGGTGCGTGGCCAGGGGCACCAACGCCGCGCCGAGTTCGTCGTCGCCGTCGCCGTCGACGAGCAGCGGTGTGAGCGCTACGAGGGGTTCGGAGGGCAGCTCGTCGTTGAGCACCATCCAGTGACGCAGTGCGCCGCTGATCACGGTGAGCAGCACGTCGTGGAATCGAACCTCGCGCATCCGGTGGATGTCGCGTAGGCGGTCGAGCGGCAGGGTGACACGGGCCACGCGGCGGTGTGCGCTCACCGTGCGGTTGAACGACACCCGGGGTACTGCGCGGTCGTTGCGCGCCAGCTCGATCGGGTGCGAACGGGAACGGGCCGACGCCAGCACGAGGCGCGAGACCTCGCCCAGCAATGGCACGCGCGAGATGCCGCCGAGCACATGGCGGGCGGCACGAGCGGGGCTTCTGCCGAGCGACCATGCGGCCTTGACGAGCAGCTCGCTGTCGGTGGGCACCATGTCGGGTTGCCAGCGCGCCGGGCGGGCCTGATCGAGGTCGGTTGGCGTGCCCGCGAGCACTGGGGCGAGTGGACCGAGCGGACCGAGCTCCTCGATGAGCACGATGTGCACCTTGACGAAGATGTTGGTCGGCCCGTCCGGGTTCTCGATGAGGTACAGCTCCCACAACGGTCGGTTGCGATCGAGGGGTCGCTCGTGCAAGCGTGCGAGCAACTGCTCCAGCGCATGCGGGTCGGACGAGCCCGGCACGGCGAGATGGCGGATGTGGTAGTCGAGATCGAAGTGCGGGTCTTCGATCCACCACGGGTCGTCGAGGCCGAGCGGCACCTCGACAACTCGGCGGCGGAGGCCAACCACGAGGTGCAGGCTCGACTCGATCGCGGCGCGCAGTCGATCGAGCGTGATGCGCTCGCCGTCGCGGTTGTCGTCCAGCTCGAGGACGAGCGACTGGTGACCGAGATTGGTCACACTCTCGGCGGCGAGCAGTTCGGATTCAGACGGCGACAGCTGGTGCATCGGGGAGGTCCTCTGGGTCGTCGCGGTGGGTCGCTGATGTGGGTTCCGGCACCGATTCGCGCGATGGGTACCACCAGCGCAGATGAGCCGCCGGGGCGAACGGGCGCCATTCATCGGGCCGCTGTGCGAGTCGCTCGGCAACGAGGTACATCACCGACGGATTGGCACCGAGGCCGCAGTGTGTACCGCGCACCTGCACCGCCTCTGCGTATGGCCGCACGGTTTGGCGACACAGATCGCCCGGTACGACGCCGTCGGCCTTCGTCCAGACAGTTGTCGACGGAACGGGAATGCGATCGATGTCGATGCGGCGCGGCGTCGGCAGGAAGAAGTGACCGGCGATCTCCTGCAACAGCCCGATATTGGTCTCGGTGTGGTGGAGACGGATCGGTGAGCCGAGGCTGATCACTTGACCGACCAACTCGCGGCGGTGTTGAGCGAGCACTCGGCCGATGATGCCACCGGCGCTCCAGCCGACGATGTCGATGGTCGAACCGTGCTTGTGCGCCATCTCCTGCAGCAATCGGTCGACGCCGGCCGCAATGTGGTCGGCGACGCCCACATTGAGCCCGAGGCCCCATCCCTGCGGGCGATGGCCGAGTGCTTTGAGGAACGCGCGGAGTGGGACAGTGGTGATGTCGCCGGTGACGAAACCAGGGAGCACGAGCACCGGCCGGGAGCCGCCGTTTGGCGCCGCAGCTGCCGCGACCGCGGCGCCAGGCACCGTGGCGAACAACTCAGGCAGCGTGAGTAGCTCGCGCGCCAGCGGCTTGGCCTGTGGCCCGTCGCCGGGCGCGCCCTCACCGTTGCTCATCACCGCGACCTCCCTCAACGTCAGTCTGGCCGATGAAGCGACCGGGACCCAAGGTTTGCGTCAGGTAGCGGGTTGTTTGACCAGCTCAGCGGCCTTCCAGACGTGGGTCACATGCTCGGGCACACCGAAGATCGACGGGTCGTCGAGCGGGCTCGCGTCGAGAGCGATCACGTCGGCATCGAACCCCAGCTGCAGCTGGCCACTGCGCGGCGCCTGCGGTCCGAGGGTTTCGGGACCGTTGGCGGTGGCCGCCTCGATGGCGTCGAGGATCGGCAACCCGGCCTCGTGCAACAGGCGGATCTCCTCGCCTGCACGGCCGTAAGTGGCACCCGACACAAAGATGTCGCAGCCGGCGGCGATGCGTACGCCCTTGGCGATGGCGATCTTCATCGCCTGCTCGTGCTCGCCGGCGACCATCTGCAGCTTGGTGTAGGCGTAGGGCGGCATCGTGTCTTCGTGGCGGAGCAGGTTGTCGATCACGAAGCGGGTCGGCACGAGCATTGCGCCGCTGGCCACCATGGCGTCGGCCGCCTCCTCGTCGAGATAGCTCCCGTGCTCGATCGTGTGGCAGCCGGCACGCAGCGCCGCCATGATGCCCGGCTTGCCGTGGCAGTGGGCCGCCACGATGCGCTCGGCGCGACCCGCCTCGGCGACGATCGCCGACAGCTCCTCGTCGGAGAACTGCTGGTGGATCGGATGGTCGACCTCGCTCATGACCCCACCCGAGGCACAGATCTTGATCAGCTTGGCGTTCGATCGCAGGTTCATGCGCACCGCACGCAGCACTTCGGGTACGCCATCGCACAGAGCCGAGAAGCCGGTGGCCTCGCTCATCGTGTGCACGCAGTCGAGCGGAAAGCGGTGGACGTCGCCATGGCCGCCCGTGGTGGACAGGATGCGGCCGGCGGCATGGACGTGCGGCCCGACAACTCGGCCCTCGGCGAACACGGGCGCCAATTGCAGACCGAGTCCACCGACATCGCGGGCGCTGGTGACACCGCCATCGACCAGCGCCGCAGCATCGGCCACGGCGCGGCCTGCGGCGGTCACCGGATGTTCGGTGAGCATCCGCTCCACGTCGGGAGTGGCGGTGCCGACGAAGTGCACGTGGCAGTCCCACAGCCCGGGCATCACGGTGGCAACCTCGGTGACGCGGTCGACACTCGTCGGCGGAGGCGCCTCGTCGGCCGGGCCGGCGTAGCTGACGCGGCGGTCGTCGAGGACGACGACACCTCGTTCGATCGGTTCGCCGCGTCCGGGGATCAGCAGATCAGCGCGTATGTGTTCAGCCATCGCCCCCAGTTGTAACACCGGTCGATGGTGGCGCCGTGACGGCGCCGGTCGGCAGCGACGCCGCGATGGCGTCAGCGAGCTGCTCGATGCTGTTGCTCCACCCGCCGGTGACCGTGTCGACCATCGCCGCCGACGGCAGACCGTCGTGGGTGATCGTCACCTGACTCCCCTGTTGGTGGGCGGCGATCGCCACGGTGATGACCTGCTCGCCGCCGAACGTGTACCGCAACCGTGTTGGCTCGTCGACGTCGAGGAACGTGCCTTCGACGACAAAGGGTGTGCCATCGAAGTCCATGCTCACGTGCAACGAACCACCGGGGCGGACGTCCCATGTGTGAATCGTCCAGAGTTGGTCGACTGCGCACCCGTACCAACGCGCCAGCAGAGCGACGTCGGTCCATGCGGCCCACACCCGTTCGGGTGGCGCTGCGTAGGTGCGGGTGAACGTGGCCGAGTGGGCGGTGGTCATGATGCGCTGCTTTCAGGTGGTGGATTCGATCGTGAGCGGTTCGGTTCGTCGAGCACGGCGCCAAGACGGTCGAGGTTGGCTTCCCAGGCGGTGGCGATGAGCGTCGCCCACTCGGTGAGCGGCGCCAACCGGTCCGGCGCGAGGGCCAGCGTGTGGACACGACCGTCGAGGCGGCGATGAACGAGGCCACACCGCTCGAGTTCCCGGACGTGCCGATTCAGCGCCTGCTTGGAGAAACCGAATCGTTCGCCGAGCTGGGGCGTTGTGACGGGCCCGTCGGTCAGCGCCGTGACGATCGCGCGGCGCGGCGCGGACGCCAGCGCACCGAACAGCTCGTCGAGTTGGTCGGTGGCGCTCACGTGCGTCCGCCCGATTTGGTCGACCGAGTCGTCGATTTGGGCGGCAGCGTGCCGATCCAGTCGTAGGTGGCGTCGAACCACGGTTGCAACGCAGCGGTGTCGCGCAAGAGCTCGTCGGGAATCGACAGATAGCCGCGCATGGTGGCGCCGTACTGCTCGACCGGACCGGTGTCGTACTGCGCGGCGAACTCGTCGTGACGGTCCGGCGGGATGCGCAGCGCCATCGTCCCGTCGGACGTGAGGAAGCTGAACATGTTGCCGTCGCGCGCCGTGTACGGGTTCTGAGCGCCCTTGCGCGGCACCTCCGGGTTGCCGGCGACGACCGCCTCGTAGGCGGCGAGCGCCTCGGCCGGACCAGGGTACGTCCGCTTGGCCACGCACTGACCGTACGCGCGATGGAGCCGATCGTCAACATATTTGTTGACGATTGCGCGAACCGTGTCGGCCCCCTGCTACAAACTCGACCGTCGATCGCCTACCCAACGGAGCACTGATGGCCAACAACGACGCACTCGGACCCGTCGACTTCGTCCTGCTCGAGTTCCCCGAGCAGAACCCTTCGGGCTCCACCGCACGCGCCCTGTTGGCGCTGGTCGATGCCGGCGTGATCCAGCTGTACGACATCGTGGCGCTGCGTCGACACGACGGCGGCCACGAGGTGTTCGATCTGTCCGAGTTCGACGCCGATGGCTTCGCCCGCTTCGATGGCGCGCGCTCGGGCTTGTTGAGCGATGACGACGTCGCCGCCGCCGCCGATCTGCTCCAGCCGGGGACGATCGGCGTCATGCTCGTGTACGAAAACGTGTGGGCGTCGCACTTCGTCGGCGAGGCCCGGGCGGCTGGCGGCGAGATGATCGTCAGTCAGCGCGTGCCCGCCGGCGACCTCCTCGACACGCTCGATCGGCTCGAGTCGAACTGAACAGTCAGCAACCACCGCATTCAACAGACGGAGACAGACGATGCCCGGACTACTTCGAGGGATGGCCCGCACCGCAGCGATCGCCGGAACGGCGAGCGCGGTCAGCGGTCGCGTCCAGCGGCGTCAGGCGGAGAAGTTCGCCACCCGCGACCAACAGATCGCCGCGACTCGTGCCCAGGGCTGGTCGCAGGGCGTGCAGTCGGCTGCCCCACAGCCCGCTCCGCCGCCACCACAGCCTGCGCCCCAGCCGGCACCGCAGCCAGCGGCTCCGCAGGTCGATGTGATCGGTCAGCTCAAGCAGCTCGCCGAGCTGAAGGAGCAAGGCATCCTGACCGAGGCCGAGTTCGCCGCGCAGAAGGCCAAGCTGCTCGGCTGATCGTCACCCCGCGGCTTCGGCGAGGTCACGCACTCCGTCGACGACGCGCTGCATGTTGGCGCGGTGCTCGGCGATCCGACGTTGCAGGATGCGCGGCTCGCGCTCGGGCATCCGCTCGATCGCCGGCGTGAGGCCGCTCGGACCGGGCCCGAGTACGAGACCGAACCGCAAGCGTGTTGCCCCAGCGATGTCGTGCACCTCGAACCACCAGCGCGCGCCGGGGTTGTCGCGATCGACCGCGGCCCAGCCGAACTCGGCTCCCTCCACGTACCGGTCGACGAAACACGGCACTTCCCACTCGCCTATCGCCGAGTGTTGGTTACGGCCGATGAACTGTGCACCGAGCGCCGGACCGTCGAATCCGTCGGCCCAGCGCGCGCCAATGAGCTCCTCGCTGAATCTCACCGGCATCTCGATGTCGGTGACGAGCTCCCACACGGCTGACGGCTTGGCGGCAACATCGACCTCGACGATCGTGCCGGGCCCGTCGGCCAGCGTCGGCGGATCAGACGGCCCGCGCTCCCACGTCGAGCCATACCGGTCGATGAACGCGATGTCGCGTGCCGGAAACCGTGGGGCCGTCTTGAATTCGGTGCCCTTGGTGTAGGCGAGCGGGATCATTGCAATCGGTGTCGAGTCGCTCGGGATGCCCAGCGCCTCGATCAGCTCGTCGTGTTTCGCCAGCCCGGCCGTGGTCCACGACGTGCCCAGCCCGCGGGCACGTGCGGCAACACAGAAGCTCCACACCGATTGGATCACCGAGTCGAACAACCCAGGTCGTCCCGAGCCGTCGTGTACGCCGATGATCGTCGGCACCACGATCGCCGGCACGTCGGCGTAGTGCTCGGCGAGATAGGCCGCCGAGCGCATCACCTTCTCCTGACGGTGTCCGCTGCCCGCGAGGCGGTCGCGGCCGGCGATCATGAACTCACCGGCCGCCGCCATGTACAGATCGGCGAGCTGCTCCTTCACGCTCTGATCGCGCACGATCACCCACCGTCGCGATCCCTGGTTGCCACCCGACGGCGCCTGCTCGGCGATGTCGATGCACTCGAAGATCAGATCGTCGCTGACCGGCCGTTCGAGATCGAGGCGCAGGCGGACAGCGCGGGTGGTGGTGAGTGCGTTGTCGACCGCGCCGACGTCGATGCCGTCGACCGGCTGGTACTGGCTCATAGGCCGAGCGTAGGCCCGGCCGCATGGGTCAGCCGGAGCCGGCCAGGGTTGGCAGCAGTGCAGCGGCGACTTCGGCCGGACGCTCCTCGTGCGAGAACAGCGCAGCGTTGTCGATCACCGCGAGCTTCGCATTGGCGAACGTCGAGACCATCTCTCGTGCGCCATCGACAGGAAAGAAGAGATCGTCGGCACCCCATACCATCTGCACCGGCGTATCGATCTTGGCGTGCAGCGCTCCGAGCTCGCTCACGTAGCGCTTGTCGAAGCTCTTGAGGAGGCGCATCGTCGCGGCACGGTAGGCGGCATCATTGTGCAGCGGTTCGAGGAAGAATTCGTCGAACTCACCGTCGAGCAGGCTGCGGTCGACGAACGCACCGCCCAGCACGAACTGGTTGCGGCGCAGCGCGGGCTTGCCGGCCAACCAGCCGAGGGCCGACCCGAAGCCCGGTAGATGCCGCGAATTGAGGAACAGATTGAAGCGCCACCCGGTGCCCTGCGGCTGCTCGGTATCGATCAGGCCCCACGCGCGCACGCGTTCGTCGCCGGCAAGGGCGTGGCGGGCGAGCATGCCGCCGCTGTCGTGACCGACGATGGCGACGTCGTCGAGGCCGAGTTGGTCGACCACGCTGCGCACCGAGTCGATGTGCAACTGGAGCCCGAGTGGTGTCGTCGCGGAGAAACTGCTCGAGCCTGCGCCGGGCAGGTCGAGGAGATGACACGTGACGTCATCGGCGAGGTACGGCAACAGCGTGCGGTACGTCGCACCGCTCACCGGCCAGCCGTGCACGAAGACCACGTCGGGGCCCGACCCCACCGATCGATGGGCGACGGTCGCTCCCTGACCAACGTCGATCATCTGGCCGGGCGGCGCGCGGAAGAGGTCGGCGGCTTCCGTGGGGGTCATCGATGCCATGGCGCGTCTCCGTTCGCACAGTTTGTAGTGACTACTTCAAACCGTACCAGTGGGCGCGAAGAAATTCCTGAGATTTCTTCCCGTGGAGGCCCGATTTTGGGGGTTCAGTGTGACACCCCCTGTTCATGATGGGAACCGTGACGAACACCCCCGTCATCGACGACACCGGCACCGAGCCCCACAGCGCTGCGGCGTTGGCAGCTGCGGCGGAGTTGGTGGCGGACGCGGGGGCGGCGTTGGTGTCGGCGATCGCCAAACTGCAGGCGGTCGATGTGTCGGTCTTGTCTGATGCGGTTGCCGCGGAGTGGTCCGACCATGTGGAACGAGCGCGGCGGATCGCCGAAGCGGCTGCGGTGGAGGTAGCCGCCGATGTCGATGCACAGGCCCGGTTCGGTGAGGCCGATGGGGTCTTGTCGACCCACGCGTGGTTGCGGCATCGCCATCAGTTGTCGGGGGCGGAGGCGCATCGCCGTATGCAGGTCGCGCGGTTCTTGGACCGTGCCCCGCAGTGGCGCAAGGCGTTCTCCGATGGGTTCGTGCCGATCGCCAGTGTCGAAGCGATGGCGCGTGCTGCTGCGAACCCGCGGATTGCGAGCGAGGCGTTGGACAACGCGTTGGATGATCTACTCGCCGATGCGTGCCGGTGCGGGTTTGATGACTTCGCTGGCCTGGTCCGCACCTGGGAGCGGTTGGCTGCCGACGACGACGGACGCGACCGCACCGCGGCGTTGGCTGAGCAGCGGCATGTCACGTTGCGGCCACGCATTGCGGGTGGATGGAAACTGACCGGGTTGCTCGACGACCTCACCGGTGCCGAACTTGCCGAGGTGTTGGCGTACTTCGCCGATGCCGAATGGCGCAACGATCACGAACTCGACCGTGACGATCCCCGCCGGCGCACCTCCGCCCAACAACACGCCGACGCCATGGTCGCCATGGCGAATGCTGCTGCTGTCGCCGATCCCGGTGCACGACGAGCGAACCCGACGGTCAACGTGTTGATCGATCAGGCCTCATTCGAAGCCGGCCTGACCGGCGACCGCGTCCACCAAGCGGCATACCGCGACGTCGTGGTCCGCACCCAATCCGGTCACCGGTTACATCCCGACGAAGCAATCAACGCCGCCCTCACCGGCC
>JBCCVW010000065.1:0-20581 GCA_039194665.1 Actinomycetota bacterium
GGATCTCGCCGCCCCAGATCTCGGGCCGACCGTCGGCATCGACGCCGTACCCGGTGCCATCGAAGGCCACCCCCAACACATCGTCGTCGATGCCGATGCCGTGCTCGACCATCACCGCAGCAACGTGGGCGTGATGGTGCTGCACGTCGATGGGCGTCGCCGCCTGTTGCGCTGCGTTATCGAGGGCCCACCGACGAGTGAGGTACGCCGGGTGGCGATCGACACCGAGCAGCTCCGGTGTGACTCGATACATGGTGGTGAATGCACCGACGCTCGCCGCGAAGGCATCGAGCGTGGCCAGATTCTCCATGTCGCCGATGTGCTGGCCGACCCATGCGTGACGACCCGACGCCACGCAGCACGTGTTCTTCAGTTCGCCGCCGACGCCCAGGACTGGCGGTGCGGCGAACGGCAACGCCACCGGCACGGGTGCATACCCTCTGGCTCGGCGGATCGGCTGGACCTCGCCGTCGACAACGCGCACGACCGAGTCGTCGCACGGCAGCTCGATCGGCCGATCGTGGAGACAGAACGCGTCAGCCAGATCACCCAAGCGGGCGAGTGCCTCGTCGTCGCGGAAACAGATCGGCTCGCTCGACCGATTCCCCGACGTCATCACCAAGGCCGTCGGCGGATCGACGTCGCCGTCGGGCACCGGTGCAAACAACAAGTGGTGCAGCGGGGTGTACGCGAGCATCACGCCGATCAGCGGGTTCCCGGGAGCCACGCCGTCGGCGATCTCCGCATCGGCACGGCGGGGGAGCAACACGATCGGACGTGCTGCGCTGGTCAGCGCCTCCGCCGCGACGACATCGACGTCGGCGACCAGCTGCGCCGCGGCCAGATCAGGAACCATCACGGCGAACGGTTTGTCGATGCGGCCTTTGCGGCGCCGCAGCTCGGCGACAGCAGATGAATCGGTGGCGTCGCATGCGAGGTGGTAGCCACCGAGCCCCTTGACGGCCACGATTTGACTCGCGGCGAGGGCGCGGTGGACGGCGGCGAGAACGGCGTCGGTCCCGCCGATGCGCACACCGGGCCGGGCGAACGTGAGCTGCGGTCCACACACGGGGCAGGCCACGGGCTGGGCGTGATAGCGCCGATCGAGCGGGTCGCCGTACTCGTCGGCGCAGGCCGGACACAACGCAAAGTCGGCCATCGTCGTTGCCGGACGGTCGTAGGGCAGGTCGCGGATGATCGTGAATCGCGGCCCACAGTTGGTGCAGTTGACGAACGGGTACCGGTACCGGCGATCCACCGGATCGAACAGCTCGGCGAGACAGTCGTCACAGGTCGCCACGTCGGGGGGAACGAGCGTGCGTGGGCCATCGGTCGTGGTCGACTCGACGATGGTGAACGAGTTGTCGCCACAGCGGTCGATCTCGTGCACCACCACGTCGTCGATACGCGCCAGCGGCGGCTGCTCGGAACGCAACCGAACAACAAAATCGTCGAGCGCGGTCGACGCCCCCTCGATCTCGATGAACACCCCGTGCGCGTCGTTGCCGACGTGACCGACGAGACCGATCTCGGTGGCCAGCGCATACACGAACGGTCGTAAGCCGACTCCCTGCACGATCCCGGTGACGGTCAGTCGACGCCGCGCCGCCGACGCCCCGACTGGCGCGCCGGACGCAGCGACGTCGAGGAGACTCACGACGCGCTCCACACCATGACGCGGTTGTTTCCCGAGTCGGCAATCGCCAGGTGATCGGGCGCTGCATCACCGCCGGCGCGGAACGACATGCCGTACGGCCAACAACACGTGTCGTGTTCGACGCGATCCCAACGGTTCTCTCCGTTGCCGTTGTCGTCGGGCTGACCGAGCACCCGGTCGAATCCGGCGCCAGCCGCCTGAGCGGCGAACGTAGCGGCCGGATCGTCGATCACCGCGACCCGGTTGTTGGAGGTGTCACCGACGAACAGTCGGCCATCGGGCGCGTGGGTGATCGCGTACGGGAAGCGCAGTGCAGCAGGACCCTGCGGCCGGTACGGGCTCTCGAACGCGCTGGTGAAGTCGGGCTGACCGAACACCACGTCGGCCGGTCGGTCGGCATCGACGTTGCCCCGCCAGCCGAGGACCCGGTGATTCCCGGCGTCCGCGACGAACAAGAGGTCGCCCGATGCGGCGAGTGCGTGCGGCCAGCGCATCGAATCGGCGGCCACGGCGTCGTTGCGGTTCTCGCCGCGGGCGGTGAGGTTCGGTTGACCGAGCACGACGTCGGCGCCCTGCCCGGGCTCCGGGAGACCGTCGCGCCAGCCGAGCACTCGCCGGTTGCCCGTGTCGGCCACCCAGAACACGCCCGCGATCTCGGCGATGCCGAACGGCCAGTAGAAGCGCTGCGCACCGCATCCCTCTTCGGTGCCGTCGAGCCCGATGGCCGGCTCCTGTCCGAGCACGACCGGTGCCGCGCCGCGAACTGCTGCGTCGATGTCGTCCCACACCAACAGCCGGTGGTGCCACGCATCGGCGACCACGAAGCGACCGTCGGCCGTCTCCACCATCCCGGTCGGGAGGTGGAACAGGTTCGGGCCCTCGGTGAGCATGTCGGCCTGACCGATCACATGGTCGGCATCGGTGTGGTCGACGCCGGGCAGCGGCGTGTCCCACACGAGCAGCCGATGGTTGCCGGTGTCGGCAGAAACCACTCGCTCACCAGTGAGCAGCACCGCCCGAGGCGCATACATGGTCGACGCACTCGGTGCCGCGTCGGGGAGCGCGAGACCCATCGAACTCGTCCCGCCGAGCCAACGCACCGGACGGTACGGACCCGCAGCCGGCCATTGGGTCGCGCCAGCGGTCGATGTGAGGAGATCGGTCACGCTTCGCCTTCTGCCGACGACCGCCGCTTGATGGCACTCACCGGGATGATCGTCTCGGTCGGCGCCTCGACCGCCGGCGCCTCCTGCACCTCGCGCAACTCGGGAAGGTTGTCGAGCAGCGCCTTGGCCACCGAGTCGCGCAACGTCTCGGTGGACGAGCCGCAGCCGACGCAGGCGCCGAGCAGACGCACGTAGGCCACACCCTCGTCGATCTTCACCAGCTCGACGTCGCCGTTGTGGCTGGTGAGATACGGCCGCACGCCGTCGAGCACCTGGATCGCCCGCATCGCCAGCGATGGCTTGACGATTTCGGCCTTGACGAACGCGGCGTACACCTCGGGGTCATCGACCAGTTCGTACAGCAACTCTCGACCGCGCGGGTCGGCACGCAGGCTGCCGACGATCGTGCGCAGCACCGACTCGTGCAGATCTTCGACCGCGTCGGCGAGCTCCCGCGCGGCGTCGCGGTCGGCCGACTCGGTGAGCCGCTCGATTGCGTGCGTCGCCGCATCGATGCGCTTGGCGCGCACCTCGAACGGGTGTGGGGCAGCCTCGGCGGTGAGCGGTGTGGCTGGCTCGGCGATGGTCATGACGATGCTCCCTCCGGCGTCGTTGTGCCCCGGGCGGTGTCGATCTCGCCGAGTTGGGCGTCGATCACCTCGATGATCTCCGGCTCTCCGGCGATGTCGAACAGTGCCTTGGCCTCGACATACGCCTCGACGGCGGCATCGAAACGCCCAAGGTGGGCGAGCGCATTGGCCTGATTGGCGAGCACGCGCCCGTAGCCGGCCGGGTCGCTGGCCTTCGATCGGTAGCGCAACACGTCGCCGTACATGTCGACGGCCTCGGCCAGGTTGTCCTCGCGGTGTGTCGACGGCAGATACTGCAGCGCGTTGGCCAGGTTCATCTTCGACGACGACCACTCCCATGGGTGCGTCGCCGGATCGAAGACACGCAGTGCGGCGCGCAGCGACTGCACCGCCACCCCGAGACGGACCTGGTCGGACGCGTCGGCCATCGGCATGGCCAGGTAGGCGATGCCGATGTGCATGTTGGCGATCGCAAAGCGTTCGGGGTCGGCCTCCTCGGTGATGTGGATCAGCGCGGACTGATACGAGCGCACCGCTGGCATCAGCCGATGTGGTTGTACGTCGGCCATCTGATGCAGCGCGATGCCCCGCTCGAGTTGCAGGCCCGCCCGTAGATCGTCGAGGTTCGTCGCGGCGAGCACGTCGATCGCTCGGTCGTACCATTCGAGCGAGGCCTCGACCGCTTGTTGGGTACGGAAGCGGTGCTCGGCGACCATGCCGAGCAGCCGGCCGTGCAGCGCTGGACCGACCGATTCGGCGACCTCTGCGGCCTCGATCAGGATGCGCAACGCGCCGGGAGCGTCGGAGAACTCCATCGCCCGGGCCGCCCGCACGGTGTGCGCGAGCACGGCGAACTCGCCGTCGAGTCCCTCGGCGCTCGGCGGGTCGTCGCTCAAATTGCTCACGTAAGCCGCTGCCGCGACGACCGCAGTGCGCAGTGGGTCGTCGGCGGCAGCGGCCCACGCTGCCTCCAAGTGCTCGGGTGTGGGAAGGAGCACCAGGCGGTTGATGACGTCATCGACGCCGTCGCCGAGCATGGCGAGCGCAGCATCGATGTCGTCGTGTTCGGTTGCGGTCAGCACGGCGCCAGCAGCGCCCCAGTCGTCGGGTCGGCCGAGCTCGGCCATCGCGGTGAGCAGCTCGGCCGTACCGTCACCAGCGGGCACGAGGAGTAGCCCGGCGGTGCCGTCGAGTACGCCCAAGGGTTGCGGGCGCGGCATCGGTTGCGTCGTCATCACGTTGTCCTGAGTTGTGTCGTTGTCGGTCATGTCACATTCCCCATCCCGGGCCGGCGTTGCGCTCGGCCGTCGCCTTGATGAACTTGGCGGCAACTTCGGCTTTGGACCGCGAGTGGTACTCGCCGACGCGATGGCGAACGGCGCCGTCGGGGAACACCACGTCGAGCATCACGACGAACCTCCCCGCCTCTTCGACCACTTCGGTCGACGCAAACGGTTCATCGCTCACCCGGCCGTCTCGATCGCCCGCACGCCGAACTCGGCCAGCTCGACGACGAGGCGGTCGACGAGGCGGTCGGCGGCCGCGTCCACCGGCTCGCTCAACGGATCACCGAAGCCGAACGACTCGGCCTCGATGAGATACACGATGATCTCGTCGGGGTAGTCGTCCTTCAGCAGCCACCGGGCAAACGCCAACGCGTGATCCCAGCGGAAACTGTGCAGGTTGATGGTCGAGAGATCGGGCAACTCTTCGACGTCGGTGCCGAGCATGCGATACAGCGCGCCCGGGGTGCCACCGGTGTCGGCGGCGTCGAGCAGGATCACCCGATCGGCGCCGCGCATGCGGAAGGCGACGTCCATGCCGCTGGTGCCGCCGTCGGCCACCTCGGTGCCCTCCGGTAGGCCAGCGTCGAGCAGGCGGCGCACCAGCACCGGCCCGACAGCATCATCTCCACGAAGCAGGTTCCCACACCCGATGACGAGGTTCACTCGTCTCCCCTTTCTGTTCGCACCGACCGGACGGCCGGCGCCGTTGTGATCACATTCCGGCAGCGACCCGCCGACCGCTACATCCCATCGACGACGAAGCGCGACATCTCCTTGCCGGTCTTGCCGTCGTAGGCGTGTACGGTGCACACGATGCAGCTGTCGAAGCTGCGGGCCACGTGGCCGAGCTCGACTGGATCGTGCACATCTTCCACCGGTGCGCCGATGAACGACTCCTCCATCGGACCGTTGCGGTCTTGCCCGTCCTTGGGCCCGATGTTCCACGCCGTCGGCGTGATCACCTGGTAGTTGGCGATCTTGTTGTCTTCCAGCACGATCCAGTCGGCGAGCGCTCCGCGGGCCGCCTCGGTCGCGCCGAAGCCCTTGCCCGACTCGCGCTCGACCGGCTTGATGTAGAAGCGGTCGTGCAAGTCGACCTGGTCGATCCAGCCACGCACCAACTGGTAGTACTTCGCCGCCTCGTGCAGGCGAGCGAACGTGCGCAGCATGATGCTCGGCCCCAGCTTGTCGTAGATGTCGCGCACGAGCGGGTCGTAGGTCTGCCACGGCTGGCGGTCGGGGTTGCCGGCCACCATCTGGCGGGCGAGCGGCCCGACCTCGAGCGGCACATGACCCTTGCCCTCCACGTCGTAGCGTGGCGCCTTGGCCCAGGTGTACTTACCCTGGTCCTTGCCCACCGCGGGGTCGATCGGCTCGGTCACGCCGTCCCACGGATGGAGCGAGCCGGTGCCCTCGAAGAACGAGTGACTGACGTCCTCGGTCACCCGCAGGTGATCAAACTCGCTGTAGTCACCGTCGGAGTAGATCCCCGAGCGGGTGATCAATGCGTTGTTGCGACCCTCGATGGTCGGTGTGGCGTACTGGCTCGGCTCGAAGAACGTGCCCATCGACAGGTAGTTGCCGTAGCCGGCGCCGTACTTGTCGAGACCGATCTCCTGGCAGTAGCGGAGGAAGAAGGCGAGGTCGCTGTTGTGCTGCGACTCGTTCTCGTCGCAGTACTCCATCAGCTGCTCGTAGGTCTGGATCTCCATGTACCGGTCGAGCGAGCACCCGAACAGCTGGTTCTCCAGGAACTCCTGACGGAAGTAGTCGAGGATGGCGATCGAGCGGGTGATGTCGGTGAGCGTGGGCGCGCCCATCACACCGCCGGGGATCATGAACGAGCTGTGCGGCCACTGGCCGCCGAAGATGGCGTACACCTCGACGGGCTTGGCGCCGAGCACCACGCCCGGCTCGTAGCTCTCGCCGACGAATGGAGCGAACCGCCGCATCGCCTCGCCGTAGCTCGGCGTCTTGGCGTACTTCTTGTTCACCAGGTCGACAGCGAAGATGGCGTAGAACCAGCGGGGGATCGACTGCAGCGTTTCGCACCCCTGGCCGATGTTGCGCAGCAGGATCGCATTCGGAGGCAACACGGTCTTCCACGCGGTGTCGATGGCGTAACACGCCTTGGTCAGGTGGCTGCCGCCGCAGATCCCGCAGATCCGCGGGGTCATGATCAGGCCGGCCTGCGGGTCCTTGCCGCGCAAGATCATCTCGAAGCCGCGGAACATCAGCGCTTCGGTATAGGCCTGGGTGACCACGCCGTCTTCGATGGTGCAGTGCAGGTCGAGGTCGCCCTCCACTCGTCCGAGTGGGCTGACTTCCAGGTCGATGGCGGTCATCTTTGTCGTGCTCCTCTAATGGCAATCGGGCGCGTCGCTCAGACGACGAACATGTCCTCTTTGGCCCACTCAGGGGCACTGATGCGGGAGGCCGCAGCGGCGGCCAGATAGGTCAGGTGATCGGCGTCGGTCGGCAGGTCGCGGGGGATCACGCCGGACACCTTCACGGTCTTGAACACGGTGCCTGGCATGAGGTCGTCGATCGGGAAGTCGGGCTCCGTGCAACCGAGGCACGGGTGACCGGCGCGGGTCTTCGACGACTGCCGGTTCCACAAGATGCGGTTGCAGGAGCTACGGGTCATCGGCCCTCGACAACCGAGTTCGTAGAACAAGCAACCGGTGCGCGTGCCCTGACCGAATTCGGGCGACGACTGCTTGTACTCGAAGAAGCCGTTGCGGGTGCAGCCGTTGTGGGTGAACGTGGAGAACAGCGTGGCGGGTCGGTTGTACTCGTCGAGGGCGAGGTCACCGGCGCGACCGGTGGCGACGGCCATCACGACCTGGCTGATCCAGTCGGGGTGGGACGGACAACCCGGAATATTGATCACCGGCAGACCGGCCTTCGATACCCAGTCCGCGCCGAGGTAACCACCCTTCTCTTTGCGGTGGAACTGCAGACCGGTGGAGTCGGAGGGGTTGGGTGGAACGGTCGGCAGCCCGCCGAAGGTGGCGCAATCTCCCACACCCACCACGATCGACGCGACTGCCGACAGCTCCGTGATCCACTCGGTCATCGGGCGGTTGGCGAACATGTCCATCCGGCCGCTGCCGTTGGGGCCCTGAATCACGGTGCCCTCGACGACGAAGATGTCGAGCTCGCGCTGCCCGGTCACGAGGTCGTTGAGCAACTCCTGCACCGCTTCGCCGAGTTCGGCACCGAGCGATGGGTGCCAGAGCAGCTCGACGCCGAAGTCGGTGAGCAGGTCGACAACCGTCGGCTCTTCGGCTTGCAAGAGCGAGATCGTGTTGCCGCTGCAGGCGCCTGCTTGCAGCCAGAGCATCGTTGCCATGCGTGGTCCTTTCGGTGGGAGTTCTGATTCAGTCGCCGGCCGACGTGAGGGTGAGGGTGGTCGGATCGTCGTCGTCGGCGAGGACCCGACCGAACTCGCGGGCGACCTCGACGATGAAGCCAAGTCCGCGCTGTACGTCGGGATCGCGTGTTGACCGCAACGCGCCCGTGAGCCCGACGCGCGTGTCGTTGGCCTGCGCTGCCTTCAGCCCGCGTACGAGGGCGACTGCGGTCTCGCTGAGCACGTCGATCGGCTCGGGCTCGACGATGGGGGAGTCGAGGATGCGGTTGATCGCCGGCGACGCATCGGCCAGTGTCGGGATCAGCATCGACAGCTGTTGGGTCGTCTCGGCCGGGTCGAGACCCGATGCATCCACCGCTGCCTTGGCCTCGGTGTACACCTCGGCGAGGGTGTCGCCGATCACTTCACCCTTGCGAGCCAGGCCGTCGAGCCCGCCGATCAGCACGGCCAGCAGCTCGACATTGTCGAGCAACGAGTTAAGTGCGGCCGCTGTGCGCGGATCCTCCAGGCGGTCGAGCAGACGCTCGGCTTCGGGGCGAGCGTGGCTGTCGAAGCCGTTCAGTGCTTCGATCGGTTCGGCGTCGACCGACATCGATGTAGTCCCCTCTCGAGAATTCGTTTCGTGCCAGATCTGCCTGGCACACACCCCAGACGCATCCACCTGATGCGCTGCCGATCGAGTATCGGAGTGGTCCCCCGAAGCGTCAAATGAGTCCTTTGTGAGGATTCATAAGAGCGAATTAATATGACCAGCGTCGGGGCGATCGGGGCCCTCGGCGCGCATCATGAGGGGTGCAATCATGATCACCCTCCATCAGCTCCAGGTGTTCGCCACCGTCGCCGAGGAAACGTCGGTGAGCCGCGCCGCGGACCGCCTGTGCGTCAGCCAACCGGCCGTATCGGCCACGCTTGCGGCGCTGCGCAAGGAGATCGGCGTGGACTTGGTGGAGCGCAACGGCCGCGGCATCGCCCTCACCGACGCCGGGCGGACGATGCACAAGTACGCGCAGACCATGCTCGGGCTGCTCGACGAAGCCGTCGAGCAAGCGCGGAGCGCGACCACCGACGAAGAGCGCCCGGTCCGGATCGCTACCTCCAGCTCGCTGGCGTCGAGCGTGGTGGCACCGATCCTTGGCAAGTTGCGTGAGTGGCGCGCGCGAGACCAGGCTGATCTTCCGTTCACGCTGGCGATCGGCAACCGCAATGCGGTGTGGCGAATGCTCGCCGGACGTGAAGCCGACCTCGCACTGACCACGAAGCCTCCCTCGAATCAGGATTTCGAGACGCTGGCCACGCTGCCGAACTCGTTCGTGGTCGTCAGCCGTCCCGGAGCCGTGTTCGCCGGACGGCTCGAGCAGGTCACATGGCTGGTACGCGAGGATGGAGCCGCGCTGCGATCCGTTGCGGACGAGGTCATCGCCAGCCTGGCGATCGAGCCGGTGCGCATCGAAATCGGATCCGATGATGCCCTTCTCGGCTCGGTCGAGGCCGGGCTCGGGATCGGCGTCCTGCCCTACGCTGCGGTCGAATCGGCGATTCGCGAGCACTCGCTCGTGACAGTGCCCACGCCGATGACTCCACTCAGCCGGCCATGGCATCTCATCATTCGGCGCGACGACGTCAACGACCAGCGAATCACGGGGTTCGCTTCCGACATGGTCGCTGCTGAGCGCCGATTCGACTGGGTGGCGCAGTTCGGTGGTGCCGGCCTCAACGGGTCGAGATAACAGGGAGAAACTCGGCCGCACGGTCGGCGAGAAACCGCCACAGTGCATCGGCGGTCGGCAATGGTTGGTGATCACTGCGCCGGAGCAGCTGCCACGAACGGATCGCCGGTAACCCACCCACGTCGAGCACGGCCAATCGCCGGTCGTCGAGTTCGGCGGCGATGGTGTGGGCCGAAATCACGGCGATGCCGAGCCCGGCAATCACCGCCTGCTTGATCGTTTCGTTGCTCGACATCTCGAGACCAACCGGCGGCTCGATGTCGTGGGGCCAGAACAACTCGTCGTGGAGCATGCGCGTGCCAGAGCCGGGCTCGCGGACCATGAACCGCTCGTCGAGCAATTCGGTGATCGACAGCTCGCGACGACCGACCAGCGGATGATCGGGCGGGGCAATGATCACATGCGGGTGCTCGGCGATGCGCTCGGTCACGAGGTCGAGGTCGGCCGGCGGACGGCCCATCATCGCCAGGTCGACATCACCGCTGCGCAACAGCTCAATCGTCTCGGTGCGATTGCCGATTGCCAGCTGTACCTCGACGTCGGGGTGCTCGGCCCAGAACGCGGCAAGGATGATCGGGGCGACATACTTCGCCGTGCTCACCGCCGCGAACACCACTCGCCCACCGGTACCGCTGCGGATCGCGTCGATCGCCCGCGAGCAACGAGAGAGTTCCGCGTCGATGCGCGCACTCGCCTCGACCAGCTCACGACCAGCGTCGGTCGCCCGAGCACCGTCGGCCGTGCGCTCGATGAGCGGGAGCCCGCTGGCCCGCTCGAGGAGGCGCAACTGCTGCGACACTGCGGGCGGCGTCACGTGGAGACGCTCGGCGGCACCAACGATCGTTCCTGCATCCACCGTGGCCGCGAGTGCGCGGAGCTGTTTCAACGTCACGTCCACGCTCACAGCGTAGACAAACCTTTCGTATCGTTGAACGAAAGAAACTTCAACTGGACTTTCGTCAATCGAATCCGCACGCTGGCCGGCCATGAGCACGACGTGCCGCACACCGGGTGACACGCCCAGTCCCACCACAATGCGCCGTGGCGACCCACTCGACGAGATGCTCGCCGCGATCGACGCGCCGACCGCCGCGGCCATTCAGGCGTGCGCCGCCGCCGCGATCGAGATCGGCGAGCGGATCGCCGTGCATCCCTTCGACCACGATCCCGACGATCGCGACGGTCTGCGTCTGGGCACCAACGCGACCGGCGATCGTCAGCAGCTCCTCGACATCGTCGGTGACGCCGTGATGGCCCGCCACCTCGATCGAGCCGGCGTGGCCGCCATTGCCTCAGAAGAACGTCGCGACGCCGAATTCCTCAATCCATCCGGCGGAATCGCGGTCGCCTACGACCCGATCGACGGCTCGAAGAACGTCACCACCAATGCTGCCGTGGGGATGATCTTCTCCATCCGCCCACATCCGGGCGGCGACGACCCGGCGGTGGCGTTCATGCACGATGGAACGACGCAAACCGCCGCCGGTCTGGTCCTCTACGGGCCGGCGACCGTCATGGCGTTGACCATCGGCGAGGGCACCCATCTGTTCGCCCTCGATCCAGCAACCGGGCGGTTCATCGCGGCCGACACCGATCTCGCCATCCCCCACGGCACGACCGAATACGCGATCAACGCATCGAACCGGCGCCACTGGACGCCCGAGGTCCGGCAGTACGTGAACGACCTCGTCGCCGGTGCCAGCGGGCCCCGCGAGCGCAACTTCAACACGCGCTGGCTCGGTGCACTGGTGGGCGAGGTGATCCGGATCCTCCGCCAGGGGGGCATCTACCTGTATCCGGCCGACCGCCGCGCCACGCATCGCCAGGGCAGCCTGCGACTGGTCTACGAGGCGCACCCCGTGGCAATGCTCGTCGAACAAGCCGGCGGCACAGCAACCGACGGACGCCAGCCGATCCTCGCTTGTGCGCCCAGTACCCTGCACGCTCGCACGCCACTCGTGTTCGGGTCCCCCGACAAAGTCGAACGCTTCGGCCGTTATACCGGCGACTCGTTCGGCAACGCCGAAACCGCTCCGCTGTTCGCCGGGCGCGGCCTGTTCCGCAACGATCACACCGGAACTGCGCCATGACCCTCGCGCATCCGATCATTTCGGTCACCGGGTCGTCCGGCGCGGGCACCACCACCGTGAAACACACCTTCGACCAGATCTTCCGGCGCGAGGGAGTGTGCGCCGCGGCGATCGAGGGTGACGCCTTTCACCGGTACGACCGGGCCGGCATGCGCGCCGCGATCGCCGAACGGGAAGCGAACGGCCAAGTGGGATTCAGCCACTTCGGTCCCGACGCCAATCTGCTCGACGAGCTCGAACACACCTTCGCCGCCTACGGCCGCGACGGCGGCGGACGCACGCGCCACTACGTGCACGATGAGGCCGAAGCCGACCGCTACGGATGCCCGCCGGGGACGTTCACCGACTGGGAGCCGCTATCACCGAGCACCGACGTGCTGTTCTACGAAGGGCTCCATGGGGCAGCAGTGACGCCCAGCGCCGACATCGCCGGTCACGTCGACTTGAAGATCGGTGTGGTCCCGGTGGTCAACCTCGAGTGGATTCAGAAGATCCATCGCGACTCGGCCACCCGCGGCTACTCCGCCGAGGCGGTCACCGACACGATCCTGCGGCGGATGCCCGACTACGTGAACCACATCTGCCCGCAGTTCACCCGCACCGACATCAACTTCCAGCGGGTCCCGGTGGTCGACACCTCGAACCCGTTCATCTCACGCTACATCCCGACCGCCGACGAGTCGCTCGTGGTGATCCGCTTTCGCGACGCCGTGGGCATCGACTTCTCGTATCTGCTGACGATGCTCCACGACAGCTTCATGTCGCGGGCCAACTCGATTGTCATCCCGGGCGGAAAGCTCGACCTGGCGATGCAGCTGATCCTCACGCCGATGATCGACCGCCTGATCGAACGGCGCCGACGCGCGGCCTGACACGTCTTCGCCGCACCACCTGCCGCACAAGCCGCTGACCGCCTTGACCCAACCGAATCCAGACCGACCACATCCAGATCGACCACATCTAGAAAGGAACGAGCCGATGAGTTACGACGCCGGGGTCAAGGAGTACCGCCAGACCTACTGGGACCCCGACTACGACCCGCTCGACACCGACCTACTCGCCTGCTTCAAGATCACGCCACAAGCCGGCGTCGACCGCGAGGAGGCAGCCGCCGCGGTGGCCGCCGAGAGCTCCACGGGCACGTGGACCACCGTGTGGACCGACCTGCTCACCGACCTCGACTACTACAAGGGCCGGGCGTATCGCATCGAAGACGTGCCGGGCGACGACGAACGGTTCTATGCCTTCGTCGCCTACCCGATCGACCTCTTCGAGGAGGGTTCGATCGTCAACGTGTTGACGTCGCTGGTCGGCAACGTGTTCGGCTTCAAGGCAATTCGCGGGCTCCGACTGGAAGACATCCGCTTCCCATTGCACTACGTGATGACCTGCGGCGGACCGCCCAACGGCATCCGTGTGGAACGCGACAAGCTCGACAAGTACGGACGTCCGCTGCTCGGGTGCACCATCAAACCCAAGCTCGGCCTGTCGGCCAAGAACTACGGCCGCGCGGTGTACGAATGCCTACGCGGCGGCCTCGACTTCACCAAGGACGACGAGAACGTCAATAGCCAACCGTTCATGCGCTGGCGCGACCGGTTCGAGTTCGTCGCCGCCGCGGTCAAGCAGGCCGAGGCCGAGACCGGCGAACGCAAGGGTCACTACCTCAACGTGACCGCACCGACCGTTGAAGACATGTACGAACGCGCCGAGTTCGCCAAGTCGCTCGACATGCCGATCATCATGCACGACTATCTCACAGCAGGGTTCAGCGCGAACACGTCGCTGGCCAACTGGTGTCGACGCAACGGCATGCTGCTGCACATCCACCGGGCGATGCACGCTGTGATCGACCGCAACCCGCACCACGGCATCCACTTCCGCGTGCTCACCAAGTGTCTGCGCCTGTCCGGTGGCGACCACCTGCACTCGGGCACCGTCGTCGGCAAGTTGGAGGGCGACCGCCAAGCCACGCTCGGCTGGATCGACCTGATGCGCGAACGCTTCGTGCCCGAAGACCGCAGCCGCGGCATCTTCTTCGACCAGGACTTCGGTCACATGCCGGCGATGTTCCCGGTCGCCTCCGGCGGCATCCACGTCTGGCACGTCCCCGCACTGGTGTCGATCTTCGGCGACGACGCAGTGATGCAGTTCGGCGGCGGCACGCTCGGCCACCCGTGGGGCAACGCGGCCGGGGCGACGGCCAACCGTGTGGCGGTCGAAGCGTGCGTGCGGGCACGCAACGAAGGGCGCCAGCTCGAACTCGAATCGCACGAGATCATGACCGACGCCGCACGTCACAGCCCCGAGCTGGCCGCCGCCCTCGAGACGTGGAAAGAGGTCCGCTTCGACTTCGACGTCGTCGACAAGTTGGCGCCCACCTGACTTGTGGCCTGAGCCTCTGATGTATCCGACCACTCACACCCCGACCACTGACACCCATGTCCCGCTTCCGGAGGTTGCGCAATGACCATCAATACCGCTCCCGACCGCCTTGCCGCCGATGCCGACGGCCAACGCTTCGGCACCTTCTCGTACCTGCCCGCCATGGACTCGGACCAGCTCCGCGCCCAGATCCAGCATCTCGTCGCGATCGATCTCGACGCAGCCATCGAACACGCGGCTATCGAGGACAGCGCGGCAGGCCGCGCTGGTGAGCGCTTCTGGCAGATGTGGCATCTGCCGTTCTTCGGCGAACGCGACGTCGACGCCATCGAAAGCGCGATCGAGACGTGTCGGCTGGCGTATCCCAGTGACGTGATCCGCCTGATCGGATACGACAAGCTGCGCCAGACCCAGGCCGCCGCCTTCGTGGTCCACGACCCGCACCGCTGAACCGTCGAAGAGGGATCTGAGTACGGTGACCGCATGCACGAGCTGTCGATCTGCACGTCGCTGGCAGCGATCGTCGCCGAGCATGCCGATGGCCGGCCGGTGGAGCGCGAGCATCTCGACATCGGTCATCTGCGCCAGGTGATCCCCGACACGCTGCGCTATTCCTGGGACATCGTCGCCACCGATCCGCCACTCGCTGGGTCGACGCTGGTGATCAACCACATCCCAGCGGTGCTCGCGTGCAACGACTGCGGAGCCGAGACAACCATCGAGCATCCGGTGTTTCGCTGCGCCAGTTGTGGCTCGACCAACACCGACGTGCAGAGCGGTCGTGAGCTGCTCGTGCGCTCACTCGAGCTGGCCGACGACGCTCCGGTAGGGAGGTAGCGATGGGACGATTTCATCCACACGGCGATCACGATCATCACGATCACGACCATCGGGACGTTGGCGATCACAGCGGCTACGCCACCGGTGGTGTACGCGTCGAGGTGCTCGAAGAGATCCTTGGCGAGAACGAGCGCACCGCAGCCGCCAACCGCGACGACTTCGCAACGAACGGCGTGCGCGTGATCAACGTGATGTCGTCCCCCGGCGCAGGCAAGACGTCGTTGTTGCGCGAGGTGTTCATCCGCTCTGGTGAGCGCACCCGCTTCGGCGTGATCGAGGGCGACATCGAAACCGCGATCGACGCCGAGCGACTCGCCGAAACCGGTGTCGCAGTGTCGTTGGTCAACACCGCCAACGGGTTCGGCGGCGAGTGTCACCTCGACGCCACGATGGTCCGCTCTGCGCTCCCCCGCCTGTCACTGCCCGACCTCGATGTGGTGATCATCGAGAACGTTGGCAACCTCGTGTGCCCTGCAGAGTTCGACGTCGGTGAACATGCACGACTGATGGTGTTCTCGGTCACCGAGGGTGAGGAGAAGCCGCTCAAGTACCCGGTGATGTTCCGGTCGGCCGACGCCATCGTCGTGAACAAGACCGATCTGCTCCCCCACCTGGACTTCGATCTCGACCTGTTCTTGCAACACGTCGAGTCGGTCCATCCCGGGGTACCGGTGCTGCACACGTCAGCGCGCACCGGCGAGGGAGTCGACGCCATCGTCGACTGGCTCACCGACGCGCACTGATGACGCGCACGAACGCGTCGAGCTGGTCACCGTCGGCACGCCGGATCGAGCGTCGCACCAGCGGAGCGACCACACGCATCGGGCCACGCACGGCGACCTCGGCAACGAGTCGGATCGAGGTCGTTCCATCTGCGGCGTCATCGAGCGCGTAGCGATAACACGCCGTGATCGGCCCGGACCTGGCCGTGAGCTCGATCAGGTGACCTTCGTCGAGCGCGCTGATGGTCGAGACGCGTGCGCCGCGTGTGGTGTCGACATGCAGCGGTTCACCGACTGCCAGATCGTCGGGACCGACCACCGATCTGACCGCAGGCATCCAGGTGGGCATCAGCGACCAGTCGACCAACGCTTCCCAGACCTCGGCCCGGGGCCGGTTCGTCGACTGACTGACATCGAAGGCGACATCCATGTGATGAGCATCACCGCCAGCACATTCGAGCGATAGGACAGAATTCAGATTTCCGGAACGAACCCGACACCGGTGTCCGACGCCGCCTGGCCCGGAGCAAACGAACGGCGCTGTCGATCCACATACACGGTCGGGGTCACCCCGGTGTGCCGCTTGAAGTCGCGAATGAAGTGGGCCTGATCGAACCATCCGTGACGATGCGCGATCTCGGTCCACGGCGCGTCCGGCTCGATATCGATCGCCGCGAGCACAGCACGCATCCGCAGGAGCCGTGCCAAGACCCTGGGTGTGAGTCCGACGTGCACGGTGAACTCGTGTGTCAGGTGGGCAGGCGTGAGGCCGGCCACGTTCGCCAGCGACGCGATCGGCAGTGTCGGTTCGAGCTCGAGTCGTGCAACCCAGCGAGCACAGCGCGCCCGACGGCGGTCGTGTGGAGACACGCTGTGCTCCAATCGCTCGACGATCGCATCGAGCGCAACCTCGGGATCCAGACCGAGCACGTGGGTCCGCAACACTGATCCGAGCGGCCAGACTTCGGTGACATCGGCCACGCGGCCGCGCAGCAGCGACGGGGGGCGACCGACCACCGGAGCACATCCGGTCGGCCTGGTGACGATGCCGATCGCATGGGTCTGCCCGCGCGGCGCGTTGATCGCTGGGCGGTCGTGGGGTCCAGCGACGAATCCCTCGCCGGTCACCAGTTCCGGCCCGCCGCCCGCGGTGTAGCCGATGGGGTCGCCCAGCACGAGCACAACAACCGTCGAGCCCGTTGGCGAAATCGCCTCGCGTTCGTACGGGACCGTGCCCTGAGCGAACCACACCGACTCGATGGCATCGCCGAGCCGACCGGTCGGCTGGCGGATTCGGAAATCGAAGTCGGCGAGCACCCGCTAGTGCTCGCGATCACCATCGAGCGCCTCGATGGCACGTTCGGTGGCCCACGACATATCGTGCTCATTGCCCGTCGACAGCCACGCGGCGACGGTGTCGGCATCGTGACGCGCAGTGATGGCGTCGACGGCGGTCGTGAGGTCGGCGAGTTCGCCGCCATAGGAGTCGGTGCTGGCGGCGGCGAGCGCGCCGAGCAGCTCTACGGCTTCGCGATCGCGCCCGAGACGGGCCAGCAGCACCACCACGTTGCGCAACGCCGTGACGACGTGGGTGACGTCGTGGGTGAACCGATACTGCCGCAGCACCGGCACGAACGCCGCCGCCGCGGCGTCGCCGTCACCCGCCCGCGACAGCGCGGACAGCCGAGTCACCTGGGCCACGCTGACGACGAACCCGGCGCGCACAGATTCGCCGATGCGAATCGCCCGTTCGACCAGCTGCAATGCCTGCGTGACATCGCCGCTCGCCAACGCCGCCTCAGCGTCGGCGTAGTCGAGCCACGCCCGAATCGTCGGCGCCAGCTCGCCGTCCGGGCGACCAGCGTGCAGCACTGCTCGGGCCGATTCGACCTCGCCTGCGTACGTCAACGCCAACGAGATCGAGTTGGTCCCAAGCATCCACACGAACGGATCAGCATGCTCAGCGCCGAGTGCGCGCAACGCCTCGCCGAACTCGTGCACCCGGTCGAGGTTGCCCTCGTACAACCCGAGGTTGGCCAACGTGTCGAGTGCACTGGCGACCACACGCACATCGTCGCTCTCCAGCGCTCGCTGAGCGAGGTCGCGGGCATCGTCCAAGCGACCCCGGTTCGAGGCATCGGCGGCCGCTGCTGCGAGGTGTGCGGCTGCGCAGTCCGGCTCGTCGATCAGCTCTGCCGACCATTCTGCGAGCTCGGGCCATTGGCGCTCTTGTGCATACAACAGCAACGCAGCGACCAAGTCGGCGGCCATCGCAGGATCGTGCGCACTCGCCCAGCGATGAGCCACTCGGGTCTCGGCGACCAGCTCGTCGAGGCGCGCTGCGGCGCGCGGTTCGTCGATGGTGCGAAGGTCACGGTCGGCGCGGTCGACAGCTGCGACGACCCATGCCGCATGCTGCGCGTCGAGATCCTGGTCGCGCTGCGGGCCGACGACTGCTCTGACCGTGTCGAACAACCGATAGCGCGTCGGTGTCCGGCTCGTGTCGGCGACCACGAGCGAGTGGTCGATCAGTTCGGCGAGTGGTCCGGCAGCCAGCGCTCGGCCGTCGACCTGGGCGACGGCAGTCAGATCGTCGAGGCGCATCGCGCCGGCGAACGCCGACATCGACACGAGCAACTCACGGGCCGCCACGCTGAGCAACGGGAGCGACCACTCCACGAGGCCCCGCAGTGTTTGGTGCCGCTCTTCGCGCCCACGCGTCGGGGACTGCAGTACGTCAAGCCCGTCGCTGAGCAGATCGACGAGTTCGGCGGGACCGAACATCGGAAGACGTCCAGCAGCCATCTCGATGCCCAGGGGTAACCGGTCGACCATCTCCAGCAAACGATCGATGACCGGCTCCTGATCGCTCGGCCAGCGGTAGGCCGAATCGGCTCGGGCCACGCGCGAGCGCAGCAAGTCGACCGCGGCCGCGCGGTCGAGGGGCGCAAGCGTCTGCACGTGCTCGCCGTGCACACCGAGCCGTTCCCGGCTCGTGGCCAATACCCGGACATCGCCGCCCAGTTCGTCGATCGCAGCGACGAGCCTGGCCGCTTCGTCGATCACGTGCTCGCAGTTGTCGAGGATGACCAACGCGTCGAGGGCGGCGATCGCGGCGAGCAACGACGACTCATCGCCGCCGACCTGACCAAGATCGAGATCGAGGCGCAGCGCATGCACGACCTCGACCGGGTTGCGGAGCCGTCCGAGACGGACGACATGGGCGCCGTCGGTGAACCGATCGCGCAGCAACCGCGCGAGCTCCAACGCCAGCGTGGTCTTGCCGACCCCGCCGGGGCCGACGAGTGTGACCAACCGCTCGCGCTGGAGTTGATCGAGCGTTGCGGCGACGTCGTCGTCGCGGCCGACAAGAGTCGATACCGGCGGGCGGGAGACCGCTGTGTTGGGCGTTCCGAGCTGCGCCACGAACTGGTACCCGCGACCGCGCACGTTCTTGATCACGTGCTGCCGCGTCCCATCGTCGCCGACGGCACGGCGAACCTCCTTGATGCGCGTGGTGAGCGCAGCGTCAGACACGAACTGATCACCCCACACGGCGTCGAGGATCTCGTGCTTTGGCACCACGCGTTGACGCTCAGCGAACAAGAAGGCCAACAGGTCGAAGGCTTGCGGTTCGAGGTGCTGCGGCTCGCCATCGAGGTGCACCTGACGACCGTCGATGTCGATCGTCACCCCTCCGAACTGCACCATCGGCTCCAGTCTGCCGCCCCGAGCCCCCACCCCGTACCGCATTCCTCAGGGAGTCCGCAGGTGATCCTCAAGCTTCTCGACCTGAAGAGGTTCACCATCGATGACCCACCCGGAGGCGCCAGCCGACCGAGCACAGGAGTCTGACCAGTGAGCCATCCCATCCCCCATCTGCATGCATCGGCGACCGTGGCCGACATCGACCAAGCAATCGACGACCACGGCGTTGTCGTGATCGACGAGCTGTTCGATCGCGCGCTCATCGAGCGAGTCAACACCGACCTCGCGCCGTGGATGTCGGCCACCGCTCCGGGAAGTCGCAGCGGCGACCCGGAGTGGGAACTGTTTCACGGCAACAACACGATCCGCCTCAACGGCATCGCCTCGAAGACCGCCGAGTTCACCACCGTGGGCTTGCACGAGTCGATCCTCGGCGTCGCTGACCGACGGCTGATCCCCGACGGCGGATCGATCCAGATCAGCGACACCCAGTTGATCTCGATCGGTCCCGGTGAGCCAGCGCAATACCTGCACCGCGACCAGAGCGGATGGCCATGGTTCAACCAGCTGCTGCCCGACGGCCCCGAGATCATCGTGATCGCGATGGTCGCCATGACCGACTGCACTGAACGCAACGGAGCCACTCGTGTCGTCCCTGGGAGCCATCGACAGTCCGATCGTCCCGAACTGTTCGAGGCGGCCAGCTCCGTGCCCGCCGAAATGACCGCAGGGTCGGTGTTGCTGTTCAGCGGCAAGACCATTCACGGCGGCGGCGCCAATCACACGATCGACGAGTGGCGCAGCGCGCTGCACCTGAGTTATCTGCTCGGCTGGCTGCGCGCCGAAGAGGCACACGCCTTCACGATCCCCTACGACACTGCGGCCGCGCTGCCCCGCCGAGCCAAAGAGCTCCTCGGCTTCGCCGAATACAACCCGGCACCGCGCGACGGGGGCCGGCTGTGGCTGGTCGATTTCGAAGACCCCGCCGAGCTCTTCGCGCCTGCCCCCTGAGCAGGTCCACCCCTACTCCTGAC
>JBCCVW010000066.1:0-20450 GCA_039194665.1 Actinomycetota bacterium
CGACGCCGATGTCGGCTCCGGTCTCCTGCTGGATCGTGTTGATGATCTTGCCCTTGGGGCCGATGACCTCGCCGACCTTGTCGAGCGGAATCGTGATCGTGGTGATCTTCGGTGCCGTCTCGGCGACCTCGGTGCGCGGTGCAGCGATGGCCGCGGTCATCACCTCGAGGATCTCCATGATCACGATTCCGCTCGACAAGGTCGGCGAGGTCATCGGCCCCAAGGGCAAGATCATCAACACGATCCAGCAGGAGACCGGAGCCGACATCGGCGTCGACGACGACGGTGCCCAGGGCATCGTCACCATCGGTGCCGTCGAGGCGTGGCGCATGGAAGAGGCCAAGGACGCGATCATGGCGATCGTCGATCCGCCCAAGGCCGAGCTCGGCGCCGTGTACCCGGGACGCGTGGTCAACATCACCAAGTTCGGTGCGTTCGTCAACATCCTTCCCGGTCGCGACGGCCTGGTGCACATCTCTCGCCTCGGCGGGGGCAAGCGCATCAACTCGGTGGAAGACGTGCTCGAACTCGGTCAGGAGATCGAGGTGCGCGTCGACGAGATCGACGACAAGGGCAAAGTCAGCCTGGTGCCGACCGACGAGGCCCTCGCCGGCAGCGGCGGCGGCTCGAGTGACAACGGCGATGGTGGTCGCAGCAACGGCCGCGGCCGTCGTGAGCGCCCCAGCCGTGACGACGCTCCCGCATCGTCGAGCGACGTCGTCGAGGTCAGCTTCGAAGACAGCTTCGATGCCGAACTCGCCGACGAGCTGGGCGATCTCGGCCCGCGTCAGGAGCGTCCCGCACGCTCCGGCAGCGGCGGTGGCAACCGGCGCGGCGGCGGCCGTCGCCGGCATCGCTGAGTCGAGCCGAGGAATTCATCGATGAGAGTCGGGGTCAACGGCGCCGCTGGGCGGATGGGTCGCACCGTCTGTGCGGCGGTCGCTGCTGATCCCGATCTCGAACTCGTCGCCGCCGTGGATCCCGGCGGGGTCGGTGAGGTTGTCGAAGGCATCGATGTGGCGGGCGAGCTGCACGCGTTCGCCGATGCCGCTTGCGACGTGGTGGTCGACTTCACGGTGGCCGCTGCAGGCCGTACGACGCTGCCCTGGCTGGCGATGCACGGCATTCACGCCGTGGTCGGCACGACGGGGTTCAACACCGACGACCTGGCGCTGTTCGAGTCGTCGTTCGGTGGCGACGACGGCCCCAATGCCGTGATCGCCGCGAACTTCGCAATTTCTGCGGTGTTGATGATGCGCTTCGCCGAGATGGCAGCGCCGCACTTCGACACCGCCGAGATCATCGAGTTGCACCACGACCGCAAGATCGACGCCCCGTCGGGTACGGCCGTGACCACGACCGAACGCATCGCGGCGGCACGTGGGGACGACTTCGCCGACGACCCCACCGAACACGAGGTATATCCCGGTGCTCGTGGCGGCTCCGGTCCCGCCGGCGTGCGCGTCCATTCGGTGCGGATGCGCGGCATGGTTGCCCACCAGGAAGTGGTTTTTGGTGCGACCGGCCAGACCTTGACGATCCGCCAGGACAGCTACGACCGCGACAGCTTCATGCCCGGCGTCGTGCTGGCGTGCAAGAAGATCGCCGACGTCCCCGGTCTCTCCCGCTCACTCGACCCGTTCCTGTAACGGTGACGTCAGATTGCGGCGAGGGCGGCGTCGTAGTTCGGCTCGTTGGCGATCTCGCCGACCAGCTCGGTGTGCTTCACCGTGCCGTCGGGGCCGACCACCACGACCGCGCGGGCGAGCACGCCGGCCAGCGGTCCGTCGGTGAGCGTGACGCCGAAGTCGGATCCGAAATCGGAGCGGAAGCTCGATGCGGTGGTGACGTTCTGGATGCCTTCGGCGCCGCAGAAGCGGCCCTGGGCGAACGGCAGGTCGGCCGAGACGCACAACACCACGGTGTTGTCGAGGTCGGCGGCGCGTTGGTTGAAGGTGCGCACGCTCGTGGCGCATGTCGGGGTGTCGACGCTGGGGAAGATGTTGAGCACCACGTTCTTGCCGGCCATGTCGCTCGCCGACACGTCGCCGAGGTCGGACCCGGTCAGGGTGTAGTTCGGTGCCGCCGAGCCAACAGCGGGGAGATCTCCAGAGGTGTGGACGGGGTTGCCGCCAAGGGTCACTTCAGCCATGGCGGCGAAGCATACGAGGCCGGCCCCGCTAGTGCTCAGCCCGCGCGAACGGCCGGGGTGATTCAGGCGCCGCGACGGACATTGCGCAGGTTGACCAGCACGACGATGCCGATCGAGATGCCGACCGCCCACCACTGGTACCGCTGGAGCCATTCGAGGAAGCTCACCAGTTGGTCCTCGAAGGTTCGAGCGAGCCACCAGATCAGCGCAAGTCGCGCGGCGATGCCGACGGCGAGCAGCACCACCAGCCGCCGGATCGGCGTGCGGTGGACGCCGCTGAGCGCAGCGACGATGTTCGAACCGGCGAAGAAGGGGATGATGATCCACTCGAATCGACCGAACCCGCGGTTGAACGTGGCGATCGTTTCGTCCGTCACACCGAGGTACTTGCGGAACCAACCGACAGCCGTGTCACCGTATGCCCGGCCGATCATGTGGCAGACACCGAAGGCCACACCGATGCGCAGGAAACCGATCAACACGTAGAAGCCCAGCGGCACCCCGGCGGCGAGCGTGAGGGCGAGGTAGCGGTTGCGCGACGACAACAGCAACAGCAGCTCGGGGTCGGTGTCGACCAGGCGAGCCCAGAGTCCGGCGGCGACGTTGGTGCAGATCACCAGTGCGGCGAACGCGGCGAGCGTGATGGGCGCCCACGGTGGTGGCTTGTGGATCGCGTCGTCGGCGTCGTCGGCACCAATCGCCGTCGGCTCGGTCACCGGCACCACCGTACCGGTCCGTTGAGCCCGTGAACATCGCGCCGAGCTACCGTCGGGCGCATGCAGGGGTTGATGCAAGACGTCCCACTCGTGATTCCGCACCTCTTCGATCGTGCTGAGAAGTACTTCGGCCGCAAGGAGATCGTGACCGCCACCGGAACAGGCCGGCAGCGCACGACTTATGCCGACTGGGCGGCGCGCACGCGCAGTCTCGGTGGTGTGCTCGACGACCTCGGCATCTCCGCTGACGGACGCGTGGCCACCTTCGCGTGGAACACCGCCCGGCACCTCGAGCTGTACTTCGCCGCGCCGTGCACTGGCCGCGTATTGCACACGCTGAACATCCGACTGTTCCCCGAGCAGCTGACCTACATCGTCAACCACGCCGACGACGAGGTGATCTTCGTCGACCGGTCATTGCTCGGACTCCTGGCGCCGTTGCTGCCGACGTTCGAGCGCCTGAAGCACCTCGTCCTGATGGATGACGGCGTCGGCGACGTTCCCGACGATCTCGCCGGGCACACACTGCTCGACTACGAAGATTTGCTCGCTGCTGCGAGCCCGGTCGAGTTCTCCGTCGACGACGAACACCGCGCGGCGAGCATGTGTTACACGAGCGGCACCACCGGCAACCCCAAAGGTGTCGTGTACAGCCACCGGTCGACGTTCCTGCACACGATGGGGGCGATGATGGCCGACAACCTCGGCGCCCGCGAGTCCGATGTGATTCTCCCGGTGGTGCCGATGTTCCATGCGAACGCATGGGGGCTGGCGCATGCCGCGGTGGCGTCCGGTGCCAGCCTGGTGATGCCCGGGCCCGACCTCTCGGGTCCGGCGATCGCCGACCTGATCGTCGAGGAGAAGGTCACCGTCGCTGCCGGTGTGCCGACGATCTGGATGGCGGTGTTGCCCGAGCTGAAGGGCCGTGACACGTCGGCACTGCGGGCGATTCCGTGTGGTGGCTCTGCCGTACCGAAGGCGCTGTCGGAGGCCTATCGCGAGCAGACCGGACTTCCGATCCTGCAGGCCTGGGGGATGACCGAGACCAGCCCGATTGCCGCGGTGTGTCAGCTCGACGCCGATCAGCAGGAGTTGCCCGTCGAGGAGCAGGCAGAATTGCGCACCCAGGTCGGACGCGTGGTGTTCGCCACCGAGTGCCGCGTGGTCGAACCCGACACGGTGAACGAGGTGCCGTGGGACGGCGAGACGAGCGGCGAGTTGCAGTGCCGCGGCAACTGGATCGCCGCCACGTACTACAACGACGAGCGTGCGGGCGAGAGTTTCACCGACGACGGTTGGCTGCGCACCGGCGATGTCGCCACGATCGACGATCGGGGTCGGATCCGCCTGGTCGACCGCACCAAGGACCTCATCAAGTCCGGCGGTGAATGGATCAGCTCAGTCGAGTTGGAGAACGAGTTGATGTCGCATCCCGAGATCGCCGAAGCCGCCGTGGTCGGTGTTGCTCATCCGAAGTGGGGCGAGGCCGCGCTCGCGTGTGTTGTCCGCACCGAGGGTGCCGCGATCGACGAGGACGGAGTGCTCGCCCATCTCGAGGGCAAGATCGCCAAGTGGCAGATGCCCAAGGGTGTCGTGTGGATCGACGAGGTGCCCAAGACCAGCGTCGGCAAGTTCTCGAAGAAGACGTTGCGCGAGGATCACGCCGACGCGTTGATGTCGCAGTGACGCGCAGGCGGCTCCGCGCGTTGCTCGGAGCCGCCGGTCTGTCGCTCGGGTTCGCCGCCTGCGGCCCCGACGGCCCCGACGCCGGCGGCGCAGCTCCCCAAATTTCTGCCGAGTCCCCGCGCCAGGCGCCGGATTCGGCACACAGTTCGGTCGCGGCCACCGGCGAGCGGGTAACCGTGCGGGCCCTCGACAACGTGTTCCGCAACGAAACCACAGTGATCGCCGCAGGCACCACCGTCGAGTGGCGCAATGGTGGCCGCACGGAGCACGACGTGATCCCCGTCGATCGAGATCAGTTGTGGGGTGTGCCGACCACCGACTTTCAGCCCGGAACGGCGTACGAGCACACGTTCACCGAACCCGGCGTGTACCGGTACTACTGCTCGATCCACGGCACCGCCGATGTCGGGATGATCGGCACTATCGAGGTCACCGGATGAACCGCGCCGGCTGGCTGCTTGCCGGCGCGCTCGGTGTCGTGGCGTGTGGCGGCGTTGCCGAAGCCGACCCAGCACCCGATCCGCAGCGCCGTGGGCCGCAGGGACGCATCGCTCAGTTCGTCGTCGAGTGCGAATTCTCGCACACTGCGTTTGATGATCCGATCGTGGCCCCCGGGCGTCCGGGTGCAAGTCATCAGCATCAGTTCTTTGGCAACGAAGCGGTCGACGCCGACGCGGAGTACGACACCGCGCTCGGTTCGGCGACGACGTGCGACCAGCCGCTCGACACGGCGTCGTACTGGACTCCGACGTTGCACGACGCGCAGGGTCGGGTCGTCGAACCGCTCGGGCTGACGGCGTACTACCGCCCCGGGCCCGGTATCGACCCGGCCGACGTCGAGCCGTATCCCGCGGGGCTGATGATGGTGGCGGGGGAGCCAGGCGCCGAATCTCCCCAGTCGACCGACGTGGTGGCCTGGTCGTGTGGCACCGGAGCGATCCGCGATCCTGAGCCGCCGGCATGTCCTGAGGGCAGCTCGCTACGGATGCTGGTGACATTCCCCGAGTGTTGGGACGCGAAGCGGCTGACCGGCTTCGGAACCGGGGCGCACGTCCGGTACAGCGACGGTGGGTGCCCTGACGACTTTCCCATTGCGATTCCCCAGCTGACAGTCGCCGTTGACTTCCCGCCGGTGGACCCCGAGGGGCTCTCGTTGTCGTCGGGCTCGGTCCTCACCGGTCATGCCGACTTCTGGAACGTGTGGGATCAGGACAAGCTCGAGCGTGAGGTCGAGTTGTGCATCAACCGCGATCTGGTGTGTGGTGTCTCGTCGTGATGACCGCGAGGCGTGGACGGTGTCGGTGGAGCAGACTGAGCGAAGTGAGTGCGACTCGCACACTCGTGACCACGCTGATGGCCGGCAGCCTCGTCGTTGCGGCGTGTGGCGGCGACGGCGACACGGCCTCCACCGAGTCGACGCCGAGTGGGCCGGCGGCGACGGCCGAGGCGTCGAGCGACCCGACCACCGAGGTGTCGGCCGGGCAGGGTTCGCCGGCGACGACGGGCGATGTCGCGACTGGTGACGTCGACGGTGTCGTGTTCGTGCCCGGTGACGCCGACACGATCCAGGCGGGCGTCGACATGGCGGTCCCCGGCGACATCGTGCTCATCTCGCCGGGGACCTACGAGGAGTCGGTCGATGTGACCACCGACGACATCACGATCCGTGGTCTCGATCGGGCGGGCGTGGTGCTCGACGGCAACTTTGCGCTCGACAACGGCATTCGGGCGCTTGGCGTCAGCAACATGGTGATCGAGAACCTGACGGTGCAGCGCTTCGTGAACAACGGTGTGTTCTGGACCGGTGTCGACGGCTACCGCGGCTCGTACATCACGTCGTATCTCAACGGCGAGTACGGGATCTACGCCTTCGACTCCGTGAATGGGCAGATCGACAACTCCTACGCGTCAGGCAGTGCCGGGGCTGGCCTGTATGTCGGTCAGTGCTTCCCGTGCAACGGTCTCGTCGACGCCAGCCACGCCGAGTACAACGGCCTCGGATATCAGGGCACGAATTCGGGTGGTGACATGACCGTGTCGAACTCGCGGTTCAACAACAACAGGGTCGGGATCTTTCCCAACTCGGGCAGCTACGAGTTGTGTTACCCGCAGCGCCAGACCCGGTTCGTCGACAACATGGTCGACAACAACAACGAAGCGTCGGCGCCGTCGCTGGCGTTCTCCGCCGAGTGGATCGGCAACGGAATCATCACCCCCGGCGGTGTCGGCAACCTCATCGAAGACAATTCGGTCACCGATCACGACCGCGTCGGCATCGCACTGGTGCCGTTCGTCGAGCGGTTCCCCAACGACGACTTACCCACCGAGGCGGAGTGGGAGACCACCTGCGCGGACGCTCGAGCGGAACCGCTCGCCGCGTCCATTCCAGACGGGCTGGTGTGGGAGTCGTTCGACACGGTCGTGCGCAACAACGGAATCTTCGACAGCGGCCAGGCCGACCTGATGGTGACGTCGATCGACGTGCCGACCGAGGACTTGCGCAACTGCTGGAGCGACAACGTGTTCGCCACGTCGCAACCGGCGCTGCTCGAGCAGCTGGCTCCATGCGATGGAGCCGGGAGCGGTGACTGGAGCGTCGACGCATTCGATCTCGACGAGTGGGACGCGCAACGCAGCGAGTTGCCGCCAGCGCTCGCGTCGAGCGCGGCCGACATCCCCCCGCCACCTGCTGACCTGCCCAACATGCCCACTCCCGAGGTCACCGACACCGACTGAACACCACAGTTCTCCTGTCGAAATCCGGCGCGAGGCGCAGCGACTCGACCGAATTTCGGCAGAACGCCGGACCTCCCGCGCGGCGCAGTCAGGACGGCCGGACGGCGTCGGCGGGGTCGAGGCGGGCGGCGCGGCGAGCCGGGTGCAGGCCGGCGATGGTGCCGACGGCCAAAGCGGCGAGCACACCGAGCACGAGGCCCTGCAGCGGGACGTCGACCACCCATCCTTGGTTGGTGGCGTAGCCATAGGTCACGGCGGCGCCCAGCACGACGCCGATCAGTCCGCCGAGTCCGGCAAGCGTCGCCGACTCCACCACGAACTGACTGGCGATGTGCCGCCGGGTCGCACCGAGGGCGCGGCGCAAACCGATCTCGCCGCGGCGCTCCATCACCGAGATCACCATCACGTTGGCGATGCCCACGCCGCCGACGAGGAGGGCCACTCCGCCGAGCCCGAGCAGGAGGCGTTGCAGGTTCTCGTCGACGGTCGCTCGGGCTTCGAGCGAGTCCGAGGGCCGAGACACATCGACCTCGTTCGGTGCGCCAGGGTTGACGGTGCGCGCCAGCACCTGGCGAACGGCGTCGACGTGGTCGGGGTGCGTTCGGACGAACAGCCCGGTGGGCACGATGTCGGCACCCAAGAGTGATTCGGCGATCCCGTTGCCGACCAACGCAGCGCGATCGATGTCGGGGTTCAAGGGGAGCGGATCGAGGATGCCGATCACCTGGAACGGTTCACCGGCGATGTACACCACCGGTCCACCGTCGAGGCTGTCGATGCCGAGTCGAGAGGCCGCCTCGGCGCCGAGCACGACGACGGGCAGGTCGGAGGTGCCGGCATCGAGGAAGCGTCCGTCGGCGAGCGACCCCTCGAGGGTGTCGAGGAGTTCGGGTTCGGTGGCGAACACAGTGAGTCCGTTGTTGCGCGGTACGTCGATGTCGTTGCGTTGCACTGATGTGTCGAGTTGGCTCACACCGGACGCGCCGGTCACAGGAGGAATGGCTCGGACCATGTCGGGCGCCTCGTTGGGCAGCTGCGCATCCTCGCCGAACAGGTTGTTGCCGGCTTGGACCTGCAGCAGGTTCGGGCCGAGCGCATCGATCTGCGCGATCACTTCGGCGCGGCTCGACGACGAGATGCCGAGCACCGACACCATCGACGCAATGCCGATGGCGATGCCGATCGCCGTGAGCATCGTGCGCCCGCGGCGGGTGCGCAGCCCGGCGGTACCGGTCGATGCGATGTCACGCGCCAGTAGGCGAGATTTCCAGCGCTTCATCGTTCGGCTCCTACGAGGAGGTGCTCGGGGGCGAACGTCTCACGGCGATCGATGATCTGCCCGTCGCGCATCGTGACCTGTCGGGGGAGGCGATCGGCGAGCTCGGTGTCGTGGGTCACGACCACGATCGTCGATCCCTCCGCATTGAGCTGGAACAACAGCTGCACGATCTCCTCGCCGGTCGCCGAGTCGAGGTTGCCGGTCGGCTCGTCGGCGAGGACGATCGCCGGATCGCCGACGAGCGCGCGGGCGATCGCCACTCGTTGCCGTTCGCCACCCGACAGCGCACTCGGTCGATGGTCGGCCCGGTGCCCGAGCTGTACCCGCTCCAGGGCATCGGCGGCGCGCCGCCGTCGCTCGCGTTGAGGCACGCCGCGGTACAACAAGCCCATCGCCGCGTTGTCGAGGGCGGTGTGGCTCTCCAGCAGATGGAAGCTCTGGAACACGAAGCCGATGCGATGGGCGCGTAGGCCGGCGAGTGCGTTGTCTGACAGCACCGACACCGGCTGACCGTCGATGACCACATCGCCCGCAGTCGCCCGGTCGAGGGTGCCGATCAGGTTGAGCATCGTCGACTTGCCCGATCCCGACTGTCCGACAACCGCCAAGAGGTCGCCCTCGTCAACGGTCAGGTCGACGTGGTCGACGGCGCGCACCGGAGGTGTCCCTGGGTAGTCCTTCACTACCCCGTCGAGTCGCAGCACGGCGCTCATCGAGGCACCACCAACTGGTCGCCCTCGTCGACATCGCCCGAGACTTCCGCCATACCGTCCACGACTTCACCAACGGTGATCTGTCGGAGTTCACTCGATCCGTCGGCCAGTCGGACCTCCACGCCGTAGCTGCCCTCGGCCAGGGCGATCAGTGCCCGAACCGGCACCAGGAGAACATCGGTCGCCCGCTCGTCGATCACCAGCACGTCGACGATCGATGCGTCGCCGGGGATTTCGCCGGTCGGCTCGATGGTGGTCCGCCAGATACGGTCGCCGTTGTCGTCGGTGATTTGGCGTTGCTCGACGACGACGCCGGCGACGGTCGTTCCGTCGGCGAAGCGAATCTCGACGTCGCTCCCTTCCGGTAGCGCCGCCCGGTCGCGGTTGCTCGTGTCGACGACGACGAGTGGCGTGCCGTCGGTGAGCAGGAGCTCATCAACTCGCGTACCAACTCGCAGGTCCGAGGAGACCCGTATTGGCTCGCCGACGAAGACCATGTGCTGACGCGTGACGACGCCGGTGTCGTCGAGCCCGTTGTCGTCTTGCCACTGCTTCACCGCCCGCTCGGTCTTCCAACCGAATTCACCGTCGGGCTCGACGTCGTAGCCGAAGAACGCGAGGTACTGCTGGAGCTGCAGCACGTCGGGCCCCTCGAGCGGTGGAGAAGTGCGTTCGAGGTCGCGGTACAACGGGGTGCTGCCCTGCACGACGAACAGTGGCTCGTCGTCGACGTAGACCAACACCTCGCCGGGCTCGACGATCGTCCCCGGGTCGGGCGCCCAGGTAATGATGCCATCGCCGTTGCGCTCCTCCGGGAGCGGCAGCGACCACTCCTCGCCGAACGACGCCTCACCAACGAACTCGACGTCGGCGCGCAGGTCGCCGCGTGCCACCTCGACGATTTCGACGTCGGCGTCGACGTCGGTCGCTGGTTGATCGCTGGCGGCGCTGTCGTCAGGCAGCGTGGTGACGATTGCCGTACCCCCGATCAGTGCAGCGGCGGCTGCGCCGCCGAGGATGAGCCGGCGCTTCATCAGCTGGCCTCCAACTCATCGAAGACGGCACCACACTCGTCGAGCGCGTCGGCGAGCACGTCGGGATCGACGTCATCGAGCGAGCCGCCCGACTGTGGGTCGTCGGCGCCGGCTGAGTCTTCGACGCCGATGCCGGCGTTCGAGGTCATCATCGACCCCACGTGGCCGCCGAGTCCTTTGTCGTCCATGCACTCCTCGAAGCGCAGCTGTGCATCGTCGAGCGCGGCCTGCTGCTGTGGATCGGGGGCGAACGCACCCATCGCTGCCTGGCCGAGTTCGGCGCACGAATCGACCGCGGCGCTGAAGGTGTCTGGATCGGTGCCGCCGATCCCGCCCGCCTGCGGGTCGGCCTCGACGCCGCCGCCGATGCTGATCGACCCACCGCCGCCAACCTGCACATCGATGTTGGCGCCGTTGTCGGCGAGGCATTCGCGATAGTCGGCCATCGCCAGCTCCGGATCGATATCGGCCGCCGACTCGCCGTCGCCGGCCCCATCGAGGCTGGCGATGCCGCTGTCGTCGTTGCTGCTCCCGCCGCCGCATGCGGCGACGGCGAGGCCTCCGACGGCGGCGAGGGACAGTGCCAGCGATGAGCGGCGCCGAGTGGCAGAGCGGTCGACTGCCGCGGCGGTGGGTGTGTCGGTGGGGCGCTTCTTCGTGGCGGGGGCGGCCGTGTTGGTGATGGGGGTGTTGGTCATGGGGACGATCGTGTCGATCACGTGCTGTGACCAATCTGAAGGCTGCTCTCATCTGATCCTTAGGAAACAGCTGCTTGGCTGGATGTCGATGAGAGTGCTGGTCGTCGAAGACAACGCATCGCTGGCCGATGCGATCCAGCGCGGCCTCGACGCAGAGGGTTTCGTCGTCGACGTATCCGCCGATGGCATCGATGGGTTGTGGCGCGCTCGCGAGTTCGACTACGACGCGATCGTTCTCGACATCATGCTGCCGGGACTCAACGGCTTCGAGGTGTGTCGGTCGCTGCGGTCCGAGGGCGTCGACACGCCGATTCTCATGCTGACTGCCAAGGACGGCGACTTCGATCAGGTCGAGGGGCTCGAGCTGGGCGCCGACGACTACCTCACCAAGCCGTTCTCGTTTCCCGTGTTCGTCGCCCGGCTGCGGGCGCAGGTTCGGCGGGGGAGCGGCCCCCGTCAGCCAGACGTGCTCGAGGTCGATGATCTCCGCCTCGACACGGCACGTCACCGCTGCACGCGCGCCGGCGCGAGCATCGACCTGACGCCGCGCGAGCGAGCGTTGCTCACCACGTTGATGCGCGAACCGGGCCAACCCTTCAGTCGGAGCGAGTTGCTCGATCGCGTCTGGGGCACTGACTTCGATGGTGACAGCAATGTGGTCGATGTCTATGTCGGCTACCTGCGTCGCAAGGTCGACGGTGACAACGATGTGAAGCTGATCGAGACGGTACGTGGCGTCGGTTATCAGGTGGCGGCACCGTGACGAGTGGGCGAACGCGCACAGGCGTGCGGCTGCGCATCGTCGGAGCGGTGACCGGCGTGTTCGGTGTTGCCGCGGTCGTGCTGGCTGTTGCGCTGCTCAGCGTGGTCGAGTCGCAGCTGGTCGACGAACGGTTCGAGGCGGCCGAAGCAGATCTGAACGCGTACCTCGCCGGCCTCGAAGTCGCCGATGGTGGTGACCCAGCGATGGCGACCCCTGCGCCGGTTCCCTCCGATCTCACCAGCCGTGTCATCGTGATCGACGAGTTCGGGCGGCCGGTCAGCACCGGTGGTCCGCCCGGTTCGACTGCGATTCAGCTCGTTCCCATCGACGACTCCGCATCGCTCGTTGCGGGTCAGATCGAGGAGGTCGATCTCGGCGACGATGTTGCCGCCGTGGCGTCTTCGGTGTCGATCGGGGATGAACAGTTCACGATCACAGCTGCCAACCCGTTGCAGCCCGTGCTCGACAGCCTCGACACGGTGCGCACCGCACTGTGGGTCGCCCTGCCGGTACTGATCGCTTTGGTCGGTGGGTTGACCTACTGCGTCAGTGGACGAGCCCTTCGACCCGTTCGAGCGATCACCTCGCGGGTTCGCGAAATCGACGATCAGCGGCTGGCTGAGCGCGTGCCCGAGCCGGCAGGCAGCGACGAAATCCGTGATCTTGCGGTCACGATGAACGGCATGCTCGACCGGCTGGAGACCGCGCAGCGGCGGCAGCGTCAGCTCGCCGCGGATGCGTCGCACGAACTGCGTAGTCCGGTAGCGGCCAGCCGAACACAGCTGGAGGTGGCGCTCGCTCGCCCGGATGACGCCGACTGGCCCGCGACCGCGACAGCGGTGCTCTCCGAGACGGAACACCTCGGTGCGCTGATCGACGACTTGTTGGTGCTCGCGCGCCTGGAGGCCGACGAGCATCCAGCGTTCGTCGAGGTCGATCTCGACGACGTGGTGCGCACCGAAGCGCAGCGGCCTCACGACGTGCCGGTGCGTGTCTCGATCGATCGACCTGTGCGGATCAGCGGCGTCTCGAACCAAGTGCAACGGGCGATCCGCAACGTGGTCGACAATGCGGCACGGCATGCGTCGACTGCGGTCGACGTCGCCCTCGTCGGGCGAGACGGGTGGGCGGTGGTCACGGTCGACGACGACGGGCCAGGCATCCCCGAGGACGATCGTCAGCGTGTGTTCGATCGCTTCGTGCGACTCGATGAGGCCCGCGATCGCGAGCGGGGCGGGGCCGGGCTCGGGCTGGCGATCGTCGCCGAGGTCGCTCGTACGCATGGCGGCGATGTCCAGATCGGCGAGTCGCCAACCGGCGGCGCGCAGGTCACCCTCCGCTTCCCGACTTGATCTGTTCTCCTGTCGGAATCCGGCGCGTGGCGCGGCGAGAGGACAGGATTTGCGCGGTTCTCCTGTCGAAATCCGGCGCGTGGCGCGGTGAGAGGACAGAAATTGAGCTACATGCGGCCGGCGTCGGTGACGCGTTGGAGGAAGGCCTTGGTACGTTCGAGCTGGGGGTCGCCGAACAGCTGCTCGGGGGGCGCTTGTTCGATGATCCGGCCTTCGTGGAGGTAACAGACGCGGTCGGAAATCTCGCGGGCGAAGGCCATTTCGTGGGTGGCGATGAGCATCGTCATCCCATCGTCCTTCAGGCCGCGCACAACGTCGAGCACCTCGCCGACCAGCTCCGGATCGAGGGCGGAGGTGATCTCATCGAGGAGCATCACCTCGGGATTCATCGCCAGCGAGCGGGCAATCGCGACCCGCTGTTGTTGGCCGCCCGACAGTTGATCGGGGTAGGCGTCGGCGCGCGCCGACAGGCCAAGCCGATCGAGCATCGCTCGCGCCGCCGTGCGGGCCTCGGCCTTGGGCGTCTTCAGCACCTTGCGCGGCCCGATCGCGACGTTGTCGACCACGCTCATATGCGGAAACAGATTGAAACTCTGGAAGACCATCCCGATGCTGCGCCGAATCGGATCGGGGTCGAGGCCGGGCTCGGCGATGTCGGTGCCGTCGAGGTACACCTCGCCGTCGTCGATCGGCTCGAGCAGGTTGACGCACCGCAACAGTGTCGACTTGCCCGATCCCGAGGCGCCGATCAACGTGATCACGTCGCCCTCGGCGACGTCGAGGTCGATGCCGTCGAGCACAACGGTGTCGTCGAAGGCCTTGCGCACGTTGCGCAACGCAAGCTTCAAGGTGGAGGGATCGCCGAGTGTCATCGGAGGGTGATCGGGGCGTCAGGCGATGGCTGTGGCGCCGGTGCGGCGGCGCTGCCTGGCGAGTAGGTAGTCGGCGAGGCGGGTGCAGGGGATGGTGACCGCCAAGAAGATGATCGCCGCACCGACGTACGGCGTGAAGTTGGCGAACAACGACGAGTCGATCTGTGCCCGGCGGAGCACCTCGACGGGTCCGATCAAGCTGACGAGCGCAACGTCCTTCTGCAGGCTGACCAGGCTGTTCATCAATGGTGGGACCACGCGGCGTGTGGCCTGCGGAAGGATCACTGTCGACATCGTTTGGTGGGTGGTCATCCCGAGCGATCGCGCCGCGGCCCGTTGGCTCTCGTGGATGCTCTCGATCCCGGCCCGGAACACCTCCGATACATACGCCGAGTACGACAACACCAGCGCCACCGTGCCCCAGATCAGCGGGTTCGACCACTCACGTGACTCGAACAGTCCGGGCACGCCGAAGCCGATGAGCAAGATCGTCAGGATGACGGGGACACCACGGAACACGTCGGTGTAGATCACGGCGAACGCACGGATCGGAAACAGCGCCGGGCTGCGCGAGTTGCGGGCCACGGCGACGAGTACCGAGAGCGCCAGGATCAGCGGTGTCGACCACAAGAAGATCTGCACGTCGAGCCAGAACGCCGAGAGCAGACCGGGAAAGGTCTCGCGTAACACGTCGCCATCGAAGAACGATTGGCGGACGCGATCCCACCGTGGGGTGAGCGGGATCAAGATGACGAGCGCGGCGACGCCGAGCACCCGGCACGTCGTGGCGATGATCACCGCCCGGCGCCGACGGGCCCGGTCGTACGCCTGTCGCCGGGTGAGCGCCGGCGCCGGAGCGGTGGTCACTTCAGCTACCGGTGGTGATGAACGGCACGTCGGTGTTCTCCGACAGCCACTCGTTGGTCAGCGCCTCCAGCTCACCGGAGTTGGTGAGTGCGGTCACTGCCTCGCTCACGCAATCGGTCAGCGGGCTGTCCTTTTCGAGCACCAGGCCAAAGTCATCGGTGGTGCCACCGGCGTCGGGTGAGAACTGTCCGGTCACCACGGAGCCCTCGATCTCGACGGCCGACACGAACAACGCCGTCGGCAGGTCGAACACCGCAGCGTCGATCTGGTTGGCGTCGAGTGCGGCCTTGGCGCCGACGTTGTCGTTGTAGACGAACGGCTCTTCGTTCGGCTGGATCACGTCGGTGATGAACTGCAGGCTGGTGGTGCCGGCCTGGGCGCCGAATTTCACGTCCTTCAGCTCCTCGACGGTTGTCGCGCCGATCGCGGCGGAACCTTCGAGACCGACGATTGCCTGGTTCGAGGTGTAGTACGGCGGTGAGAAGTCGATGTTCTCCGCGCGTTCAGGAGTGATCGAGTACTGCTGCAGGTTGAAGTCGAAGCTCTTCGGCCCAGGCTGGATCGCTTCATCGAAGGTCGTCCGTACCCAGGTGACCTGGTCGGCGGTGTAGCCCATCTCCGCGGCGACGGCGTAGGCGACGGCGGCCTCGAAGCCTTCACCGGACTCCGGGTTGTCGTCGATCACCCACGGGAAGAAGGCGGGCTCGCCGGTGGCGATGGTCAACGTGCCGTCTTCGATGGTCGCCAAGCAGTCGGCGCCGCCGCTCGGAGCGGTCGTGCCGCTCGCTGCGGTGGTGTCACTGGCGGCGTCGGTGGTCTCGGACTCGGCGGCGGTCGTGTCGCTCGAGTCGCTGTCGTCGTCATCGCCACATGCGGCGAGCACGAGCGCGCCAGCGGCCACGACGGGCAGCAGCCGCCCGTATCGACGGGTCCGGGTGGTGGTTGGGGAGGATCGCATGAATTGCTCCTTCACTTGTTGTTCACGCAGGCGCGACGTTACTGGCCGTCGCCACGCGAGCCGCTCAGCACCGCCTCTTGACGATGAGACATATTCCGTCTTATTGTCTCACGCATGCCTGGGGGCCAGCGGCGCGAGCTCACACCAACCGAGCTGCGCGTGCTCGATGCGGTACGCACGTGCTGCGCCCGATGGGGGATCGAAAAGGTCACCGTCGACGACATCGCCCGCGAGTCGGGTGTGTCTCGGGCCACGCTGTACCGGCTGTTCCCGGGCGGCAAGGACGTGATCTTCGATGCGCTGCGGGTGCACGAGATCGATGAGTTCTTCGCTGAGCTCGAGGGCCACCTCGACGGCGCTGTTGATCTCGAAGACCTGCTGGTTCGAGCGATCACCGCGTCGACCGCAGCGCTGCGCAACGACGAACACTTGGCGATCATGCTGGCCACCGAGCCGGGCTCGATCGTGAGCGAGCTCAGCGTCGACGGCCTGCCGCGGATCATCTCGATGGCGACCAACTCACTGATGCCGTATGTCGAGCGGTTCATTCCGGTCGAGCAGGCGCGACCGGTGATCGACCTCGTCGTGCGTCTGGTGATCTCGTTCTTCTTGTCGCCGTCTCCCGACCTCGACCTCGCTGACCCCGCGTCGGCGAGGGCCTACATGACCCCGCTGATCGACGCCGCCGTCACTGCGGCGCGCAGCGAAACGACTAGCTGAAGCAACCAACTCAGTCTCACCTCACAGGAGCGACCATGTCCCTTGCCGAGAAGCCCACGTCGTCAGAGAACGAGACGATGATCGGTCGTGCCGATCTCGATGATCTCGAAGCGATTCTGGCGATTTCCAACACCGAGGCCGACGAGGTCGAGCATGCGGTGAAAGACAACGCCGACGCGATCTTCACCTGGGACTACTCGCTGCAGCGCCCGCAGCTGCGCAAGCTGTACGAGAAGGCCAAGACCGGCCAGTGGAACGGCACGACCGACTTGGAGTGGGACACCGACGTTGATATCGAGAAGGTCGTGTCGGGAGACCAGGTGGCCACCGCCGCTGGCATCGATCCCAACCTGTACGACGACACCGTGATCGGCCACTGGGGCGACAAGGAATGGCTCGACTACGGCATCGAGAACCGCAAGTGGACGCTCTCGCAGTTCCTCCACGGAGAGCAGGGCGCGCTGCTGTGCACGGCGAAGATCACCGAGACCGTGCCGTGGTACGACGCCAAGTTGTACGCCTCGACGCAGGTCGTCGACGAGGCTCGCCACGTCGAGGTGTTCGGCCGGTACCTCGACGAGAAGATGGGCGGCGGGTATCAGGTCAACGCCCACCTGCGGATGCTGCTCGACGACATCATCAACGACTCGCGTTGGGACATGACGTACCTGGGGATGCAGGTCATGGTCGAGGGCCTGGCGCTGGCTGCGTTCGGGTTCATGCATCAGATGACCGAGGAGCCGTTGCTGAAGAAGTTGCTGCGTTACGTGATGAGCGACGAGGCCCGCCACGTTGCCTTCGGCGTGCTGTCGCTCAAAGAGGTGTACGCCGAGATGTCCGACGCCGAGCTCAAGGACCGTCAGGAGTTCGCCTACGAGGCGGCGGTCCGCATGCGCGACCGCTTCCTGTCGCAGGAAGTGTGGGAGCGGATGGGCGTGGCCCCGAGGGATGTGTTGCCGATCGTGTTGCGCGATCCGACCCGTGACCTGTTCCAGCAGATGCTGTTCTCGAAGATCGTTCCGAACTGCAAGAAGCTCGGCATCCTCGATCGTAACGACAAGTGGCTTCGTCGCCGGTTCGAAGAGATGGGCGTGATCCAGTTCGAAGATTGGGAGACGACCGACGAGGAGTTCGGCAGCTTCGAGCTGGGTGCGGAAGCGCCCGCGCCGATCAAGGCGCACTAAGGCGGCAGCGCGTGCGAGCGCAATGAGGGCGCGCTCGTACGCCACCGGAGGCCACCAGGCGCCGGCCGGTCGTTTACTGTGCGCGCCGCGTGGAACGCGCGGTGTCAGGCGGCGGGTTGCCGCCGGTCGATCGTCGATCCGGTCCAGTACGTAGTGCTGTCGGGTCTGGTCCAGGTGGCGACTCTGTCCGGCGTCATCGTGAGGCCCCAGCCGCCTTCGTGCACTTGGTGATGGTGTCGCTCGCACACGGCGATCAGGTTGCTCAACCTGTTGTGGGTGCTCCGTCTGTGCCGCGTTTTGCGGGTTCGCAGCTCGTCAATGCCGAACAGCGCTCTGGAGTCGCCACGATCGGCGGAGCCACGCAGTAACGCGCGTCAGCGAGCCATCACCGTGGAGCGCGACGGTGAGCTAGTGATCGTCGCCACGCGTAGGTTCGATGGCGGCAGCGAGTCGGGCCAGTGTTGCGTTCATGCTGGCGATGTTGTGGCCAGCCCTGTCAGCCACCCCATCCGGATCGGCATCATGACTCAGAAACTCGCCGGGACGCACGTCTTCCCAGCTCTGAGTGACTCTGGTTCCTCCCTCGATGGGCTCAAAGTCATAGTGCCAATTGGCGAAGTGAAAGTCCGCCTCGCCATAGAGGGCCTTGAAATGGAAGCTCACGCCGGGCTCAGCCGATGAGATCTCTGCATGCGTGCTCCACTCGAGGCCGTTAATGGCACTGCGGTTGTGACCGTCGAAGCGCGCGCCAACGATTGGTTCGCTGTGGCCTTCTTGCCACTCGCAGGTGTGACACTCGGGTGACCATTCACCCATGCGCGTGATGTCGGCGACGGCCGACCACACGGTCATCGGGTCCGCAGCGATTTCGCGACTGACCGTGGCGTTCTTCACGATGTCCATCGAGTCACCGTAGTCGTGTGCTGAACCAGCCTTGGACGGACGCGAGTTCACGAACACGCAGTTGCAACGACTTGCAACGGCACGACCTCGCTTCCGACTCGAACCTCACGATCACTCGACCAAGGAAGCCGTTCGTGCAGTGTCATGACACTCCTCGACCGCCCCGATTGCCGGTGCGAGGCGCTCGACAACAGGCAACAGCTGGACGCGCTCGGAAACGCGCGCCACTGAGATCTCGCCAGACCCCGCGCTAGAACCGGATATGTCGAACGTCGGCCCGATCGACCGCCCAGGGTCTGATTAAGGGTGGACCAGGTTGCTCAACCTGTTGTGGGTGCGCCGTCTGTGCGGCGATGCGTGGGCGTTGGCGCTGTCTAGAACGGAGCGATATCGGGCGGGCTCGTCTTGGGCGTCCGTGCAGTTACCTCTCGTATTGCGCTGATCATCTCGTTGCGGGCATGGACCGCTGCCAGGATGCGCTCTGAGTGTCCGGCGCCGCGAAGCTCGTCGTCGTAGTCGCACGCCGAAGCAATCAGCGGGTGCACGAGGTGGCCATCGTGCGAACCCGAGTCGAGCGACGCTGCTGGAGATGTCGGCATCGCCGGAGTTCATCGCCAACTCGGTGCACCGGACCGCTGGCCTCGCGGGCCCAGCCCAACATCGAGACCATCGAGCCTGCTGTCGGACCGTGATCAAGAGCCAAGAGGCGCACATCGTCACCCGTCGGGTTAGAGATCGAAGAGGTCGTCGTCGGGGTCGGACTTGGTGTCGTCAAGCACGGGGTCGGGATCCGCGGCTAAGGACTCGGACAGGCCGTCGTCTTGAAGGCCATCGGCGAATGGGTCGAAGAGATCGGGCGGCGGCTCCTCGGCAGACCCAATTGACATGGCGGCGTCGCTATCGATCGCGTCCGAGTCCTTGAACCCGACATCATCGGGCTGGGTCGTGGCGGCGGCGCCAGCGCCGAATCTCACCTCGTCATCGGCCGGGTCGGGCCCCTGGTTTGCGTCGCCAGCGTCCGGTTGCGGTTCGGTGGACTCGCGACCGCGCTCCTCCTCGACCGCGGGAGCGCTCGGATCTTCAACGTCGTCAGCGGTGGCACCCGACGCGGCCTCTTCGTCGTTGATGTCGTCGGCGACGGTCTCTTCCGGTGCGTCGTCGATCTGATCGTCGGCGGGGTCGGGGAGCGGATCCCCAGTCAGCGGGTCGAGCGCGTTCTCCTCTGCGTACGCCTCCCACACGGCGAGATTCTCTTGATACTGATGGTACTGCTGGCCCTGGGCCAGCGCCGCCGCCCGCCCCGCCTCCGTGTCCGGGTACATCACGTTCTCAAAGCCACCGGAATGTGGCGCCGGTGGACCGTCCTCCACCGTCCACTGGTCCGTCCAACCGCGCGGTGGCTCACCGCCCGGCACGTCGGCTGCGTCTTCCTCCGTGGCTTCGATGTCGAACGCATCCGGGTCTGGCAGGTCCGCCGGAACCTCCGAATCGGTCGGTTCGTCGGCGGCTGGCGGTGGATCACCGTCTAACTCGCCGGTCTCTCCTTCGACGATCTCGCCGTCCTCGTCGTTTGCTTGATGTTGCGTAACGTCGGCCGGCGGCGCATACGGCTCGCCTGCGACGTAGGCATCCCACTCCGCCAGGTTCTCTTGGTACTGGCGATACTGCTGACCGTCGGCCAGCGCCGCGGCGCGCCCCTCTTCCGTGTCCGGATACCTCACGTTCTCAAACCCACCAGGGTGTGGCGCTGGTGGACCGTCCTCCATGGTCCACTCCGCTGTCCAGCCGAGTGGAGGCCCACTCCCGCCAACCTCGTC
>JBCCVW010000067.1:0-20344 GCA_039194665.1 Actinomycetota bacterium
CCGGCGTCCAGGCGATAGGCGGCCGCAACCCAGGCCAGGTCAGGAGATCGGTCGGTTCGGCCCTGCGCGGTCAGGCGGATGGACGCGTTCCGGCCGCGGCCATCGACCGTCAACGATCTCGCATCACGCAAGCGCATGAGCGCCAGTCGCATGGTGGTCGCCGTGAAGCCGGCAGCGTCGGCCGCGTCGTACAGCGCACCGGCGTCGAGGTGCCCGTCGTCGTCTGCGAGGCCAAGCACGAACGCCCGAGTTGGCGTGGTGACATCACGTTGCACCCACTCGTCGTTACGCGCCGGACGCGGATCACCCATCGGCTCAGGCTACCGATAGCGACCTCACGTGATAACGTTCACCATTGATACGAACGTACACTACTTGAACACTTCCCGAGGAGAGCTGTCGGTGTCCTATCCCATCGACCCGCAGCGGGCGCTGCCCGCCGACGCGTACCGCGCCGCAGCACACGACATCGACCGCACCCACATCTGGCGACGCGAATGGGTGTTCGTGGCGACCATCGACGAGGTCGCCTCGCCCGGCGACTTCGTCGCCGCCAACGTTGGCGGCCAGCCGATCATCGTCCTCCGAAATCAGCGCGGCGAGCTCACCGCGCTGTCCAACATGTGTGCCCACCGCGGCACACCGCTCGTCGAAGGCACCGGCAACGCGGCGCGGTTCCAATGCCCGTATCACGCGTGGACGTACGACGACGGCGGCCGCCTGCTCGCCGCACCCTTCGCGCCAGAGCTCGATCGCGACGCGCACTGCCTCGCGACCTACCGCGCCGAGCAGTGGCACGGCCTCGTGTTCGCCACCCTCAATCCCGAAACATCCTCACTGGCCGACCGTCTCGCCCACGTCGAGCGCCACGTCGTCGACGCAGGCATCGACAACATGCATCACTGGCCCGCGCCGCGCGCGGTCGATCGATGGGCAGCGAACTGGAAACTTGTGATGGCCAACGCGATGGAGAGCTACCACCTCTTCAAGGTCCACCCGACCACGCTCGAGCCGTACAGTCCGACCGCGGGCGCGTACTACCTCGTCGGTAACGCCGACGCCACCGTGACCGGCGGAACGCTGACCGGCGGAGGGAGCTACCTGCTGTTGAGCATCCCTCCGAATTTCGTGGCGATCCTGTCCGACGGCAACTACCTCGGGTGGGAGGCCGTGTACCCCGACGCCAGCGACGCGTCGACCATCGTCACTGGCAGTGCGCTGCCCGATCCGCCCCCAGAGCGGTCGGGTCTGTTCGGCAAGCTCTCCGGGCAGGTCACCAACAGCTATCTGTCCGCCATGACCGAATTTCTCGTCGAAGACCGGGCGATCTGCGAACGCGTGCAACGCGGCGTCTCTGGCGACTACGAGCCCGGTCCGCTCGTGGCGATGGAGCACATCGTCGTCGACTTCCACCACTTCCTCGACCGTGCGCTACACGGTTCGCCGGTGCCTCCAGTGCGAACCGCCGAGGTACTCGGGTTGTCATCCGGCGAGCACGCCCAGACCGGGCCGGCGACATGACATGGTCGACGGACTCCAGCTGATGACGATCGCCTATACCGGGGACGTGGTGGCGGCGCGGTCGGCAGCGATCTGGGCGTCGACCGTGGCGAGCACGTCGCCGCGCAGCTTGGTGACTGTGTTGCGGTAGGCGGCACGGTCGAGCGCGGCCATCTCCGACGCCCTGGCCACGGCCACGTCGAGCACTTGGTCGACCGGCACCGCCTCGTCGAGAAAGCCGGCGTCGACGGCCTCGCTCGCCGCGGTGAGCCGTGCGTTGGCCACAGACCGCTGGAGATGGCGGCGGCTCAGTCGCTCCTTGGCCATCGTCATCGCCCAGTCGGGCAGCGTCATTTTGATGGCCACTTCATTGAGGCCGATCTTGCAGTCGATATCGGCACCGATACGCACGTCGCACCCGAGCAACATGAGCGACCCGGCCGCAACGGCGTGCCCGGTACAGGCAGCGACGACGGGAACCCCTGATCCGTAGAAGGTGCGCACGAGCTCGCCTCCGTCGGCGACGAGGTTGATCGTGGCGTTCAGATCGTCACCCATCATCACCGACAGGTCGAATCCGCCCGACAGCTTGCCCTCGCGCCCATGAACCACCACGGCGGCGACCGTGTCGTCGCCTTCGGCGTCGCGCACCACGTCGATCAACGTGGCGATGATCGAGGTGGTCAGTGCGTTGGCCTTGCCGTCGTCGAGGTGGCACACGACCACGTCGCCGCGGCGTTCGATTCGTACAGCGGGATCTGTCATGGGCGCGACGCTACGCCGCAGCCGTGGCGCGCCGTCAGTCGGCGGGTCGCACGGTGACCCCAGCGTCGGCCATCGCCGCCTTTGCGTCTGCCACGCGATGCTCGCCGAAGTGGAAGATCGACGCCGCGAGCACGGCATCGGCACCGCCCTCGACCACACCCTCCACGAGGTGATCGAGCGTGCCGACGCCTCCGCTGGCGATCACCGGCACATCGACGGCGGTGGTCACCGCTGCGGTCAGCTCCACATCAAAGCCGGCGCGCGTACCGTCGCGATCCATCGACGTGAGCAGGATCTCGCCGGCGCCGAGCGCAACGGCGCGCACCGCCCACTCGATGGCATCGATGCCCGTCGGGGTCCGGCCGCCGTGCAGGAACACCTCCCACGTGCCGTCCCACGCCGGGCCGCGCTGCTCGTCAATCCGCCGTTTGGCATCGATCGCGCACACGACGCACTGCGAGCCGAACTCGGCGGCGATTTCGGCGATCAACTCGGGCCGCTGCACCGCGGCGGTGTTCACGCTGACCTTGTCGGCGCCGGCGCGCAACATCGTCCGGGCATCCTCGAGCGTGCGGATGCCGCCGCCGACCGTGAACGGGATGTACACGTGATCGGCGACGTTGCGCACCATCTCCACCGTCGTTGCCCGATTGTCGCTCGACGCCGTGATGTCGAGAAATACGAGCTCGTCAGCACCCTCGGCGTCGTAACGGCGGCCGAGTTCGACCGGGTCGCCGGCGTCGACGAGGTCGACGAAGTTCGTGCCCTTGACCACCCGTCCAGCGGTGACATCGAGGCAGGGGATCACCCGGGCCACTCTCACGACGCTCGCTCCTCACTGAGCACGGCGAGCGCTTCGGCCACAGTGAACCGGCCCTCGTAGAGCGCCTTGCCGGTGATCACACCGCCGAGCCCGTCGATGCTGGACAGCTGCCGCACGTCGTCGAGCGTGGCCACCCCTCCACTGGCGATGACCGGTGCCGCAGCGACGTCGGCGGCGGCGCGCAAGCCGTCGACATCGGCGCCGGCGAGCAGGCCGTCACGTTCGATGTCGGTGACGACGAATGCTGCGGCGTCCGGAAACTGCCCATAGGCGTCGTCGAGACGGAGGTCGGCCGTCTCGGTCCAACCGTGAATCGACAACGCACCGCCGCGGTGATCGAGGCCGACCGCGATCGGCGCGATCGCCGCCACCTCCGCCACCAGCGCCGGGGCGCGCAGCGCTGCAGAGCCCATCACCATTCGTGCCGCACCACGCTCTGCGAGCTCGCGCACGTCGTCGGCCGAACGCACGCCGCCACCGGTTTGGATGGCGCTGCGATCGCGCACCGCCTCGGCGATCGCCGCCACCACCGGACGATTGACCGCATCACCCGAACGCGCAGCGTCGAGATCGACCACGTGAATCCAGCGCGCTCCCTCATCGGCGAAGCGCCGGGCAACGTCGACTGGATCGTCGCCGTACACGGTCTGCTGGTCGTAGTCGCCCTTCTGCAGGCGGACAACGCGGCCGCCGAGCAGATCGATCGCCGGATACAACTCGATCGTCATGAGCGTGCGCAGACCTGGACGAAGTTGCCGAGCAGCGCCAAACCCGGACGGCTCGACTTCTCGGGATGGAACTGGGTGGCGAACACGTTGTGGTGGCGGAATGCGGCGTTGACCGTGGTGCCGTACTCCACCGTCGCAGCAACGACGCCGTCGTCGTCTGGCACGCCGTGCAACGAATGGACGAAGTAGACCCAGATCGGATCGGCGGGATCGTCGACCAACCCGTCGAACATCGGGTCGTCGGGGTGCAAGAGCTCGAGCCGGTTCCACTGCATTTGCGGAATCTTGGGGCCCGGAGGAATCCATTCGACTGTGCCTGAGATGATCCCGAGGCCCTTCGCTCCGCCGCCTTCCTCCGACTCGGTGAACAACATCTGCATCCCGACACAGATCCCGAGGAAGGGACGACCTGATGCAGCCGCGGCATGCGCGGCCTCGTCGAGCCCGGCCGCGCCGAGCGCGTCCATACACGCGCCAAAGGCGCCCACGCCGGGGAGTACGACGCCGTCGGCGTCGGCGATCAGACCGCGGTCGGCGGTGAGCCGAGCGTCGGCGCCTTGACGGGCCAACGCCTTTTGCGCCGAATGCAGGTTGCCGATGCCGTAGTCGAGCACGGCGATGAGGGGGGTCGTTGTGGTCACGCGGCTACAGCACACCCTTGGTCGAGGGCACCCCGCCGCCGTCGTCGATGCGCACAGCGTCGCGCAAGCAGCGAGCAAGGCCCTTGAACGTGGCTTCGATGATGTGGTGCACGTTGCGGCCGCGCACCAACTCGACATGCAGCGTGATGCCCGCGGCAGTGGCGAACGACGCCACGGCATGCTCGGCGAGTTGCGGGTCGAAGGGCGGGTCGCCGAGCGGCAGGCACTCGGGCATCTCGACATGCCACTCCACGAACGGCCGCCCCGAGAGGTCGAGGGCGACGTCGATGAGCGCCTCGTCGAGCGGATATCGCCCGCTCGCGAAACGCCGGACACCAGCCTTGTCGCCGAGCGCCTCGGCAAACGTTTCGCCAAGGGCGAGCGCCACGTCTTCGACGGTGTGATGTGTGTCGATGTCCAGATCACCCTGCGCGGCGATGGTCAGATCGAACCCTCCGTGTCGTCCGATCTGATCGAGCATGTGGTCATAAAACGGGATGCCCGTGCTGATGTCGGTCGTGCCGGTCCCGTCGAGGTCGATCGAGATCTCGATCGAGGTCTCCTTGGTGGTGCGCGAGTGCCGGGCGATACGTCGACCCGCGGTGCCGGATGCAGTCTGCGTGGTGGTCATTGCAGCGCCTCCTCGAGGGCGGTGAGAAACGCGTCGTTCTCGTCGGGCGTGCCCACCGTGACGCGTAAGCAGTTGTCGAGCCGTGGCCAACTGGAGCAATCGCGAATCAGGACCGAGCGCTCGACGAGACGCTTCCACACGAGCCCACCCGGCACGGTCCGTGGTCGAAACAGGATGAAGTTGGCGCCGCTCGGCGTGACGTCGAGCGGGAGCGCACGCAGGGCGCGATCGAGACGATCACGCTCCCCGACCAACAACGCAACGCGCTCGTTCATGTCGTCGACAAAGCGCAACGCCACGCGCCCGGCGACCTGCTTGAGCGTGTCGAGGTGATACGGCAATACGACCTTCTCGAGTTCGGCGACCAGCCACGTTGGCCCGACGAGATACCCGAGCCGCGCGGCGGCCATCGACCACGTCTTGGAAAAGGTGCGCGTGACCACCAGCGGTCGCGCATCGTCAACGAGATCGAGCGCCGACCATTGAGCGAACTGCGCATACGCCTCGTCGACCACCACCAATCCGGGGGCGGCGTCGAGCAGATGATCGACGTTGGCCGGTGGCTCGACCAATCCGGTGGGGTTGTTCGGCGACGTGAGAAACGTCACGTGCGGACGATGCTCTGCCATCACGCGGTCGACCTCGGCGGGCTCGAGCGAGTAGTCGGGCGCGCGTTCGCCTTCGACCACGTTGGAACCCACCACGCGGGCGATCTGGGCGTGCATCTGGTAGGTGGGCTCGAATGTGGCGACGGCGCGTCCGGGCCCTGCGTAGGCCAGCAGGATCGACTGCAACACCTCGTTGGAACCGTTCGCGGCGAACACCTGCTCGGGGCCGACCTGATGCAGCTCGCCGATCGCCGCCCGCAACGCAGCCGCGCCCCGATCCGGGTAGCGGTTCCAGTCCATTCGACTGAGCTCGGCGGCGAGTGCGTCGGAGAAGCCGGGTGGTGGTGGATACGGGGACTCGTTCGTGTTGAGCCGGACGCGCACGTCGACTTGTGCCGAGTGATATCCCTCGAGCGCGCGCAGGTCGTCGCGTACCGGGATCACGTGGGCCGAGCCTACCGAGGCACCGCGACGCGTACCCGACCGGTATCGGTCGCGACCGTTACAGTGCCGCGCATGGCTGCGCCGCGCCCTGCTCCCCCGTCGGACTCGGCGGCGACGCAACTGGCGACCATCGCCGACCATGTCGACGACTACCGCAGCCGCGTGAGCGATCTCGCCGAGCCGTTCGAAGGCACCGAGCGCGAGGACCTCGCGATCGCCATGCGCGAAGCGGAACGGCAACTACGGAGCGCGGTGCGTACACTGCAGCGCGCAGCGCGTTCGGCATCTCAGTAGCGGCGTGTTCACCCTCGGTGAGCTCAGCGGGCGCGGCGACGGCCCCTGGTGGGAGGGGCCGTCGCACAGCGCGAGGCGCGGGAGGCGGATTCCCTGCCGTCGCGTCAAACCAGGTGGCGGGAACCTGGTTGAATTTGACTATACACCGCCCGTCGATGGCCACAATCCCCGTGCGACTACCCTCGGACCATGCGGTGTCTGGAGATCAAACGGCAGCTCGGCACCGACGAAATTGCCACCGTCAGTGAGCTGCTGAACGCGGCCGCACGGGCCGATGGACGGCGCCCGCTCTCCGATCATCTGTACCTCGACTTGGTCCACGGCGGCCAGGAGGGGTTTGCCGCGTTCGTCGCCTGGGAACCTGGCCACGCCCATCCGGTGGCCTACGCCCAGGTGTCGCGCGGCAACGACAACCACGTGTTCGAGCTGGTGGTGCACCCGCATCACCGGTACGAAATGGCCACCATCGGGCCTGAGCTGATCGACTTGGCGCTGACGGTGGTCGGCTCAGACGGCGGCGGCGATGTCAATTGGTGGGTCTTCGAACCGACCACGATGCACGAGAAGCTCGCCGCCGATGCCGGCCTCGCTCCATCCCGCACCCTGTACCAGATGCGTCGACCGTTGCCAGCCGAGCGTCCGGTGACCATCACCACGCGCCCGTTCCGGCCCGGCGACGACGACGAGTCCTGGCTGCGCGTCAACAACCGAGCGTTCGCCGGCCACGGCGAACAAGGAGGTTGGACGCTCGACACGTTCTGCCAACGCCAGGGCGAGCCGTGGTTCGATCCGGACGGTTTCCGCATCCTCGATGTCGACGGCACCATGGCCGGGTTCTGCTGGACGAAGGTACACCCGGCGACCGGCGACGACCCCGAACTCGGCGAGATCTACGTCATCGCCGTCGACCCCGATTTCCACGGCCGGGGCCTCGGCGCCCAACTCACATTGGCCGGACTCGAGCACCTCCACGGTCGTGGCATCAACACCGGCCTGCTGTACGTCGACGCACACAACGATGGTGCGGTGGCGATGTACGAGCGGCTCGGTTTCACCGTGCACTCGACGAACGCCGCGTTCGAAGCCGACGTGCCGGCCAACGACGTGCCGATCCCGGATCAGCTCGGACCCTGCTAGCACCTGCGTCTGCCGATGACCGCTGACCGGCGCCTCACCAGGTATGGCGCAACCCGCACGGACCTCGCCGAAGTACTCATCGACGCGCCGCGCTACCGGATCGAGCAGCTGTGGACCGGGCTGTACGAGCAACTCCGACCGATCGAGGAGATCAGCACACTCCCCGCAGCGATGCGCATCGACCTCGCCGACGAACTGCCCACCGAGCTCGCCACGGTGACCGAGTCGGTCAGCGACGGCGGCGACACGGTGAAGTTTCTGTGGGAGATCGCCGGCGGGGCGCGGGTCGAAACCGTGCTGATGGTGTACCGCGACCGGGCGACGGTGTGCGTCAGCAGCCAGGCGGGCTGTGCCATGGCCTGCGGGTTCTGCGCCACCGGCCAGGCTGGGTTCACACGCCATCTCACCACGGGCGAAATCGTCGAACAGGTGGTAGTCGCCGCTCGTCGGGCGCAGCAGTCCAACGTGCGCGTGAGCAACGTGGTGTTCATGGGCATGGGCGAGCCGATGGCCAACCTCGACGCCGTGTGGGCCGCGGTCGAGCGGATTCACGGCGATCTCGGTCTTTCGGCCCGCCACATCACGATCTCCACGGTCGGCTTGATCCCTGGCATTCGTTCTCTTGCCGAGCGGCCGCTGCCCGTCAACTTGGCGGTGTCGCTGCACTCCGCCAACAACGAGGAACGCGACGCCCTCGTGCCGATCAACCGGCGCTACCCGATCGATGACCTCCTCGAGGCGTGCGCCGACTACCTCGACGCGACCGGGCGTCGGGTGAGCTTCGAGTGGGCCCTGATCGATGGCGTCAACGACCGCGACCGCGACGCTGACGAGCTCGCCGAACTCTGTCAACGGCTGCGACCGCGAGGCCACGTCAACCTGATCCCACTGAACCCGACGCCGGGGTACGCCACGCGAGGGACGCCGCCCGCCGGAGTCGAGCGATTTCGCGCTGCGCTCGAACGTCGACGGGTCAACGTGACCGTGCGCCGCAACCGAGGCACCGACATCGACGCCGCCTGTGGCCAGCTGGCGGCCGGTCAACCGGTGCGCGTGACGATGGGTGCTCAGGCGTCCGAATCGGCGTAGGTCGGGTTCGCCACAGCGAGCTTGTCGAGGGTGGCGGCGAGCAACACGGCGCGCAGCTCGGCCTCGTCACTGGTGAGCGCACCGCTGCGGATCGCCGCCGCGAGTTCGGCGTCGTCGGCCACGCCGAGCTCGGCCAAACGTTCGGCGTGACGCTGGGCGTGCTCAGCACCAACGGCGAGCTCGCGCTCGACCATCGCCAACACGTTGACCGCCACGCGAGCGTGATAGCGCAAGCGACCGTCGGTTTGCGATTGCACGTCGCGGGCCACCCACTCGCGTACCGCCTCGACGAGTTCGAGCGCGGTTGGTCGGTCGTGTGGTGCGCTCACGGCGATCGGTCCAACAGCTGCAGCAGGTCGAACTCGTTCTCGCACACCCGGCGTCCGATCGCCGCCAGCTCGTGACTGCGGGCGACCCCGGAGAGGTGCACGTTGGCCTGCACGATGCACATCACCGCCCACTTCCATGTGCCGAGCACCTGCCACCAGTGCACCGCGGCCGGATCGACGGCCGCGCCGCCGGCCTCCTCATACGCGGCGGCCAGCTGACCGACCGACCCGAGGCCTGCGACCTCGCCGTCGCCACCGAACCGCCACGCCCGTACTGCGAGCCAGCCGAGATCCTCCATCGGGTCGCCGAGATGAGCCAGCTCCCAGTCGATCACCGCCCGTAGCCCGTCGGCACCGACAATCACGTTGCCCAATCGAAAGTCGCCATGCACCACTGCTGGCTCCACTGGTGGACGGGGGTGCTCCAGCAGCCACCGACGCACCAGCTCGAGCACCGGATGGGGTTCACCGAGTTCGTCGATCACGGCGGTGTACTCGGCGATCTGGTCGGGCGCGACGAGTCCGGGTACGGCATCAGTGCGGATCGAGTGAACCGCTGCGGCGGCGCGACCAAGCTGGGCGACCAATGCACTGCGCGCCGCTTCATAACCGTCGTCGCGCAGGATCTTGCGGGGGATCGTCTCGCCGTCGACCGCACGCAAGATCATGAATGCCACGCCATCGTCGCCGCGTCCCGAGTCGAGCAACTCCGGGACCGGCACGCCGACGGCCCTTGCGGCCCGCACTGCCTCGGCCTCGATCAGCATGTCGCGCACATCGCCGGCGCGTTGGCGCTGCACGATCAAGTCGTCGTCGCCCGCAGCAAAGCGCCACGTCTCGCGCGACGCTCCTCCCGACAGTTGGGTGAGCCCGGTGATCGCCACCCCCAGGCGTTGCGCCAGCATGTCCCCGAGCTCCATACCCGTCCATCTTGATACATCGGCACATCTCGGGTCTGACCCCAGCTGTGCGAGTTGCGGCAACGATTGCGGAGCGGCTCAGCAACCGGCGGCGCGCACCGACGGCGTGGGGTTCACCGTCACACCGCCGCCGGGACGGATCTCGAAGTGCAGGTGCGGCACCCCCGTGGCGTTGCCGGTATCGCCGTTGTACCCGATCACTTCGCCCTGCTGCACCCTTCGGCTCGCACCCTCGTAGCGCGACAGGTGGGCGTAGTAGTAGCGATTGCCGTTGTCCCCTACGAGCGACACCGCGTTGCCACCGAGGCGATTTTGCTTGAACGTGACCACACCGCTCACCACGGCCACGATCGGCACACCCGTTGGTGCCAACATGTCGACGCCTTGGTGCCGCCGACCGCCCGAGCGCGGCGCACCCCACGTGTCGCCGTAGGCCGATCCCAGCATCGGACACACCATTGCGTCGATGTACGTACCGCCGCCAACACCGATCACGCCGCCACCGACGAAGCCGCCGAGCGGCCGGCTGCCCGATCCACCCGTGCCGGTCCGCCCACCGCTGGTGCCGCCGGACGCACCCTCGTTGGTCGGAAGGGTCTCGACGGTCGCCACCGGTCCAGCCGGAGTGGTGGCACCGATCGTGTCGGTCGCGGCCGCATCATCGGTATCGCCATCGGCCGCCGCGTCGTCGGGCACCGACCCGTCCGGCACCGATCCATCGGAGAGGGTGGTGGTCGGATTCGCGGCCGCCTCGGCGGCGGCAGCAATCTCGGTCTGGGCGACGATGCCGGGGTTCGGCCGAGCCCGAGCACGCGCCTCGGCCTCCTGGCGGGCCTGCTCCACCAAGCGTTCCCGTTCGGCGGCCTGTTGCGCCTCGAGCGCCCGGCGCACTGCCTCGTCCTGCAACCGGGTCTCCTCGATCTCGCGGAGCCGCTCGACCTCCGCCTCGGCTTCGTCTTGCAGCAGAGTGAACTCGTCCTTTTTCGCTTCGATCTCGCGGCGCCGCTCGCCGAGCTCGTCTCGTTTCTCAGCGAGATCCGACTCGGCGGCGTCGTAGCGGTCGAGCGTGCTGTTGCCGGTGTTGGTCATCACGTCGACGTACACTTCGGCCTGCACCTGATCCTTGGGATCCTGCAGCCCCGTCAACAACGGAATGCCCAACGTGCCGCTGTTCACGAAACGGGCCAGCGCAATCGCCTCGACGTCCCGGCGCAGGTTCTCGACGCGTTCGGCGAGCTGATCCGCTTCCAGTTCGAGCCGATCAACATCGTCCTCGAGCAGCTCGAGTGCGGACTGCGCCTCGAAGAACGCGTCGGCGGCGGCATTCGCCCGGTCGCGGGCATCTTGGATCTCGCGAGCCGCGCGGGCGGCGTCATCCTCGGCACTCTGCGCGCCGGCGGCGATCGGGACCACGACGGCCAACGACACCACCGCAAGCGCAGCAGTGAGCACTGCGGCCACGCCGCGACGCGCGCAGGAACGCGCGAAGGACGCCGCTGAGCTGGACATACGCGGCGAGATGCTACTTCCTCGTTCGGGCGAGGTACCCGCAGGCACCCCTGCGGACGGACTCGGGGGCACCCAATGTTGTCGGCAAATTCGCGGCCGACCTTGACGGCTTCCTGAAGCTGGTCCTGCGGTGTCCCGCTAGCGCGGCGTCTCCTCGGTCACCAGTTGGAGCAGCGCAACACTGCCGTCGCGTACGGCACGATCGAGTACTCCTTGGAGCACAGCGCCGGTCCATAGCCGACCGCCGTAGTCGAGCGTCATCGTCAACCGGCTCTGCCCGTCGATCGCGTCGATCTTGGTGGTGAGCACCCACGGTGCATGCTCTCGTCCGTCGTCCTCGCGACGGGTGAACACGGCGCGCGTCATCGGCTCGTGGGTTGTACGCACCATCCGCAGCCGTTTCGACCGGGCCAACGGGCCAACCGCCGCCCGCAGCTCAACCTCCCATGCCGGCCCACTCGGATCTGAAGGCAAGGGCACGACCTCGTGCACCAGGGGCATCCAGCCTCGATACCGAGCCAGATCGGCGACTTCCTCGAACAGTCGAGTCGGCGCGACCGGAGCGTCGAGGGTGTGCTCGACGTGCATCGCTACCGATCGCGGTCGGTGCCGCGAAATGCCCGCGAGAGGAGTGGCGACTCAGCAGCGAGCAGCCCGTCGAGGTCGTCGGTGACGTCGAAGTCGGGGCGCCACGGGTCAGCAGGGGGTGGCGATTCACCGTCGATGCCGACGCTGTCGTCAGTGTCGGCACTCGCCGGCTCGGGTCGGAGGAGGTCGCCGGTCCCGTTGCTGTCAGAATCGCCGGCGTCGACAATCGGTGCGCCGGTTGGCGGGTCGAAGCTCAGTTGGTCGCCGCGTCGGGCTCGGCGCGAGCGGCGAACTCCCGAACGCGGCATGGACGATGGATCCGGGGGTCGGAAGAGGTGCAGGTCGGGGTCGCGCAAGTCGTCGAGTGTCCAGTTGCGGGGGACGATCATCGAATCGGCGTGTCGTCGACAGAGCACGCCGTGCTCCGTTTCGGTGTCGCCGAGGTGATCGAGCCAGAACACGAGGTCTTCGGGCCGCATGCCGTACGCGACCGACGCCGGTTCCGAACATCCCGGTCGCTCGCAGAGCCGTCCCATCCGTCACCGACCATAGCCCCAGCGCACCGGCCACGACCGCTAACGTCGCCCGAGATGGACGCCACGGGTGGTGAATCCGAGCGCTTCGGCCGCCTCCTCGTCATCGTCACACTCAGCTTCATCATCTCCGCCTTCAGCGCCCGTTGGGCCTCGACCGCTGTCGCGCTGCTCAACGGCGTTCTCGTCGTCACCGCGTTCCGCAGTACGGGATTGCGGGGGGCGTTGCCACGCCGGCCGTTGCTCTTCGGGTTGACGCTGATCGCCGCAGTCGCCGTCGTCGTGCGTGCGGTCGCCGACGAACAGTCGACCTCGCAAGCCGTTGCCTCATTCCTGCAGGCCGGCGTGCTCTGCTTCGTCATCATTGCGCTGCTGCGGGCGATTCTGCGGCACCAGGTGGTCACCGTGCAGACGATCATCGGCGCAATCGCCGCGTATGCGTTGATCGGGTTGACGTTCTCGTGGATCTTCCTCGGCATCGACACACTCGACGACTCGCAGCTCTCACTCGATCCGAGCATGCCCGAGACCTACCCGGAGTTCAGCTTCATCACACTCACCACGGTCGGGTACGGCAACCAGGTACCGACCGCGACGTTCTCGGCTCGCATCGCCGTGATCCTGGCGATCATCGGCCAGATCTTCCTGGCGACGTTCGTGGCACGTCTGGTATCGCTCTATGGGCGCGATCGCCCGGCAACGGCCCCCGACCCCAAGCGCTGACCGTCCCTCCAGGGTCCCTCGCTGCGCTGCGCTGATCGGCGATGATGCACGCATGGGACAACGGCTGCTCCGTCTCGCGTTGTTGCTCGGCGGCAACGCCATCGGCTTGCTCATCGCGGCGATCGTGCTCGGCAACGTGTCGATCAACGTGGTGTCGTTCATCATTGCGGTGGTCATCTTCACCGTCGCTGTGGCGATCACCCGCCCGCTGATCGGCAAAGTGACGAGAGAGAACGCGCCAGCGCTCGAAGGTGCTGGCGCATTGGTCACCACCTTCATCGCACTGGTGATCACCGACCTGATCTCAGACGGGCTGTCGATCGCTGGTGTTGGCACCTGGATCCTGGCCACCGTGATCGTGTGGTTGGGCACGATGATCGCCGGTTGGGCGCTGCCGGCGTTCTTCCTCGACGAAGAGACCAGCCGCAAGAAGAAGTAGCCAGCGCCAACAAGAAGTAGTCACAGCCACGAGGGGGCGTACATGACCGACACACAATCGACCTCGACCGACATCAACGCATGGGCGGTCGGGTGGACCGCATTCGCCGGGATCATCATGATCATCACCGGCCTGTTCCACGCCATGGCGGGAATCGCCGCACTGGTGTCCGACGACGAGTTCTTCATCGTCGACAACGGATGGGTCTACGAGCTGAACACCACCGCGTGGGGCTGGATTCACATCATCGTCGGGGTGATCATTCTGCTGTCGGGCATCGGACTGTTCACGGCCAACCTGACCGCGCGGATTATCGCCATCGTGCTCGCTGGGCTGAGCGTGATCGTCAACTTCGCCTGGTTGCCGTACTACCCCGTGTGGTCGATCGTGATGATCGCCCTTGCGATCGCAGTGTTGTGGGCGTTGACCACGCGCGGCGACGACCTCGCACGCTCTACCGGGATGTAGCGAACGCCCCCGTGCGGCTAGGCCTCGGTGCCGATGACGGCGACCGAGTCGACCACGTCTTCGTAGCGCATCATGGTCGGTACAGGGCTGCCGCCGAGCGCGCTTGCGCCGGCATAGGCCAGCCACCGCCACAGGCGACTCTCGCGCTGCTGCGTCGGCTCGGTCGTCTCATGTTCTGCACTGATTGGTTCAGCGATCACGGTCATGGCACCAGTAGGCCGGCATTGACCTGAACGGCGCCTGAACTGCGACCGTGAATTCCTAGACCGTTGGTCCCGAACCGCAAGCGGATCGTCAGCCGAGCGCGGTCACGCCGAGACTGGTCAGTCCGGCGAGGACCGCACTCCACAACACCACACCGGCGGTCAACCAGGCCAAGAGCACACGCTTCTCCAGCCCCATCGCCGCACCGATCGCGGCGCCCGCGGGTGAACCGATCAAAACAGGCGAGAGGAGACCCAGGCCCGGAGCGCCGAACCGCTTGGCCTGCCGTTCCAACCAGCCCGCGGGTTTCGGATGCGCACGGACCTTGCGATGTGCTGCCCAGAACGAGCGCAGGGCCTCGCCGAGGTAGACGACGAGCGCGGCACCGACGGTGCCGCCGATGGCCATCGCCAGGAATGTTTCGACGAACCCCGCCTTCGCCGCAACGGCGATCGGAATGGCGAGGAACAGGTCGATCGCAGCTGCCGCCGCCATGGAGAGGAACTGGAACATCTCGGCGGGAACACTAGGTGCAGGCTGCGGCCGCGCCGGTGTGGGGATGCTGTGTCATGGTTCGCTACGAGTAGTCGGCCCAGACACGTCGGGCAGCACCGTCGACCGTCATCAGGCCCCCGTATGGCACGATCCATTGCGGGCGCGTGTGTCCGATCGACGGGCCGGCGCACACGACCGCGTCGGAGTTGTAGCGCGCAACGACGTCGACGGCGGCGCTTGCCTGCTCGAGTCGGTGCGTCCGTCGATCAGACTCCGAGGGCGTGTGCTCGAAGTTCGACGTCGGCGGCCTGGCGACGATGACGGCAGCAGCCGCCGACAAGAGACCGCGCTCGCCGAAGACACGCAGCATCCACGTGAACTCTTGCGTCGAGATCAGCAGTTCGCTCGTCTCCAGAATCAGGACGGCTCCCTCCAAGACGACCGGGTTGGACGGAAATCGGCCGGCGGCCAGGATCCATTGCAGTACTTCGAGGCTGCCGCCCCAGGTCGGGCCGGTGACCGTGCGCTCCGCGCCGCCCCACGTCCAGGGCTCGGTCGGCGACCGAGGTCCGAACTGGCGTAGGGCTCGTGGGTCGTCCCAGGGCACGCCGACATCTTCGGACTCTGTCGGCTCGACGATCTCGAGCCGACCACCGGAGAGCAGCGCCGCCCGCAGCGACACTTCGTGGCAGGGGTCGAGCGCCGGTCCCGGACCCATCTGGACCTGCGTCGACCCGCCGTGGAACGCGGCAATCCCGTTGGTCCAGAGCCAGTTGAGGATGTTCGTGCAATCGCTGTACCCGAGCACGGGCTTGGGATCCGCGAGTGCGCACGCCGCGTCGAGGAACGGAACAATCGTGATCTGATCCTCACCGCCGATCGTGGTGATCACCGCTCGAATCGACGGATCGGCAAGAGCGTGATTGAGGTCGTCGGCGCGCTGTCGAGCCGACGTCGCGCGGCGGGTCGAGGAGTACTCGACCGGGACGAGCCCGGTGGATGCAGCGAGCCGCTCGAGCGCCCGCTCGTGCAGTTCCGGGTAGTGCTCGGGAGCGGCAAACGATGGCGAGATCACGGCAATCGAGTCGCCCGGCGCTGGCTTCGGCGGTGGGGTCGGGCGATGAGCGATGCGACCGCTCTTCGATGATCCATTGGATGCCGGTGTCGATGAAGTGGCCATGGCGCGATCGCTCCGTGTCGTGGTTGACTCGTCGCCCCTACGGCGTGAGTTGCCACCTCACAGTGTGAAGGACCGATCAATTGATACATACCGCGTTCATACACGCGGTATGTATCACTGCCAGCTCAGACCTAGAGTTGTTGTCATGACCAAGCAGCGCCACGACTCCGACGTGACCCGCGCCGAACTGCTCACATCGGGCCGGCAGGCGTTTGCCGAGCACGGCTATACCGCGGCGAAGACCGGGGAGATCGTCGGACAATTCGGGCTGACGCGCGGCGCGCTCTACCACCATTTCGACAACAAGCAGGGCTTGTTCGAGGCCGTCGTCGAGCAACTGCAACAGGACTTGACCGAGGAAGTGAACCGGCGCGCCGCCAGCGTTGACGGCGATGCCCTGCAACGTCTGCGGGCAGGCACACAGGCATATCTCGACTTCTCGCTTCGTTCGGATGCTCGACGCATCCTGATGACCGATGGGCCGGCGGTGCTCGGCTGGGAACGGTGGCGCGACATCGACGTCCGCTACGCGTTCGGCGCGACCCGTGCGGGTTTGCAGAGAGCGGTCGACGACGGCCTCATCGACGACGCCGTCCCGGTTGACGAACTCACCCACCTGCTCCTCGGTGCGATCACCCAGGCGGGGATCGAGATCGGCCGTGCGGCCCAGCCGCAGGAGACGCACGCGCGGTACACCTCGGTGATCGACTTCTTGGTCAACCGACTCCGCAGCGAGCCGGCATTGCCGCAATCATCCAGGGCGAGCTAGGCCTCAACCCGTCGCATGACCTCGGGCACGCAGTTCGTTGCGGCGTCGCCCACGTGGTCATCGACATCGAGATCGAGCGGGAGCAGGCGAGCGTCGAAGTCCTCCAGGGTGCGCGCCAGCGGGCCGTAGAGCGCTGCGGCCACGGCTCGGGTCAGCCGACTCACAAGGAACTCGCATAGAACTCGAGCGCGATGCCGTCCGGGTCGACGAATCCGAGGGCCGAGCCGTACGACTCTTGGACGACCTCTCCACGATCGGCGCCCATTTCATCGAGGCGGCTCGCCCACCCGTGCAGCTCGTCGACCCCGGAGCACGAGAACGCAAGGTGGTCGAGACCCGGACGTTGAGCACTGAACGCTCCGTCCGTCCGTTCGTCGAAGCAGTGGAGTCCGAGGTTCGGGGTCGCCCACACCGCGGCGCGATGCTCATGATCGGTGCCCTCCCGCATCACGCCGACGAAGAGCGGCTTCTCACCAAACAAGGTCGAGTACCAATCGACGCTCTTGTCGAGGTCGGAGACGGTCAAGGCGATGTGTTCGATGGGACCGGGTGTGAGGGGCATCGACATGGTGAAAAACATACATGCTGTATGTATCTCGGTCAAGGGTTCTCGGTCATCTCGCATTGCGTAGCGATCTCCGCTACTCATCGCTCAGCCACCTGGCGCAGCGATGCCGAGATCGCAGTACCAGACTGTGGTTTGAGTAAGGCTCGCCGGCGGGACCCAACCGTCCAGTGCATAGTCGCCAGCGATGAGCCAGTCGTACTGTTCGATCTCGAACGTCTGCACCGTGATCTGCGTCTCGGCCAGTCGGCGCACCTTCTCGCTCGCGACGAGGTCGAGCGCGGCGGTGGCCATCGCCACACCGCCGACGTGGTGCGTGCGCATCAACTCGAGCCAGATACGCCCGCGCTCGTTGCTCTCCGCCTCCGACAGGGCGCCCATCGCCTCGTCGGAGGCATAACCCTGCATCTGGTCGATGGGGACACCGGCGCCATCGTTCGCTCCCATCCAGCCCATCACCATGTCCGGATCGGCGGTCGATCGGCCCCAGTCGGTCAACCAGGCGCGCATCATGCCGACCTCGATCGCCTGGTTCTGCAGCACCTCGGCGGCCGCGGCCTGCACCGAATCGCCGGTGTCGCGGCCGATCACCCGCTGACACAGGGCGAGCGCCTGGACATGGTGCGCCGCCATGTCGGTGCAGAACCCGGCGTCGGCGTCGCTGGGCCCACCCTCGTCGGGCTGCGGGCCAGCGGCAAACACGGCACCGGCCGACGCCCCGGCGGTGGCACCGACCAAGGCAACGGCGGTTGCCGACCGCAACGCGGTGCGACGCGACATCGCTGCCCGTAACCGCGGCCCGTCGGATCGACGCATCATCACGTCCTCGATCAGCCCCGCGGCGCTCCGCCGCCGGGACCCCCACCTGCGGGGCCTCCTCCGCCGCCGCCCCCACCGCCACCGCCGGCGGCGGCGAGGTCGACGACGCCGGTGTAACACCCGAGCACATACGGGAAGGTGTCGGTCGTGTAGTAGGCATAGTTGCCGCTCTCATCGACGAGTCCGTTGCACTCGTCGAGATCGCCCGAGCCCTCGACGTACGAGTGAGCAGCCCAGGTGTCGGTGGCGAAGAGCGATGCGTCGGTGAGCTCCCACGACGAGGTGTACTGATCGTTGCCCGTGTAGATCGGATACCCATCCAGGGCGTATCCGAGCAGCTGCGGCGCAGCGGCAGCTGCCTCCGGCGTGAAGAGACAGTCGGTGGTTGCGCTCGTCCCGAAGAGGTGGATGTGGAACCCGGTGGGGCCGTTGTGGCTGCCGCACTCGCTCAGTGCGCCAACGAGCGACAACACATCGCCACCGGTGCCCTCGGTCGGGCCATAGATCGGGATCCCGGTGAGTGACACAGCGGCCGTGCCGAGCGCCGGGACGGCGGTCGTCGTTGCTGCAACCTCGGGATCGGCCGGAATGGTGAACTGCAGGTCTCCTGCCTGCGGTGAGCCGGGAGACGTCTCGATGTAGGTGTAGTCCGGAATCCCGTTCGAGGTGATCACGATGTTGTCACCCACGCAGACGGCACTCGACTCCGGGGCGGCGAGATCGGGGTTGACCGACGGACCAGCAACGAACAGCGCGGCTTGTTCGTCGCACGTGAGTTCCGGTGAATCGAGCCGGACCGCGCTCTCGCTCGCCGTCGCTGGCTCGTCGATCACCTCCACGCTTGCGGACTCGAAGGTGGTCTCACCGCTTCCGCAGGCTGCGGCGGCAACAGCGAGTCCGGCGACTGCAAGCAGGCGGTGTGCGCTCATGCGATCGAGCGTCGCCGGCGAACCTGTGGGTTTGCTGTGTGTCTACGGCGAATTGGCCGAGACGTCGGCCATCGTGCCTGCGACACTGGGCGCGTTCTCGGCGCCGACCCAGATACAACCCGCCACCCACGGCGCCGAGAACCAGCACCGCTCTCCCACAGCCACCTGGTCAACGTCGCGTGACGCGTGCCATCGTGAGCCCATGTCGGACGAGCGACGCACCCTGTACCCCGAGATCGAACCGAACCGAAGCGGCATGCTCCGGGTCTCCGACGTCCACGAGATGTATTGGGAAGAAAGCGGCAACCCCGATGGCAAACCGGTCGTCTTCCTCCACGGCGGACCGGGAGGTGCCAGCCATCCGCGATACCGCCGCTACTTCGACCCCGAGGCGTACCGCATCGTCTGTTTCGACCAGCGTGGATGCGGCAAGAGCACTCCCCACGCCAGCCTGGTGGACAACACCACATGGGCGCTCGTCGACGACATCGAGCGCCTCCGCAACCATCTCGACATCGACGCGTGGCAGGTGTTCGGGGGGTCGTGGGGCAGCACACTCGCCCTCACGTACGCCGAGCAACACCCGGACCGGGTCACCGAACTCGTCCTGAGAGGCATCTTTCTCCTCCGCCGCGCCGAGCTGATGTGGTTCTACCAAGAGGGTGCGAGTTGGATCTACCCGGATAAGTGGGAGGCGTTCCGTGCGGCCATCCCCGAGGTGGAGCACGGCGACATGATGAGCGCCTATCAGCGGCGGTTGACGAGCGACGACCCCGAGGTTCGTATCGCCGCTGCGAAGGCATGGTCGGTGTGGGAGGGCGGCACGAGCAATCTGCTGCCCGACCCCGACCACCTCGCACGCAACAGCGTCGACGAGTTCGCGTTGGCCTTCGCCCGGATCGAGAACCACTACTTCGTCAACGGTGGATTCCTCGACGTCGACGGCCAGATCCTGCGCGATGTCGACAGGATCCGGCACATCCCTGGCGTCATCTCCCAGGGTCGCTACGACATGGTCTGCCCGATGAAGAGCGCTTGGGAGCTCCATACAGCGTGGCCGGAAGCCGATCTCCGCATCGTGCCCGACGCCGGGCATTCGATCGACGAGCCGGGACACATCCACGAACTCGTGTCGGCGACCGATCGTTTCCGTACTGTGTGACGATGGCGGCGCCCTCGAACGTGTTTCCACCGGCGACGGCACGTGAGCGTCG
>JBCCVW010000068.1:0-20221 GCA_039194665.1 Actinomycetota bacterium
CCGGGGGGCGCGGCTCGACTGGCTGTTGGTGGTGGGTGGGGCCCGGTGTCGCCGCGTCGCCGCGGGCGACGCGTCGAGCCCACGTCTCGGCGATCGACGAGTCGACGAGCAGCGGCAGCAGCGGACGTGTGCCGTGGCCGTCGACGATCGCCCCCGGTTGATCGTCGGCCAGCCGAAGCTCGATCGCCGTCGTCGGCGGTACCTCGTGGGAGTGGTCGGCCGCCACAGCGAGGACCACGTCGCTCGGCGGGTCGACCACCGTTGAGCGCAACACGCTGTGCTGTTGGCGCCACATCGACGGCGAATCGATCACGAGCAACGTGTGTTCCAACCGATGCGTCGTGACAGCGGCTGCATCGTCCGCGGCGTTGGCCGGCGCGGTTCGGCCGTCGAGCCAGTTGGCGACTGCGGCGTCGCCGACGAGGATGGCGACGCTGGAATCGTGGCGGATGTTGGGGAGCCACTTCACCGGCTCCCAACGTGGGGCATCGTCGTCGGTGGTGACGACAACGATCGATGTCGTCACCGAGTCGGACGCTTCGGCAGCGGAGATGCACAGCGTGCGCAACCCGTCGAGAACGAGAGCGCGTGGTCCGGTCAACGTGATGCCCGCCAGGGGGTCGATCGTGAGCGGTAGGCCATCGGCGCCGACGCCGACCACCACGGCGAGATGCGCGTCGCTCGAGGCCGGCTCCCGCTTCCGTGTCGGCGCTTCGGCGTCGAGGCGGAAGCTTCGGCCGCCGACGACGAGGTGGCCCGCCGCAGGTTCGTCGGGTCGATAGCGCGGCCACGGTGTCGCCTCGGCAATTGGGCGGCCGTCCATGACCGGTGCCGGTTGATGGTCGCCGGGCGTGACCGTGACCCGTCCATCGTCGGAAACGTCGATCAGCACGGCGGCGCTCTCGACGGGCGCGTCGGCGAGTTCGGCGGCGTTGATGCGTCGGCCAGGTCCGAGGCGGTAGCGGCCCGGTTCGAGCCGGAACGTACGCCGACTGCCGGGCCCACTCGTCGTGCTCAGCACAGCGGCCGGCGCAGTCCGCTCCGTCGGCGGTCGAGGGTCGGTGTCGATCACCGAGCCGGGTCGTGCCGCTTCGAGCAGCGGCCGGCTCGATTCCACCGGGTGGTCGTCGATCGCCACGACACGCGACGGCGCCTGGCCGGTCACGTCGGCCACGACGTCGGCGACGGATGGGTTGCTGCGTAGTTCGTCGGCGCCGACGCGCACGTCGGCATCACCGTGTGGCGTGCGGACGACGAGCTCCATCGCTGCGCATGGTACGCGCCAGCGCCGGTGGCAATCTCGTGCTCAAGCTGAGCGCGAATCGTGCCGATATCCACCGCGTGGAGATCCGCCCCGGGCGCGCATCGCGTTCATCGACCATGTCGTCACACGACGATGTCCTGGGTCGCGCGCGGTCGGCGCCCATGTCGCAACCCGTACGCTGGACGGTTCGATGACGCCGAACACTGTGTCCTGGCGCCACGTGGTGGCGGCGCTGACCGCGCTCGTCGCTGTTCTTGGTGCCGTCGTCGTCATCGTGCGCAGCGAAGGTGTCGAGTCGGTCGACGCGGCGACCGCACGGGCGACGCGGTGGTTTGTGCATCAGCCGTCGGGTCGCGTGGTGCTGATCGACGGGTACGGCGGGCGCCCGTTGGCCAGCCTCGACACCGAGGTACCCGGCGAGCCGCTGAGGATTGCCCAGGGCGCGGCCGGGGCATTCCTGATCAACGACGCGACGGCCGAGACGCGAGCGATCGATCCCGTCGAGCTGCGCTTGGGGTCGCCGCTCAGCCTGCCGACGCTCGGCCGCGGCGACGCCACCACCGGCGTTGGCCAGGTCGGGTTGGTGGTGGTCGATCCCGTGAACGATGCCGGATCGGTGGTTCCCGTCGGTGGCGAGACCGTCGGGTTCGAGGTTGTCGTCGGTGAGGCCGCCGTGGTCGCTCCCGACGGCGGAGTGTGGTCGCTTGTCGATGGCAACCTCCGCCGTACCACATCGACCTCGGTCGAGCGGTTTGCGGCCACGGCCGCTGACGGTGAGCTGTCGCTGCTCGGCAACGTTCCCGTCCTGCTCGATCGTGCCGGGCGGCGCGTACTCGTCGGCGCCGACGGCACGTGGCAGAACCTGCCCACCGAAGCCGACCCGAGCGAGATCGTCGTACAGCAGCCGGGTCCTCCAGGGCGGTGTGCGTGGGTTGCCACCGGTGACGAGTTGTGGTGCGTGTCGGGTGACGGCGTCGATGAGACCGCCGACGTGCCAGGGTTGGGCGCTGGCGGCGACGACGTCTTGGCCATCGCCGGCGATGCCGCCGCGCTGGTCGAACGAGGCCCGAGTGCCATCGTCCGTTTCGATTGGCGCTCGGGGGAGATCCTCGACGATGTTGCTGCCACGGTGGGCAGCGATGCGCCGCTTGCGGTGTCGGCGACAGTCGATCTGGTCTGGGTCGATGATGCCGCGGGCGACTTCGTGTGGGCGGTCAATCCATGGGGCATCGAGGCGGTCGACAAGAACGCCAGCGGCATCTTGGTGCTGGGCGATGACGGCGACGTGATGGACGAAGGCGAGTCGAGCGGTTCGGGCGGAGAGGCCGACGAGTCGTCGGCGGTCGAGCCCGACGAGCGCGAGCCAGACGACAACGGTGTCGACGATCCACCGGTAGCGGTCGCTGACGCCGTCACGGCGCGCACCGGCGCCAACGTGCAGATCTCGGTCACGGCAAACGATTACGACCCGGACGGTGAAGCGATCGCCGTGTCAGAGGTCGGCCTGGCGAGCAACGGCAACGTGGAGATCGGCACTGCGTCCACCGTGGTGTACACCCCTGAAGACGGATATGTCGGGCTCGACGAGTTCACCTACACGATCGTCGACGGCGATGGCAGTGCCGCACAGGCGACCGTCGTGGTCGAGTTGTTGCCCGTCGATGCGACGAACGGTTCGCCGGTCGGTATCGCCGACGAGGCCGATACCGGCCCGGGAGTTGCAGTGGTGGTCGACGTGCTGCGCAACGATGTCGACCCCGAACGCGATTCGCTGAGCATCGGATCGTTCACGCCGCCGGCTGGGGTTGGTGCTGCCTCCATCGGCGATGTCACCGAAACCGTCGGACCGTCTGGTCTTCCCGCGCTGCGGTTCGCGCCGGCGAGCGGCTTCGAGGGCACGGCCCGGTTCAGCTATCGACCGCTCGACGCGCTCGATGCCCTCGGTGACGACGTCGAGGTCACCGTCGAAGTGGCGAGCACGGATGATGCCAACCGTCCGCCCACTGCGCGTCCCGACGCCGTGCGCACGCGACGCGGCGTCCGCACCGTGGTGCCGGTTCTGGTCAACGACATCGACCCTGATGGCGATCGTCTCGAACTCACCGTGGTCGAACCGCTGCCCGACGGATTGACTGTCGACGTCGAGGGTCAACAGCTGGCGATCACCGCAGGTGGTGGCGCAGCCGAGCTCGTCCCATTCCAGTACGAGATCGCCGACGGCTTCGACCATGTCGTGCGCGGGGCGGCGCTCGTCGGGGTGATCGACGATGTGGAACCCAATCGTCCTCCCGTCGTGACTGCCGATACGGCCAATGCAGTCGTCGGCGAGTCGGTGGTGCTCGATGTGCTGGTGAACGACGTCGACCCCGACGGCGACCCGCTCGTGATCATCGATGCCACCCAACCGGACGACGAACGCGGACGTGTCGATGTGCTGGGCAGCGATCGAGTGCAGTTCACGCCGAGCTCGCTCGACGACGACGACGACGAGCTCAGCGCTCGCTTCACCTACACGGTGAGTGATGGCAACGGCCACGAGGTGACCGGCGACGTCACCGTGACCGTCCTCCCCGAGGCGCTCGCCGCGCCGCCGTTTGCTCGCGACGACTCCACGTTCACCTTCGTCGACACGCCGGTCACGATCGACGTGCTGCGCAACGACGGTGACCCCAGTGGCGGCCGACCCACGCTCGTCGGTCGACCCGGTTGCCCGGCGGGCGGAGCTGCCGTGGTGACGATCGACAATCAGGTGCGCTTCGATCCACCAGCAGGCCGATCCGGGGCGTTCCGGTGCACATACGAGGTCACCAACGCGCAGGGTCTGCGGGCGAGCGCGTCGATCGTGATCTCGGTGCGCGAACCACTACTCGTCAATGAGCCACCAGATGCTGCGCGCGACCGGCTGACCGTCGAACAGGAGGCGACCGGGTCGATCGACGTCACGCGCAACGACACCGACCCCGATGGCGACGACGCCGAACTCACCGTAGTGTCCTCGACCGCCCCGTCGATCGGCACGGCGGTGCGCGACGGCAACACGATTACCTTCACCGCCGGGCTCGACCTCGGGCCGACGCTGATCAATTACCAGGTGCGTGACGAAGACGGAGCGATCAGCCTGGGCCAGCTCTCGGTGTTCGTCGTCGAACCGATCAACGAACCGCCAGTGGCGCTGCCCGATGAGCGGACCGTGTTCGGCCCGGGTGCACCGGAGGGGTTCAACCCGCTGCAGAACGACTTCGATCCCGACGACACCCCTGGTGGCCTGGACCTGGTGTCGGTAGAGCTTGCCGCCGGAGACGGATTGGTGACCCGCTCCGGCTCGATCGTCACGATGACACCGTCCGAGGAGTTCGTCGGCGATCTCGTCGCCAATTACACAATCGCCGACGGTGAAGGCTTGACCGCGTCGTCGCAGATCGTCCTCGAGGTGCTCGAGCCGCTGAACCGCGAACCCGAGGCGGTCGACGATCGTGCCGAGGTGGCCAACGGAGGCACCGTGACGACTGCGATCTTGTTCAACGACCTCGATCCCGATGGTGATCCGCTCGACGTCAACCTGCTTGGCGGACCATCACCCGATCTGGGCTCGGCCTCACTCAACGGGGACCGCACCGTGACCTTTGTCGCCGACCCCGGCGCGGCGGGCACCACGTCGATCCCGTACCAAATCAGCGACGGCGAGTTCACGTCGTCAGCGGCGCTCTCGATCGTGGTGTTGCCGTGCACCGAATCGGCACCGATCGCCCAAGACGCCTTTATCGAGACCGGCTACCAGCAGCCGGTGGCGATCGACCTCGGCGCGCTGTCGGCGAACGGCAGTATCGAGAACGTCGCGGGTCCTGCCGGACTGGCGGGCGGCGTCTACTCACCGCCGCCCGGTGAGAACGGCAATGTCACAGTGAGCTACGCGGTGGTCAATGGATGTCGGCAGCGGGCCAACGGTGTGGTCACGATCGATGTCAACCAAAGCCCGGCCGTGCAGCCGCAGTCGTTCACGTTGGGTCGTGGCGGCATCCGTGAGGTTCCCGTCGGTGCGCTCGCTTCCGACGACGAGTCGCTCTCGATCGCTGACGTTGCAGGTGCGCCGTCGTGGGTTGGCGTCAGCGATGGTGTCGTCGTGATCCAGCCCGACGAGAGCGCACCGCAGGGCCTCACAGAGTTCTCGGTGGTTGTCGCCGATCCGGGTGGGTTGACCGCAACGGTGCCGATTGCGGTCACGGTCACGAACGCGCCGCCGGTGGCAACTGCCGATCAGATCGACGTGTCGAGCGGCGCGCCGACCACGATCGACCTAGCGGCCAACGACACCGACCCTGATGGTCCCGAGGGGCAGCTGCGTGTGCGCGAGGTGCCGTCGACGATCACGTTCGCCGATGGTGGCAACGGCACGGTCACCCTCGGGGCCAACGGGCGTTCGGTGACCGTCGACCCCGGTTCGGCCGAGGGCAACGCCTCGTTCTCATATGTGGTCGAGGACGCCGACGGTGACCGCTCGGCGCCGGCGACGGTGACCGTGATCGGTCCGCGTGTCAACCAACCGCCGTTCGCCAGCGATCAGTCGATCGAGGTCGAGGTGGGCGTCCCCGAATCGTTCCTCCTCGATGCGGGTGATGCCGATAGCGACCCGATCACCGTCGATCAGTTCGAGGATCCCTCCGGTGTGGTCACCGTGCGCGACGGACTCACGGTGACGGTGAACGCATCGTCGGCGGGCACGTACGAGTTCACGTATCGGGTCACCGACGGCATCGATGTGTCGGGAACGGCAACAGTGACGATCACGGCTGTGACGCCGCCGAGCACGACCGACCCGACGACGAGCTCGACGCAACCGCCGCCCGACACCACCGCGTCGACCTCGACCACGGAGAGCACCACGACAACAACATCAGGACCGTCGCAGGCTGACCGTGAGCCCTGATGTTGCGAGTTGCCGGGTTACACCACAACGGGTGATCGGGTGGCGGTGCGTAAGGAGCGCAGGCTGAGGCGCCACCGCAACCGCTGCAATCGGGTGCGGTCTTCACCGATGGCCTGCTCGACGGCGTTGAGATAGAGCGCCGCGTCACTGGCGGACTGGTCCAAGCCGACCGGATCGCCGAAGGTGGCGGCGCTCGACAGCGCGGCCAGGCGTCCCAGCTCCCACTGCGCCGACGCTCCGGTGACGGTCGCTCCGGCACCGGCGATCTCCGAGTCGGTGTCGGCGTCGTCGATCGCGAGACCGCCATCGACCAGCGCATCGGTGGCGCTCGCCCAGGCGCCGCGGATCCGCTCGGCGGCAACGCGATGCTTCAAGCGGCGTGTTCGCCGACGTGCCTTGACGAACAAGATCAACGCGGCCGCGACCACGACAGGCATCAGCGCCGCTGCTCCGACGGCGACCACGCGCAAGACCCAGTCGAACGCTGTCGACAGTGCGCCCTCGTCGCTGTCGCTGTCTCCGGTGGCGGCGTCGTCGTCCTGATTGGCGGGCTCGGGCGGTGGCGCGATCGGTGGTTGCGGTGCAGCCGGCGTTTGTGTTCGTGGTTCCGGTGGCGTCGGGTTGTCGTCGGGCGCTTCTTCGGCCGGGACGGGGTCCACAGCGACCCAACGGCCGTCGCTCAGGGCGAGCTCGGGCCAGACCTGGGCGTCTGCTGACGACACGGTGACCGCCCCATCGCCGGGTTCGATCAGAAAGCCGGTAGCGACGCGGGCATCGGCACCGAGTGCTCGGGCCAGCAACACGTACGAGGCGGCGAACTGTTCGGGTGTGCCTCGCCGCGTATCGCGCAGGAAGCGTTCGAGCAGCGCCCGCTGCAACCCGCCACCTTGCACCCCGGAGTCGAGCACGAACTCGTCGCGCATCGTGTCAGCGATGCGATCGAGGCGCTCGACCGTGGTTCCGTCGCCCCCGAGTTGTTCGGCAAGTTCGGTGAGGCCCGACACCGAGTCGTCGATCTCCCGGGTGGCGAGGGCGACCTCGCTCGCCGCCGCCGGGGCCAGGTTGGCGGTGACCTCGACCGGCCCGCTCGGCCGATCGACCAAACGCACCACCGTGCGGTCGGCGTCGGTCTCCACCGCGGTGTCGATGGCCACCGGGGGACCGGGGAGTGGGACGAGCGAGATGTCGTCGTCGAGAAAGCCGATCACGTAGTCCTGGGCGGTCGGCCCCGCTGGACCGAGCGTCTGCCCGATCGGCCGGACGATCACGGTCGGCGTCCACCGCTCGCCGTCGTAGTCCGCCAGCGCGGCGGTGCGCCAGCGAATCGGGATCGCTCCGTCGGACTCGATCCGGTGCACGTCGATCGGTGGGTCGAGATTACGCAGCGCCAGCGTCGCTTCGATCGGATCGAGCAGCGGTGCCGTTCGCTGCGGCGGTTCGTTGCGTCGCGGGTCGGCCCGAACCGACATCGCCACCGGCACGCTGACCAACGCAGCGATGGCCAGCGCGGTGGCGACCAGTGGTACCAGCCGTCGCTCGCCGACGAGGAGGCCAGCGCGCTCGGCGAGCGATGTCCCTGGCCGGAGCGCGGCGAGGCAGATGGCGAGCACGCCGATCACGAGTAGTCCGACGAGGTGCGCGCCCGCCGGCGCACTGAGGCCCACGACGACGACGTATGCCAGCACGGTTGGTGCAAGCGGCAGGAGGTGCCAGCGCGGCCGCACGGCGAGCATCGCCGAAATCGCAGTCGCCGCGGACACGAGGAGAGCGATCGTGCCGACCAGGTCCGGGGTGGCTGGGCTCGGCCACTCGGTGGTCAGCAGCCGTTGCGGGCCGGCCACTGCAGCGTCAACGACATCGCTCAATTGGCCGCTCTGACTGATCACAGCGATGATCACCGCCACCACGGCACCGATCGGAGCGATCACCGCTGTCCATCGCGGGCGAACGATTGCCGCCGCCGCTGGGAGGGCGCCGGCCAGCGGCAGCACCCACAACCAGCGGTCGAACACTGCACAGGCGAGGACCCCGAGGGTCACGCCGATGAGTGCAACGATGGCGAGACGAGTGCGCGACATCAGGTCCACGATCGCCACCTGCGCACGAACTCGCGGGCGTCGTCGGCAGCGAACAGGATCCCCTGTCCGCCCTGTGCACCGTGCCCGATGCGCACGGTTGCCATCTGATCGAGCGAGGCGAATCGGCTCGATGGGCCACGCGGGCCGGTCACCATCAGGACGGCGCTGCGGGCCAGGCCACCCGAGAAGAGTGTGGCCACGGGGATCGTGTCGTCGTCGTCGGTGCAGTGCACCGGCGTGAGAAGGTCGAGCACTTCGGGCTCGCTGGCGATCGTTGTTGCGGAGCCTGGCACGTGGTGCGAGGTGGTTCGCAGCACGACGTCGAGCCCGGAGCGGATCGCGTGGGCCGCCAGTGTCGCGGCCACGTCGACTGCCTCTTCGAAATCGTCGGGGTCGATGGCCCGCACTGCGGTGTCGAGCACGACGGTGAACTCGGGCCGCCGCACCTCGACGTGCTCGCGGACCATCAGCGTGCCGAGCCGTGCTGTGGTCGGCCAGTGGATCAGCCGTGGATCGTCCCCGCTCACGTACTCGCGCATCGACACGAAACCCGACATGGGGTCGGTCGTCGCTCGGCGGATGACCGATTCGTTCTCGACGACCCGTACCGCACCATGTGGTCCGGTCAGGTCGTACACCTTGGGGTGGACGATCACCGACGCTTTCGTGCGATCGGCGCGTCGTCCCACGGCGAGCCAAAGCGGATCGATGCGCACGATGTCGAACGGACCGACGTCGAACACCCCGCGGCGGCGGGTGGGGAGGGCACCATCCACGAGTTCCTCGCTGCGCGCGGCCACTGGGGCGAGCTCTACCCGTGTCTCCTGGTCGTCGCAGGTGTCGACGAGCGTGGCTCGTCCCGACCGGAACGCCGTGGCGTTGCGCACCTTGTAGGTCAGCGGAATGGGATCGCCACGGGCGATACGCAGTGCGTCGACGCGTCGGGTGACGGTGGCGCGCAGCGGACGTTGAGCGGCGAGGACGGCCATCAGCAAGACGGCACCGGCCGCGACCGCGCCGATCACGAGTTCTTCGTAGCCCCACCACAGACCGAGGATCGCTGCGGTGATGCCGAACAGCAGCAGCCCGAGTCCGGAGCGGGTCAGCACTGGTCAGCCCTCGCGGGCGCGGGGAACTGGGATCGATTCAACCAATTCGGCGAGCACGGCATCGATGCGTACGCCGCGTAACTCGGCGTCGGGCGTCAGCGCCATGCGGTGAGAACACACCGGCGCGACGATCGCCTTGATGTCGTCGGGCGTTACGTACCCTCGCGAATCGGTGGCGGCGAATGCCCGGGCGATGCGCAGCATCGTCAGTGTGCCGCGCGTTGACACCCCGAGCCGTAGGTCGGGGTGGCTCCGTGTGGCCGCTGCGATGGTGACGATGTAGTCGTGGATCGAGCGTACGACTTCGACTCGGTCGATTTCATCGATCACCTGGTCGAGCTCGGTGGCGTCGGTGACCGGTTCGAGGTCATGATCGTCGAGGCGCCGGTGGAATCGTTCGAGGATCGACACCTCGGTGTCGGGATCGGCGTAGCCGAGCGACAGGCGCATGGCGAAGCGGTCGAGCTGCACGTCGGGGAGCGGGAACGTGCCTTGGAAGTCGCGCGGGTTCTGCGTGGCGATCACGAAGAATGGGCGGGGGACCGGGCGAGAAACGCCGTCCGCGCTGACTTGGCGCTCCTCCATCACTTCGAGTAGCGCTGACTGGGTCTTGGGGCTGCCGCGGTTGATTTCGTCGCCGATCAGTACGTTCGTGAACACGGGGCCTTCGCGGAACGAGAAGGCCCCGCTGCTCTGGTCGAACACCATCACGCCCGTGATGTCGGTGGGCAGCAGGTCGGGCGTGAACTGCACCCGCTTCCAGCTGCCGGCGATCGAGTTGGCGATCGCTTTGGCGAGACTGGTCTTGCCGGTGCCGGGAACGTCGTCGAGCAGTAGATGGCCCTCGGTGAGGAGGCAGCACAAGGCCAACCGGATCTCGTCGCGCTTGCCGCGCACGATGCGGTCGACGTTGTCGACCATCGCGTCGGCGACGTCGGCAACTTTGCCGGACGGAAGTCCGGAAGGCCCGGATGGATGCCCGCCCGCCATGGCCACGCAGTGTAGTGGTGCCACCACGGTGCAGCGCTGCACCGCTCGTCGCGGCGGGCATGTCGCTTCTCGGCGTCAACACGTGCGGCTTCCACAACCGACGGCGCCGACACGGCGCGCAGCCGACCGGAGAGCGACTGGCGATGTGTTGCTCGACTTCGACCTACTGTGAGGCGCGCATCGTTCGCTGCGTCAGCATGAGGAGCCAGATGGCCACCGTTTCGTTACATCACGAGATCGAACCGCTGCGTGAGCTGCTTGCGATTCCGCACGTCAGCGCGGAGCAGTTGCCCGCGCTGCGGGCGACGACGTTGTGGGAGCTGCCGCCCCTGAGCGACCGGGTGACGCGGACCGATCACGTCGTGTCCGACGATCCGCACGTGTTCGTGCGTGTGCATCGACCGGTCGGCGCCGACGGTCCCTTGCCCTGCGTGTACTCGATCCACGGCGGTGGCTACATGATCGGCAGCTGCGATCAGGACGACCCGAAGTTTGACTCGTGGTGCGATCGGTTCGGCATCGTCGGTGTGTCGGTCGAGTACCGGCTCGCCCCCGAGACGCCGTATCCAGGGCCGCTCGAAGACTGCTACGCAGGCCTTGCCTGGACATACGCCCACGCTGCCGAGCTCGGCATCGATCCGAACAAGATCGGCATCACCGGAGATAGCGCCGGCGGTGGACTGTGCGCCGGCCTGGCGTTGCTCGCCCGCGATCGCGGCGAGGTGCCGGTGCAGTTCCAGCTGCTCAACTGCCCGATGCTCGACCCGACCCAGACCACCACATCGAGTCAGCTCGACGGTTTGCTGCTGTGGAGCAAGGAGTCGAACGAGTTCGGCTGGCGGTCGTACCTCGGCGACCTCTACGGCAGCGACGACCTCCCGCCGTACGCCGCCGCCGGGTTGGCCGACGATCTGACCGGGCTCCCCGAGGCATACGTGTGCGTCGGCGGCGCCGACGGCTTCCGCGACGAAGACGTGCACTACGCGATGCGCCTCTACGGCGCCGGGGTGCCAACCGAGTTGCACGTGTATCCCGGTGCCCCGCACGGCGTTGGACTGTTCGTCGACACGGCGATCGCCAAGCGCTACCAAGCCGATCAACGCGACTGGCTCGGCCGCCAATTCGCCCGACTCGGCTGACCGCCGCGCTCAGACGCGCACACCCATGTTGACCAAGCCGAGCGTGCCGTCGCCGTTCCACGTCGGTGCCGCGACGAGGGTGATCCCGGTGCCGTCAGTTGCCGGGTTGTCGGCCAGCGAGTCGGTCGACCACGTCGTGTCGGGCGAACCGAACTCGGCATACGGCCCGTCGAGATACACCTGCTCGGTGTACGGCTCGTCGAAGTACAGCTGCGCGGTGAGCACCTCGCCGCCGGCGACGCGTGCGCTGGTGTGGATGTGCACCGCGCGGCCGTTGTACCAACCGGGGTAAATCGTTTGGAACTCGACGATGCCGTTGGCATCCGCGGTCTGGAACCCGCGCAAAAAGGTGGTGCCCTCGCCTTCGTCCTTGCCGGTGCCGTTGTCGAGGTACGACGAGTAGTCGCCGGTGGCATCGGCGTGCCAGATCTCCACTTCGGCGCCTGGAATCGGCTGGCACGTCTCGTCGACGACACGGATGCCGAGCCGCAGTGGGTGCCCGGGGTAACCCTCTGTGACGTCGCGTCGGTCGAGCTGCTCGATGGTCGGGAACGGTCCTGCTGTGGAGGAGGGCAGGGTGGCGCAGACCGCCAGAGCGGCGAATTGGTCCGTCGTGAGTGCCGGTGGTTCGGCCGGATCGGACGCCGTGGACTCAGTCGTGGTCGCGCTCGTCGTCGGATCTGGGTCGGTCGGAGACGGCGCCGACGTCCCGGGCGTTCGATTCGTCGACGGGTTCGGCGAGTCGAGTGGAGCGGTGCGGTCAGCGCCAGTTGGTGCCGCGGAGTCGTCGCTGCTGCTGCTACACGCAGCCACCGCAGCGGCGCCGGCGCCGATCAGGAAGGTCCGTCGACCGACTCGACTCCTCATATTGCGCACCGTAGGCGCGCCGGGTAAGGACGGGCCGAGAACGGGCGCGCGAACGTTCAAGAGTGCGTTGCGAACGCCGCAGCTCGTTGGTCGATCTCAGCAGGGCTGACGAGCCCGACCTCGAGCGCCAGGGCTTCGAAGGCGTCCTGCCACGCCTCCCAGTAGGTGGCTGCGTGCAGGCCGGTGCCGTCGGTGTCGCGGCGCGCAATCTGCGCAATGAGCTGCGGGCGGAACGACTCGTAGTCGATGAGCCCGGCGTCGCAGGCCGCCATCGTCGTAGCGAAGACCCGGCTCTGCCACGCATCGTCGAAGACGATCTCGCCGTTCACCCGGGGCGGCGCGGCCGCGCCCTCGGTGTCGAGTTCGGGTCTCATCGGGCGACACCGATCATCTGGTCGCGGGTGACGAGCGCAGCGAGCGCGTCTTCGTCGAGGTGATCGGTCCCTGCTGGCCGCTCCGGAAGCACGAAGTAGCGCACCTCCGATGACGAGTCCCACACCGTGATGTCGATGTCGGTTGGGAGTTCGCAGCCCATCTCGGCGATGACGGCCCGAGGTTCGCGCACCACACGCGAGCGGTACGGCAGCGACTTGTACCACGCTGGTGGCAAGCCGAGCAGCCCCCACGGGTAACACGAACACAACGTGCACACGACGACGTTGTGCGTGTCGGGCGTGTTCTCCACCACCACGAGGTGGTCGACCTGTGGGCCACCGAGGCCGAGTTCGCCGATTGCACTGAGCCCGTCGTCGAGCAGGCGCGCTTTGAACGCCGGGTCGCTCCACGCCTTGGCGACAACTCTGGCCCCATGCATCGGGCCCAGCTCGTTCTCGAAGTAGTCGAGCGTGGCATCGACGGCCGCCGGATCGATCAGGCCCTTCTCGATGAGGATCGCCTCGAGTGCGTTCGCCCGCAACGCCCGCGGATCGTCGTCGTGCTCATGGTTGTGACTGTGATCGTGGTGCTCGTCGCTCACGGGGCCTCCAGGTAGGGCTCGAAGAGATCGACGCTGACCGTATGGCTGCCGTCGCCCCACAGGTCGCTCGCCAAAAACTGCACCGCGTACACATACTGCGGGTCGTCGCCATCGCCGTGGGCGTTGGCGTCGGGGTACACGAAGGCGGGATACACATGCGTGACAACACCGCGATGCCCGCGCACATATCCCGGCAGTCGAGTGTGCCCGACCGGGTGAACGTCACGGGCACGCACCGCATCGCCGACCACGAACTGTGGTGCTCGATCGAGTTCGCGGTGTGGCCCACCGTCTGGCGACTCCACGGGCAGCGAGCGTGGAGCGGCCGCCCCGGGCCGGGCGCGGCTGTCGCCGGCGCGGGCGTCGACCTCGTCGCTGTCGAGCAGGCCGCGCTCGACCACGCGAATCTCGAGCGAGCCGAGCCACCGGCCGAAGTAGTCGGCGGTCAGGTAGAACCCCGGGTCGAGGCGCTCGATCGAGTGCCGGAACTCGTCGGTGTTGCCCACGATCTGCACTGCGGTGGCCAGACCGAACGCCGTTCGTTCCCACGGCGCATGGAAGATCGCTTCGTCGCGCACCATCGGGCCGAAGCCCTCCATGCCGCCCATGTCGTGGATGCCGTCCATGCCGCTCCTCTGTGCTGAGGAGGGCGACGCTAGCTCGCTGGGTTCAGGGCGATCGTTCGATGCTCGTTGCCCAACAGCCGCGCGGCTGGTTGTGCACGTGGACCGCGACCACGTCGGCGCGCTCGAACAAGGCGAGCGCCGAGTCAGCGAGCGCTGCGCCGTCGACGAGCGCGGCGTCGAGCATCATCTCGTCGGCGTCGAACGCATGCAGCGACAGCGAACGAACGGCGAGTTGTTGCGGCACGTCGGTGAGGTCGGGTTCGCCACAGTCGTCGCGGTGGAGGAAGATCGGGCTGGCCGATCGGTACGGGCTGTCGCCGGTGAAGGGATCGTGCGACACCAAGATGAGCTCGTCGCCGATCTCGGCGTCGCGGAGGCACTGTCGGCACGGGTAGCCGGGCGCCGCGTCGGCGACGTACGGAACGCCGCCGGCGCGACGCAGCTCGGTCGCTCGTTGGCGGGTGATCGGTCGGAAGGCGAGTCCGTCGGCGAGGGGCATACGACGATTCTCGTCATTCGATGCCGGGCATACTGGCGGGAATCGGTCATCGCGTCGAGCCCCCTGGCGCGTGGCGTCGCGCGTGCGATCAGAGCGGTGGTTTGTTGAAACGTCGCAGTTGTCGGCGAGCTCCGCTCGAGTTCCGTACCATCGGGCGAGGGGTCAAGAATGATCGAGCTGGTGGAGATCGACGACGAGGTTCGCGCCGCGCTGCTCACACTGCGCATCGCGCCCGAGTCGGAGCGATATGTCGGCGGCCAGATCGTCGAGGTGATGGCCGACGCCGAGAAGTTCCCCGAGGCCAAGCCGTGGTCGCGGGCGGTGTATGCCGACGGTGAGGCCGTCGGGTACGTCTTGTTGAGTTGGGATGTCGAGCCGGACCCGCCGGACGTCATCGGCCCGTGGTTCCTGTGGAAGCTGCTGATCGACGAACACCATCAGCGCCGGGGGCTGGGTGGTGAGGTCGTGCGGGCGGTGGCTGATCTCGTGCGTGCGCAGGGAGCGGACGAGCTGCTCACCAGCGTCGTTGCTGGCGACGATGGGCCAGCGAGCTTCTACGCGGGTCTCGGTTTCGTGCCCACTGGCGAGGTCGATAGCGAGGGTGAGGCGATCATCGCCATGTCGCTGCACTGAGCCGGGACTGTCATCGCGGCGTCAGCGTTCTGCAAAGAACTTGTTAAGTCGCAGATCGGTCGCGCCGATCCAACAACCATGACCGTCATCCGACGCCTCACCGTTGCTCTAGCGATCTCCACCGCCGCCCTGGCGACCGCCACCGCGTCACCCGCTGCCGCGAGCGGCGGCACCTACGTGGTGGAGCCCGGCGACTACCTCCTGCGCATCGCCACCGAGCACAGCGTGGCCCTGAAGGCCCTACTCGATGTGAACGACCTCACGGCCGAGAGCATCATCATGCCGGGGCAACGTCTGACGATTCCTGAGGGTGGTGTCGCACCGACGAGCGTCCCGGAACGCTCGGCGACACCCTCGGCCAACGACAGCGGCAGCGCTGCCGCCTCGACCTACACGGTTGTGTCCGGTGATGCGCTGTCGCTCATTGCCAACCGTCACGGGGTGCGCCTCGCAGCGCTGTTGCAGGCCAACGGGCTGGGCATGACCAGTGTGATCATGCCCGGTCAGCAGCTGGCGATCCCCGCTGGGGGGACTGCTCCAGCGGCCGCCTCTGCGCCGGCCGCTGAGCCGAGCGCCGCTCCTGCTCCCGCCCCCGCCGCACCGTCGGGACTCAGCTACACGATCGTGTCCGGCGACTCGTTGTCGATCATCGCCATGCGCCACGGCGTGAGCCTCGGCGCGTTGCTGCAGGAGAACGGCCTCAGCCTCGACACCGTGATTCATCCGGGACGCGAACTCGCCATCCCAGCGGGCGGCACTGCGCCGGCGAGTGCACCGAGCGCGCCGCAGGCAGTGGCGAGCGCGCCCTCCTCGTCGCGGGTCGACGCCGTCGTCAACTTCGCCCGGGCGCAGGTTGGCAAGGACTACAAGTTCTTCACCGCTGGCCCCGAGACTTTCGACTGTTCGGGTCTGACCGTTGCCGCCTTCGAGCAGGTCGGCGTGTCGCTGGTGCACTACAGCGCCGCACAGGCCATGCAGGGCAGCGCCGTCGACTTCGAGAACGAGCCGATCAAGCCGGGTGACCTCATCTTCCAAAAGCGTCGTGGATCGAAGACCATCAACCATGTGGGTATCGCCGTCAGTGCGACCCAGTGGGTGCACGCCAGCGATCCGACCAATGGCGTGGTCATCACGGCGATCCCCGCCGACAGCACGATCGACTCCGTGCGTCGTTACGTCGACGGCTGACTTTGCCGGCCCGGCACAGCCGCCGCCCCGTAGTCGTTACTCTGCGAGCGTCCGATCGAGGAGGGGCGCAATGGGGATACGACGAGTGGTCACCGGTCACGACGACGGCGGCAAGGCGATCGTTGCCAGCGACGAGGTAGTCGAACCGACGACGATCGAGATCGTGCCGGGATTCGAGTTCTTGAGGTTGTGGGGCGGCGATCAACCAGCGCAGTTCCCCGATGACGGAAGTCGGCCCGACGCCGGGCAGTACTTCCCGCCGCTTGGAGGATTTCGCTTCGGGTTGTTCACCGTTCCGCCAGACGATCAAGCACCGCTCGGCGATATCGACTTCGAGGCGGCGCTCGCCGAGATGGAACAGAAGTTGCCCGGCATGGCCGGCCACATGGAGCCAGACAATCCCGGGATGCACACCACCGCCACGATCGACTACGAGTTCATCGTGTCGGGTCGCGTCGTTCTGGAACTCGACGATGGCGTCACCGCCGAGTTGGGCCCTGGCGACACGGTGGTGCAGAACGGCACCCGTCACGCCTGGCGCAACCCGTACGACGAGCCATGCCAGATGGTTGTTGTCCTCGTGGGCGCGCATCACGACGCCGTGTCATGAGCAGTGACGTCGTTACCTCGGTTGTGGTGCGCAATGCGCTCGATCGGGCCCGCGGCAGGTTGGCCGGATCAGGCACCTGGTGGGATGCCGCAAGAGTCGGGGCGATCGTGCGGCGAGCTGACGCCGCGTTCACTCAGCGCGCAACAGCGCCGTGGATGCGTGAGCTGCCGCGCGACGCAGGCGGCCTCGGCGATACCGCGTTGGCCGCGGTCGATCGCGTGGCCACCAACGCCGGGACCATCGATCGGGAGTGGGCGTCGGCGCAGATCGATGCACTCGGCGACGCCGCCTATGTGGAACTCGTCGGAATCGTCGCCGTGACCGTGATGTTGCGGATGTACGCCGAGGCGGCAGGTGAGCCGGCGACTGCACTGCGTGATCCAGCTGCCGACGCGGGACAGCCCACCCGTCAGCGACCCGACGGAATGATCGACATCGGTGCCTACGTCGACGTCGCTGGTGACCTGCCGATGGTGAACGTCGTGCGCGCGCTGAGCCTCGTGCCGTCCGCCAACGAGACCTTTCTCGGACTCGTTGCTGCGCTCTACGCCGGCGACAAGTTCACCGAGCTCGTGTGGGAGGGCTCGCCGTTGTCGCGGCCGCAGGTCGAACTCGTCGCCTCGCGGGTGGCGGCGATGAACGAGTGTTTCTATTGAACGACTGCGCACACCACGCTGCTCCGTGCGAGTAGCGAAGCGATCGGTCGCAACGCAGACCTGGGCGCAACCGTCGGGGCCGACGTGTCAGACGTGGGCGTGCCGGCGGGCGCTGAGCTGATTGCCCTGGCTGAGGCGGCCGTGCGCGGTGAAGCGGTCGACGATGTGCGTGCGGCAGTCGTCGAGGCGGTCGGGGCCGATGGTGCAGGACTGGCGGTGGCGACGATCGCCGCGTTCTCCGGGCTGGTGCGGGTGGCCGACGGGATTGGAATTCCCGTCGACGACGGTCTGGCAGGGACGTCGGCGTCGATCCGTCGCGACCTCGGTCTCGATGCGTTCGGCGGCGCCGCCAACATCGATGTCGACGCCGCCGACGCGCTCGACGGCTTCGACTTCGCCAAGCGCAGCTGATCGAGCGACGACAGCGCAAGACGTCGTCGAGGTCGCTGCGCCGGTTGTGGTTCGTGTGAGCGCGCATCGCCTGCGCACCGAACGTCGATCCCTCAGGACCAGGACCGCCAACTAGTCTGAGATCGAACGTTCTCAAATTTCATTCGGACTGGAGCCCCCGATGCCCGCGTACTTCGTCGTCAGCCTCGACGTGCACGACCGCCAACGGTTCAACACGTACGCCAAGGGCGTCATTCGAACGATCAAGCCCCACGGCGGGTGGATCCTCGCGGCCAGCCCGGCCGAACAGCTGGAAGGCGACGGCGAAGCACGCAACCACAACGTGATCATCCGTTTCCCCACGACCGACGATGCCAAGGCCTGGTGGGACAGCGCCGACTACCGCGACATCGTGCCGATACGCCTGGAGAGCTCGGGCCCGGCGCGTCCGTACGTGCAACCGGCGATGGAGGGCGATCGCCCGCCCGTGTCGGGTCTCGAACCGCCGAAGCGTTTCGCCGAGGTGCTCGGCAAACGCATGGCCTACGTCGAAGCGGGTGAGGGCGACCCGATCGTGTTCCTCCACGGCAACCCGACGTCGTCGTACCTGTGGCGCAACGTGATCCCCCACCTGGCCGACCAAGGACGATGCATCGCCCCCGACCTGATCGGCATGGGCGACTCCGACAAGCTCGGCCAACCGGGCCCCGACACTTACCGGTTCGTCGAACACCGTCGGTACCTGCACGCGTTGCTCGAGACGCTCGACGTGCGCGACCGCGTCACGCTCGTGGTCCACGATTGGGGGTCGGCCCTCGGATTCGACTGGGCGCGGACCCACGCCGACGCCGTCCTGGGCATCGCCTACATGGAGGCGATCGTGCGCCCGATGAGCTGGGACGAGTGGCCAGAGACCGTGCGGCCGGTGTTCGAGATGATGCGCTCGGAGGCCGGCGAGTCGGCCGTACTCGACGGCAACCTGTTCGTCGAGCAGATTTTGCCCGGATCGGTGATGCGCATGCTCGGCGATGCCGAGTACAACGCGTACCGCCGTCCGTTCCCGAGCTCGGCCGACCGGTGGCCCACCCTGACATGGCCACGCGAGCTGCCGCTCGGCGGCGCGCCATCCGACGTGGTCGACGTCGTTGGCGCGTACTCCGAGTGGCTGTCCAGCAGTGAGGTTCCCAAGCTGTTCGTCAACGCCAAACCCGGCGCGGTGCTCACCGGCTCGAATCGGGAGTTTGCTCGGCGCTGGCCGAATCAAACCGAGGTCACGGTGCGCGGCGCCCACTACGTGCAAGAGGACTCGCCCGACGAGATCGGCGAGGCCATTGCGTCGTGGCGACGCGGCCTACTGGAGTCCACACCATGACGCCCGGTCCGGCGAAGGCCTACGATCGCCACCGCGTCCTCGATCGGGCGATGATGCTGTTTTGGCAACGCGGATACGCGGCCACGTCGGTGCGCGACCTGCGTACTGCAACCGGTCTCGGGTCGCGGAGTCTCTACGACGACTTCGGCAACAAACGCGAGGTGTTCCGCGCCGCACTCGCGCACTACCGAGAGCGTTCGATCCTCCCCCTGTACGAGCCGCTGCGTCACGGCGCGTCGCCGCTGGCCGCGCTGCACGAGTTCATCGACTGCTTCGCAGCGATGGATCTGGCCGATCGCCGGTTGGGTTGCCTCGTCGGTGTCGGCATGGCCGAAACCATGCGCGACGACGACCCCGAGTTGGCTGCCGAGATCGCCGCGCTCGCCGTCGAGATGCGCGACCGCATCGAAGAGGCGTTGGTCGCCGCGTCCGGCCGAGGCGAGCTCGATCCGCCCGTTGCTCCTTCGGAACTCGCTGCGCTGCTGGCGACGGCGCTGCAAGGAGTGCACCTTGCGGCACGAGTGCAACCCGACGGCGACCTCCGTGCCGATGCGCTCGCCGCGGCGAGAGGACTGTTGCGGGTATCCCCCTGAGCGAGCAGCCCTGGAAGGGAGCGGCGCCGAACCGGGTTTGGCCCGTCGTATGGTGCGCTGGCCGGCCTCGATTGTGATGGTGGGGCTGCTCGCCGCTTCGTGCGCGGCAGATGAGAGCGACGCCGCACGTGACGACGAACCGTTCGTCGCCCAGGTCCCGCCCGACGTCGACCTCGACGTCCATAGCGTGCCGTTGTCAGAGATCGTGTTCGACACGTTCGACGGTGGCTCGGTGGCGTTGCCCGAATCCACTCCTGAGCTGCGCGCCGAGCTCCTCGATGCGATCCCGCCAATCGATCAACCCGAC